>NZ_JBEXGX010000001.1:271068-626255 GCF_040607495.1 Streptomyces sp. NPDC005281 | reverse complement strand
GGTTGATAGGCCAGATCTGGAAGCCCGGTAACGGGTGGAGGTGACTGGTACTAATAGGCCGAGGGCTTGTCCTCAGTTGCTCGCGTCCACTGTGTTGGTTCTGAAACCACGAACAACCGTCGTAGCTATGCCACGGCTCCGGTTGACAGTTTCATAGTGTTTCGGTGGTCATAGCGTGAGGGAAACGCCCGGTTACATTCCGAACCCGGAAGCTAAGCCTCACAGCGCCGATGGTACTGCAGGGGGGACCCTGTGGGAGAGTAGGACGCCGCCGAACAAATTTTGAAGAAAACCCCCGTACCGGGGATACCGGTACGGGGGTTTTCTGCGTTCACCACCAATTCCCCCACACCCGAAAACATTCCCAGGGCCATGAGATCGGTGTGAGGTGGGGCGGGTGAACGAGCTGGCAGGTGAAAGGGGGCGGTCTCCACGTGGAGACCGCCCCCTTTCTGGTTCTGCTCCGCTTGTCCGGGCTACTTCAGGCGGGACGACGCGACGATCGAGACGACGTGCGCCGGCACGAGCAGCCACACGATCGCCGTCACGGCGACGGTCGCGACGCGCGTGGCCGTCAGGTCGCCGAGAGCCAGGTCCACGACGGCGGTGACGAGCAGCAGGATCGTGCACTCGATGCCGTTGACCAGGCGGTGGAGACCCACGGCCGACGCGAGCCGGCGGACCCGGGCGAGACCGCCGGAGCGCGGGACGACGGAGGCGTCGGTCGCCTTCTCCATGCCGCTGTCGGAACGGGCCACGTGCACCAGGTCGGAGGACGACTTCAGGAGCAGGACGCCGATCGCCGCGGCCAGACCGGCCACCAGATAGAGGTCGAGGCCGAGTTGGGCGGCGCGGATGCCCATGCCCACCATCACGGCCGCGTCGGCGAGATACGCGCCGAGGCGGTCCAGGTAGACACCGAGCGGGCTGAACTGGCGACGCCAGCGGGCCACTTCGCCGTCCACGCAGTCGAGCAGCAGATACAGCTGCATGAAGACGACGGAGAGGACGGCGCCACCGAGGCCCGGCAGGATCAGGGCGACTCCCGAGAGCATCCCCGCGAAGACCATGATCACGGTGATCTGGTTCGGCGAGATACGGGTGTCGACGAGATGGCGGGTCACACGCAGGGAGAGAGACCTCATGTAGAGGCGGCCGGCCCAGTGCTCCGCCCGGCTGTCCAGCTTGCCCGTGGGATGAATGACGCTGCGGAGTTCCTCTAGTTGGACTTTGGCCATGCGGTGTTCTCCCTGACGAGCTTGCGCGTGATCGGATCGGTCGGCTCACAATGCCGTACAGGGAAGAGCATGACGGTGGCCGGGCCGGCCGTGATCGGCAGGGTGGATATCGGATGAGCCCGGCCGTACACGCGTACTACGGTGACAGCCATGGATTCCAAGACCCACGTCATGCGCTCCATACGTTCCGACGAGTGGCGGCAGGTGAAGGAGCTGAGGCTCGACGCCCTGCGGGACCCCGTCGCGCACCTCGCGTTCCTGGAGACCTACGAGAAGGCGGTCGCCGAGCCGGACGGCTTCTGGCAGGACAGGGCGTCCGGGGCGGCCGTCGGTGCCACCGCACGGCAGCAGATCGTGGCCGTGGGCGGGGACGGGGTGTGGGCCGGGTCCGTGACCGTACTGGTCGAACAGGCCGGTGTGCCGGACGCGTTCGGGGAGGTGCCCGAGCGCAGTCAGGCGCATCTGGTCGGGGTCTACGTGCGGCCGGAGTACAGGGGGAGCGAGGCCGGGGTGACCCTGGGGCTGTTCGACGCCGCTCTCGCCTGGTCCTGGGAGGCCGGACTCGAGCGCGTGCGGTTGTTCGTGCACGAGAAGAACGGCCGCGCCGAGGCGTTCTACCGGAAGGCGGGCTTCCTTCCCACCGGAGAGACCACGCCGATGCCGGGCGACACCGGGCAGCTGGAGCTGGAGTTCGCCATCACTCGGGGCTGAGGTCGGCCGACGGTCGTGGGACCAGCCTTGCTGCGAGGCGTGCAGCTTGCCGGACGTGCCCGAGCGCTGGACGGGCCCGAGCGCTGGACGGGCCCGAGCGTCGGATGCGTGCGGCCGCGCCGGACCTGCCTCCGCGTCAGACCGGAAGCTCGTACTGCGGCCAGCGCGAGCGGAGTTGCTCGCGGGAGCGCAGGAGAGCCAGGGTCGGCAGGCCGCGGGCCGGGCCCGTGGTCAGCAGATCGGGGAGCTGGGGGAGCGGGGCCACGGCCGCGACGTCGTCCAGGACGAGCGTGAGTGGTGGGTCGAGCCGACCGGAGGATGACCGTTCGGCCATGCGCCGGCCACGCTCGACCACGCTTGAGGCGAGGGCCGTCAGGAGCGGCATGGCGCCGGGGGCCGCCTTGGGGTCCTCGATCGGTTCACCGACCAGATAAAGCGTGCCCCCTTCGTTGACGAAGGAATCCAAGGCAAGGCTGTCACTTCGGTTCGGAGCGCAGGATTCTCGGATGTTGACCGTGCCGAGCGACGACAGCGCACGGGCCGTCAGCTCCTGCGCGATGTCACGGCGTTCGGGGTGCGAGACGAGCACGGCCTCCAGTTCGCCGGCGGCGCCGGACGCGGCCTTGGGATTCGTCCGCAGAGCCCGTACGGCGTCCTGCACCTGAGAACCCTGGGCCCAGCGGTGGACATGGCGGAAGGCCCTGCCCTCCACCGCGGCCGCGTGCAGGTAGCTGCGCATGAGCGTCTCCGCGACATCGGCCATCGCCTGGTCCGCCTTGGCGGAGGGGCGCACCGGGGCGAGGAGAGCGGCCGCTCTGGCCGCCGCCGTCTCCTTGTCCTCGCAGCCTGCCGCGGGGGACCAGTGCAGCCGGGCCGGGGTGTCACAGCGGTGGGCCGGGTCGTAGAGGAGGACGGGGCCCAGTTTGGCGCGGGCGTCCTTGGTCTCCGACCAGGTGCGGGGGTCGGAGGTGATGACGAGGACCGGGCCCTCGGCGTCGCGTACGGCCTGGGCCGCGGTGGGGTGGCGGGTCTCGGCCGGGGCGAGGACGACCGCGTGCGGGGAGGCCCACGCGGGCCTCTGCTGCGCTGTCGCGGCGGGAGCGGATGGCCGGGCTGCACTGGCGCCACCGGATGCCGCGGCCTCGGCGGCGACGGTCTCCCGGCCGCCGTCGTGCTGCGATGCCTGCGAGCCCGAGTGTCCTGGCACCGCCGCCCGCTCGGCCGTCTGACCGTGCGTCCGCGGGACCGGACGGGCGGGCGCCGGTGCCTCGGTGTGTGCCTGCGCCGGTGAGGCCTGATACTCGTGGACCTGCTGGGCCGGCTGCCCGCCCTCGGCCGCCCCGGGGGCGCTCTCCAGGGGCCGGTCCGGCAGCGGCCGCTGTTCCGTCCGGGCCGGCGGCACGATCGGATCGGGTGTGTCCGCGAAGGCCCCGGCCGCCTTGGCCGTCCGTGTCTGCGCGCGTCTTCGCACCCGTCCCGCCCGCCACCGGGCGACCGTGCCCATCACGAACACGGCGAGGACCAGCAGCACCATCAACTGGCCGATGAACAGGCCCCAGAAGAGGCCGTAACCCGACAACTGGGAGGCCGGGGTGTCGGGCCAGGCGCCGGCGATGTCGTGCGGTTCGCCGATCAGGTGCCGCATGGCCAGGGGTGTACGGGTGAAGGTGATCGCGTCCGGCCAGGCGCCGCGGGAGAACCAGCCCGCGAGGCCGGTCGCCGACCACACCATCAGGGTCATGCCCAGGAGGAAGCCCAGCACGCCGATCAGCAGGCCGTCGGGGATGCCGCCCGCCCCCTCGCTCCGGGGGGCGGGCCGGTCGTCGTACCGGTCGGGGTGCGGGCTCATCTCACGCCACCGTGGACTCGGTGGAGCCGTCGAGATCGCTGAGATGCTGCTCCATGAAGGCCGCCGCCCTCTCCTCGGCCTCCAGTTCGGCGGCGCGCATGGCGTCGCCGGAGAGGAGGTGGTCGGCGGACGACTCCGTCATCGCCCGGTCGGTGAAGACCAGTGGGCGTTCCGTCTCGGTGATGAGGTGCTTGACCACCTGGACGTTGCCGTTGACGTCCCAGACGGCGATGCCCGGGGTCAGGGTCGGGATGATCTCGACCGCCCAGCGGGGCAGGCCGAGGACCCGGCCGGTCGACCGTGCCTCGTCCGCCTTCTGCGCGTAGATGGTCCGGGTGGACGCCATCTTCAGGATCGCGGCGGCTTCCTTGGCCGCCGCTCCGTCGACGACGTCCGACAGATGGTGGACCACCGCCACGAAGGACAGGCCGAGTCGTCGCCCGAACTTCAGCAGCCGCTGGAACAGCTGGGCCACGAACGGGCTGTTGATGATGTGCCACGCCTCCTCCACCAGGAAGATGCGCTTCTTGCGGTCGGGCCGGATCCAGGTGTGCTCCAGCCACACACCCACGATCGCCATCAGGATCGGCATGGCGATGGAGTTCCGGTCGATGTGCGACAGGTCGAAGACGATGAGGGGGGCGTCCAGGTCGATACCGACCGTCGTCGGGCCGTCGAACATGCCCCTCAGGTCACCGTCGACCAGCCGGTCCAGGACCAGCGCCACGTCCAGACCCCAGGCCCGTACGTCGTCTATGGCGACGTTCATCGCCTCGGCCGACTCCGGTTCGGGGTGGCGCAGCATCTCCACGATGTCGGTGAGCACCGGCTGGCGCTCGACGATCGTCTCGTTGACGTAGGCGTGTGCGACCTTCAGGGCGAAGCCGGACCGCTCGTCGAGGCCGTGGCCCATCGCGACCTCGATGATGGTGCGCAGCAGCGCGAGCTGGCCCGTCGTCGTGATCGCGGGGTCGAGCGGGTTGAGCCGGATGCCCATGTCCAGGGCGGCCGTCGGGTCGAGCCGGATGGGAGTTATCCCCAGCTCTTCCGCGATGAGGTTCCATTCGCCGACGCCGTCCTCGCCCTGGGCGTCGAGGACGACGACCTGGCGGTCGCGGAAGCGCAACTGCCGCAGGACGTACGTCTTCTCCAGGGCCGACTTGCCGTTGCCGGACTCTCCGAGCACCAGCCAGTGCGGTGCCGGGAGCTGCTGCCCGTACAGCTGGAAGGGGTCGTAGATGTAGCCCTTGCCGGAGTACACCTCGCGGCCGATGATGACGCCCGAGTCGCCGAGACCCGGTGCGGCGGTGGGCAGGTAGACCGCCTGCGCCTGGCCCGTGGACGTGCGCACGGGGAGGCGGGTCGTCTCGACCTTGCCGAAGAGGAAGGACGTGAAGGAGTCCGTGGCGGCGGACAGCGGATCCCGCATCAGTGCATCAGCCCCTACCTGCGGATTCCGGTGGCGAACGGCAGCGTGTTGACGAAGGCGCGGTGGTGCTCGCGGTCGCACCACTCCAGCTTCAGATACGACTTGCCGGCCGAGGCGCGGATGGTCCGCTTGTCGCGGGCGAGGGCCTCGGGGGAGCGGGAGGAGACGGTGATGTAGCCGACGAGGTTGACGCCCGCGGCGCCGCTCGCGAGGTCCTCGCCGCGCTGGTCGAGACGGTTGTGGGAGGCGATGTCCCGCGGGTCGACGGTCCGGTTCATCTTGGCGGCGCGGCTGGCCTCGGCCTCGTCGTTCGTCTTCTCGGTCAGCATGCGCTCGATGGCGATCTCGGTGGGTTCGAGGTCCATGGTCACGGCGACCGTGCGGATGACGTCGGGGGTGTGGACGAGGAGCGGGGCGAGGAAGTTGACGCCCACGGGGGTCATCGGCCACTCCTTAACCCAGGCCGTGGCGTGGCACCAGGGGGCGCGGGTGGAGGACTCGCGGGTCTTCGCCTGGAGGTAGGTGGGCTCCATGGCGTCCAGTTCGGCCGGCCAGGCGTTGCGCTTGGTCATGGCCTGGATGTGGTCGATCGCGTGGTCGGGGTCGTACATCGAGTGCACGAGGGAGGCGAGCCGTCCCTGGCCGAGCGGCTGCCGTACGCGGATGTCGGCTTCCTGGAGCCGGGAGCAGATGTCCGTCAGCTCGCGGGCCATGACGACGGCGAGCCCGGCGTCCCGGTCGACCTTGCGTCCGCCCTGCGGTCGCGCGGCCCGTGCCATGGCCTGCGCCTCGGCGGCCAGTTCGCGCGAGTAGTGCATGCAGGCGACGAGATAGGCCCGGTGCTGCTCACTGCTCGTGGACACCATCGACTGGAGCTGGTCGTACGAGTGCTGGAGCCATCCGGGGGCACGGTCGTCGCCGCGCTGGGATACGTCCTTGGCGTGGGCGTCCGGGTCGGCGGGGAGGGTGCGGGCGAGCATCTGGAGGCGGGTGACGAAGCCGTCGCCGTTCGCCACGTGCTTGAGCAGCGTGCCGAAGCGGTCGACGAGGGCCTCCTGGTCCTCGCTGTCGCGCAGACCGACGCCCGGTCCCTCGATCTCGATGGCGGCCGTCACGGTCCGGCGGTCGGCGTGCAGCAGCACGGCGATCTCGTCGGGTCCGAACGGGGCGGCGAGCCAGGAGATGCGCCCGATGCCGGGCGGCGGCCCGATCTCGACCTCTCTGCCGTCGAGGCGGGTGCCGGCCTCCGTCACCTGGCTGCGGTACGCCGTTCCCTGGCGCAGGCTCCGCTTGTAACTGCGGTTGATCTCGAACCACTTGTAGAACGTGCGCCGCTTGTACGGGACGTACACCGCGGCGAGCGCGAGCAGCGGGAAGCCCATCAGCAGCACGATCCGCAGGGACAGCACCGGGACGAGCAGTCCGCACATCATGCCCAGGAACGCGCCCCCGATGATGAGCGCGATCTCGCCGGACTCGCGGTTCCGGCCGACGATCGCGTTCGGCCTGGCGCGGCCGATCAGATATGTACGGCGGGGCGTGACCGGATGGGACAGGTGGGACTCGGTCGTCAACGCCCTTCACCTCCCGTGCGGTTGCTGTTGCGGGTGTTGCTTGCGTGCGGGGTGTTGATCGGGCTGCTGCGCGGCGGTGGTGCGGCGGAGGGGACGGATCCGCCGCCTCCGTTCGGCGTACGGCTGCTGTGCGCGGCCACACCGCCGGACGCGGGGTTGGCGGGGCGGGGCTGACTGTTGCCGCCTCCGCCACCGTTGTTGTCGGTGCGTGAGCTGTGCGTCTTGATGCCCTGCGCGACCAGGGTGGCCGGCGAGCTGATCACGGCGGCGGCCTTGCCTTCGGCGCCCTGCATGATGCGGTTGTTGCGGGAGCCGGCGATCTCGTCGCCGAAGCCCGGTACGAAGCGGTAGATCATCGCGCTGGCGAAGATGGCGAGCAGGATGATGGCGAGGCCGGAGACGACGGCGGAGAACGAGTCGGGTCCGCTGTCGGAGCTGAGGGCTCCGGCGAGGCCGAGCACGATGACGATGACCGGTTTCACCAGGATCACCGCGATCATGATGCCCGCCCAGCGGCGGACGTGGCCCCACAGGTTCTTGTCGACGAGACCGGCGTAGACGACGGTGCCGAGGAGGGCGCCGACGTAGAGCAGGGCGGCCCGGATGACCAGCTCCAGCCAGAGGATTCCGGCGGCGAGGATCGAGACCATCGAGACGACGATCAGCATGATGGGGCCGCCGCCGACGTCGGTGCCCTTGTTCAGGGCGCCGGAGAACGTGCCGAAGAACGCGTCCGTCTGGTTCCCGGTCGTCTTGGCCAGCACCTCCGTCACGCCGTCCGTCGCCGAGACGACCGTGTAGAGGATCAGCGGGGTGAACGCCGAGGCCAGCACGGTCAGCCAGAGGAAGCCGATCGCCTCGGACAGGGCGGTGCCGAGGGGGACACCTCGCACGGCCCGCTTCGCCACGGCCAGCAGCCACAGAACCAGGGTCAGGATCGTGGACGCCGCGAAGACGACGGCGTACTGCTGGAGGAACTTGGAGTTCGTGAAGTCGACGTTGGCGGTGTCGTTCACGGCGGCGGAGAGTTTGTCGATGGTCCAGGAGGCGGCGTCGGCGCAGCCTTTGGCCAGCGACGAGAGGGGATCCATCGTGGACCCGACACCAGGGTCACTGGTGAGCCCGGATTTACCGGATCCCTTGGTGCCCCTCTCGCAGTACTGCTTGGCGGGGCCGATCAGGAGATTGCAAGAGTCTTTGGAAGGCGACGGCGTCGGGCTCGGCGCCGCAGCGGCACGGGTGGCAAGCAGGACGGCAGCGCTCTGTACGGTGGTTACGACGGCCGCAAGCCTGAGGACACCGCTTCGGCTACCGGGCATACGTGAACCCTCCGTACTCCTCGATGGCCTTGCTGATCTCGTCGGAGGTGGCGGCTTTGTCGTCGCCGGGGACCGGGGCGGGCCCGTCCGTCTGGGAGTCCGCCACGATCTTCCAGTCTCCGTTGTTCCACTGGAGCTCGAAGGTCCAGGTCTTCCAGGTCGAACTGACCGGGTCGGTCGACGTCTGGCCGGACATGCCGATGAGGCCCATGTACCAGACCGAGACCTTGGCGCCGGACGCGTTGTACTGCCCGACCTTGGTGCCGACGGGGACCGTGCGCGAGACGAATGTGCTGCCCGCCGGCGAATTACCGTCCGCGTCGAGGCCCAGCTTGCTGAGGAAGTCCGTCGAGTACGCCTGGTCCATCGGACCCTGTAGCCGGTCGACGGCGGCGGTCGTGTAGATGGTGCTGACGATGTCGTGCCGAGTGGCCGTCTTGAACATGTCGGCCGAACCCAACGCCACCGCGAAATTTGCGGCAGCGCTCCCTGCTCCCTGTTCCGTGTGCGGGAAGCCTGATGGGATGCCTGCGGTCTTCGAGTTCACCGGGTGGTTGCCGGAGGCCGCCGTGGGGGACGTCTTCGCCTTGTCGCCGCTGCCGTCGCCCGAGGACGCCGCGTTGTCGCCGCGGTTCGCGAAGGCGATCGCGGCGATGAGCAGGACGACCACACCGACGACCGTGACCAGGCTCCGTGAGGACGATCCGCGTCCGCGTCGCGCGCCGCCGTAGACGTCGCCCGGACGGTCGGGCAGGCGGGTGCGGGTCTGGCCGGAGCCGCCGTACCCCCCGTCCTCGCCGCGCGGGCCGTCGCCGTACCCGGGTTCGTCACCGAGACTCATGCCGCGTACGCCCCCTCAACCTCTCGCTGAACCATGTAGTACGACGGTAGCCGTGCTGGTTCCCGCGCGGGCGCGGTGTGGTGACTGGACATCAGGGAGTTGCAACCTCAGCCGGTGGGCACGACGGACGGGTGGGTCGGTGGAGCGAGGATCCGGGCGCGCCCGGCCGGGTACTGACGGTGCGCCGGGTGCGGCGCGGCCCGGCCGGGCTACACGGCCATGCCGTACACGATGGTGAAGAGCGTGCCGAGGGATCCGATGATGAAGACGCCCGTGAGCCCGGCGATGATGAGGCCCTTGCCCTGTTCGGCGCTGAAGGTGTCGCGGAGAGCGGTCGCGCCGATGCGCTGTTTGGCCGCCCCCCAGATCGCGATGCCGAGGCAGAGCAGGATGGCGACCGCCATCACCACCTCGACCATCACCTTGGCTTCGTTGCCCAGGCTGCCGAAGGGGCCCCAGTCCGGGGCGATTCCACCGATGATTGTGTTGATGTCGCCCTTGTCGGCTGCGAAAAGCATGTAAGTCACCGCCCCTAGTGGGTAGTTCTGCACCCCCTGCCACTGCGCGCAGAGGTCGGGCCTATTCTCGCCGACAATGGCGCCTTCGTATGTCGACTTGACGTCATTGGTTGGCGGGATTCGTGCGAATTCCTTGTCACCGGCGCACGCGGGACCCTCGCGGGAGGCGTACGGCGGTATAGGAAGAGTCGTATCGTCACTCTGTGTATCACGGCCGGTCACGCCGGGCAATGAAGTGGAAGCGAAACCTGGCGCGTGGTTCCGTCGTTGTCCCCTTCTACGGCTCGCGCGCGGGGCGACATTCGAACGGACGGGGTTCCAGCGGAAGGCTTCTGACGGTGCGTCGTGCCGGTGTTCCCCGGGTCGCCGGGTCCGCGCGGGGTGGACGCGCCGAGCTCGTGACCCGGAGAGCGTGAGGGCGGACAGGCGGAACAGGCGGACAGGCGGAACAGGCGGACAGGCGGAACGGGCCGCGGCTGGTTGCCGCGGCCCGTTCGCCGGGTGGTGCCAGGGAACCCCACGTCTCCCGGCACCCGCCCGCACTCCGGAGGTCAGCCGGTGAAGGCGGTGACACCCTCCGGGGTGCCCCATCCGGTCGGGCCGTCGTAGCCCGTTGTCGCGGTGCAGAGGTAGCTGGTGCTGCAACTGCCGTTGTTGCCCGAGGTCACGTCGTTGAGCGCCGAGGTGCCGGCCGCCGTGTACGGGAACTTCGCGGGGTAGGAGCCGCTGGACGGGGTGCCGCCGAGGGCGTAGACGCCCGCGATGATGGGCGACGAGGCGCTCGTGCCGCCGAACGTGTACCAGCCCGCCGTGATGCCGTACGAGTCGTACACCGCCACGCCGGTGGCCGGGTCGGCGACCGCCGAGACGTCGGAGACGGTGCGCTTGGAGCAGCCCGTGTCGGTCTGCCAGCTCGGCTTGGTGTCGTACGAGGAGCAGCCGGAGCCGGTGCCCTCGGTGCTGCTGGTCTTCCAGACCGACTCGGTCCAGCCGCGGGTGGTGGAGGTCGCCTTGGTCAGCGCGGTGCCGCCGACGGAGGTGACGTACTGCGAGCTGGCCGGGTACTCGGCGCCGTAGCCGGAGTCACCCGCGCTGACGGTGATGGCGACACCGGTGTGCTTGAAGTACGAGGTGTCGTACGAGGTGTCGGAGGACGACTCGGACCCGCCGTAGCTGTTCGAGACGTACTTCGCGCCCAGGGTGACCGCCTCGTTCACGGCGGTGCCGAGGTTGGCCATGGTGGCGGACTTGGCCTCGACGAGGGTGATGTTGCACTTCGGGCAGACGGCGCTCGCCATGTCGAGGTCGAGGGAGATCTCCTCGGCCCAGCCGCTGTCGCTCGACGGGAGCGAGGTGGTCGAGCCGGTCTGGCTGACCTTCTTGAAGCAGCCGTTGGCCGTGGTGCACGCGGTGAGGCCGTAGTACGAGCGGTAGGTCGCGAGGTCGGTCTCGGCGTTGGGGTCGTTGTAGGCGTCGACGATGGCGATGGTCTCGCCCGAGCCGTTGGCGGCGGCCGCCGAGGTCAGACCGTACGCCGCCTGGAGGTCCGTCGGCCCGAAGCCGGACGGGGTGGAGGCGTCGGCGGCCTTGGGGGTGACGCCCTTGGCGAAGGCCTTCTCCGCCGTGTACTCGGTGACGCCGCCGGTGACCCGCTTGGCGTTGCACGCGGCGACGCCGGCCCTGGCGGGCGTCGCGCACGCCCTGGTCCAGCTGACGTGGGGGGTGACCCTGGCGGCGCCGGTACGGGCGTCCGCGGTTCCGGCGGCGCCGAGGCCCGCGAGGACGAGGGCGGCGACGCCGAGGGCGGCCGCGCCGGTCCGGCGCCGACTGCCGCGCGTGGGGGTGGGGGAAGGTCTCTGGGGGAGTGTCGTGCGCAACGTACAGCCTCCTGGGAGTGGTTGACAGGGGCGGTGCGGGTGCGCCGCCGGTGCGGTGTCCCCGGCGGTGGGCCTGGCGGCCCGCGACGACCATCTCTTGTTGAGTACGCGACAACAAGAGGCTTATGGAAGCCTTACTTCCGCCTTACTGAACCCGGCGGGCACGTGACCTGCCCATGGCTCGCGGATGGCTGGGGACTGACGGCCGCTTGACCCAACTCACAGCTCTTTCAGGGGAATTGCACTGGTGGCGAGACCGCGCTCCGCGGGCCGCCGCGCGCTTCCGTGATAGGCAGAGCCCCGGGGGCCGAGCCCGTGCGGGGGGAGTCGGAAGCGTCGCCCGGGGGGCCGGCGACAGCGAGGCGAGACCTCCGGAGGAGCAACCGTGATCGACGTGACCCATCAGATCGACGCCGTGCGCCGTGCCGTCGGAACACGTGAGTACAAGGGGCGTACGGCACGCGTGGTGTCGCTCGGTCAGGTCTTCGACGCGACGGCCGAGGACGTCTGGGACGCCTGCACCGGCGCCGAGCGCATCCCCCGCTGGTTCCTGCCCGTCTCCGGCGACCTCCGGCTCGGCGGGACCTATCAGCTGGAAGGCAACGCGGGCGGCACGATCGAGCGCTGCGAGCCGCCGCTGAGCTTCGCCGCGACCTGGGAGTACGGCTGCGACGTCAGCTGGATCGAGGTGCGCGTGACCCCGGAGGGCGGCCGCACCCGGTTCGGGCTGGAGCACATCGCGCATGTGGACGACGAACGCTGGGCGCGGTTCGGTGCCGGCGCGGTGGGTGTCGGCTGGGACCTCGGCCTGATGGGACTGGCCGGGCACCTCGGCTCCCCCGGCGGTTTCCTGGACCCGGACGACAGCGTGGCCTGGATGGGCTCCGACGAGGGCCGGCGGTTCATCACGCGGAGCAGCGAGAGCTGGTACGAGGCCAACGTCGCCGCCGGTGAGCCCGAGGACGGCGCCCGGGGCGCGGCGGACCGGACCACGGCGGTGTATACGGGAGCCGAGCCGGAGTGAGGCCGCCCGCCGCCCTCACCACGTGACTTCGGGGCCGTGTGATCTCAGGGCCGCGTCACCTCAGGGCCGCATGACCTCGTGACCTCAGGGCCGCATGGCCTCGGCGCCTCGCGGCCTCATGACCCCGTGACCTCATGAGCGGTCTTCGGCGGGAGCCGGGGGCCGTTCCTCCTCCGGATCCCTAGACCAGTCCCTCGACGAAGTGGTCGAACTCGCCCGCCTGTACCCCCAGGACGAACGCGTCCCACTTCCTGCGGGTGGTGGTGACGACGTTCTCCGGGTCACCGGTCTCCCGGATGTGGACCAGGTCGTCCTCGCCGAAGGCGATCTCGATCCAGGGGCCGGGCCCGGTCGCGTCCTCGGGCGCGGCCCGCACCCAGTCGAGGTCCGAGGGGATGTCAGCCACGGTCGTGATCCTCCTTGAGCGCGTACGTCCTCCGGGATCGGAGACTTCCTCGGCCACCGTATCCTC
This sequence comes from Streptomyces sp. NPDC005281, assembly GCF_040607495.1. Classification (NCBI taxonomy): domain Bacteria; kingdom Bacillati; phylum Actinomycetota; class Actinomycetes; order Kitasatosporales; family Streptomycetaceae; genus Streptomyces; species Streptomyces sp. NPDC005281. The sequence goes on along the minus strand of NZ_JBEXGX010000001.1, from coordinate 613,403 downwards.
GCCCCGGTCCCGCGCCCTCCGGCTCCGGCACGATCCACCCGGGCGGGGCCCCGGACCGCCGTGGGGGGTGCGACCGGGTGACGGTGGCCGGGCGGGGTGGGCATTCACAGGTGATACTCGGACAGGTCCGAGGTTTTTTCTCACCCGCTTGCGGCAAGGTGAGGGGCGATGAAGAGCATCCGCATCACCCGTCTCCCAGACACCCGGCGGCCCGCACTGCTCGGCGCGGCCCTCGTGCTGCTGGCGGTGACGTCTTCGTCCGTAGCCTCGGCCGACGACGGTCCGGGGCCCTTCGGCGTGACGGTCCAGGCCGCCCGGAACAGCCGGAGCGTGCGGGTGGGCGCGCTGTTCCACGGGAGCGCCGCGAGCCGAGGCGGCGGCGGACACTTCTGCACCGCCTCCGTCGTGCACAGCGAGGGACGCGACCTCGTCCTGACCGCCGCCCACTGCCTGGAAGGGGAGGCGCAGCTCTCCTTCGCGCCCGGCTACCGGGACGGCAGGGCGCCGTACGGCTTCTGGGACGTCCAGGGCGTGTTCCTGCCCGAAGGCTGGAAGCAGGACCAGGACGAGGACAGCGACATCGCCTTCGCCGTCCTCGCCGGCCGGGACGGCGAGGAGGTCGAGGACGCCGTCGGCGGCGGGAACTCCTTCGCCTCGCATCGCGCCACCGGGGCCACCGCCGTCACGGTCACCGGATACCCCGGCTCCCTCGACACCCCCATCACCTGCACCGACAAGCCCATCGCGCACAGCCGTACGCAGCAGCGCGTCGAATGTCCCGCCTTCGCCGGCGGAACGAGCGGCAGTCCCTGGGTCAACGGGGACGGGGCGGTCGTCGGTGTCATCGGCGGCCACGAACAGGGCGGGGACACCGACGACGTCTCGTACAGCGCCGTGTTCGGCACCGAGGCCGAGGAGATCTACCACGTGGCCGCCCTGGCCGGTTAGCACTCCTTCCGCGGGACGAACCGGCTCCACCGCGCGCGCGGAGACTCTCTCGCGCGGGAGCCCGCCTCTACACTGACGTCGGCGGACTCCTGTGCGGCGAGGGGCGGTTGACGGTGCGTAAGGCCTGGATCGTGGCGACCGCGGCCGTCGGCGCGGGGATGGGCTTCGTGATGGTGCTCGTCGTCGGCGTCTACCTGGTCGCCGGGAACCTCGCGGGCGGCATCGGCGGTGGTTCCGTCGGGCTCGCCAAGGGCGCCGTACCCGCCGCGTACCGGACCCTCGTCCAGAAGTGGGGCAATCTCTGCTCCGCGATCAATCCCGCCCTGCTCGCCGCCCAGCTGTATCAGGAGAGCGGATTCAATCCGAACGCGAAGAGTCCGGCGCAGGCGGAAGGGATAGCGCAATTCATTCCGGGGACGTGGGCCACGCACGGAGTCGACGGCGACGGGGACGGCGTCCGCGACGTATGGAACCCGAACGACGCGATTCCGTCGGCCGCCTCGTACGACTGCGAGCTCGCCTCCTATGTGAAGACCGCTCCGGGGAACGTCACCGAGAACATGCTCGCCGCCTACAACGCGGGCGCCTACGCGGTCGTCAAGTACGGGGGCGTGCCGCCGTACGCGGAGACCCGGAACTACGTGAAGACGATCACCACGCTGGCCAAGAGCTTCGCGGCCCCGGTGACCCGCGTGGATCCCTCGAAGCAGGCCGCGGCGGCCATCACGTACGCGCAGAGGAAGCTCGGCACGCCCTACCTGTGGGGTGGCAACGGAACGGCTGACCAGGGCGGACGGTTCGACTGCTCGGGTCTGACCAAGGCCTCGTACGACAGCGTCGGGGTGTCCCTGCCCCGGGTGGCCAACGACCAGTACAACGCGGGTCCGCACCCGAGGCGGAGCGAACTCCTGCCGGGGGACCTGGTCTTCTTCTCGGACGACCTCACCGACTCCCGCGCGATCCGGCACGTGGGCATCTATGTGGGCGGCGGCTACATGATCGACGCCCCCCGGCCCGGTGCCGTCATCCGGTTCGACCCCGTCGACACGCCCGACTACTTCGGGGCCACCCGGGTGACCGAGGATGGCGCGAAAGCATTGCCCACTTCGGTATGAATCCACCCTCTGAGCTGCGGTGATATCTCTCTTCGATAACGTGTGCGTGATCATTTCGTGGAGGGTGGAACGTAATGAAGGGAACCGTGCGTTCCTTTTGACGTAGAGAACTGATCTACAACCACGGGGGTGGATCGAGCGGCGCGCGAAAGGGCGCGGTCGCGGGAAAGACGACGAAGGGGCCGCAGCGCCATGGCGCAACTCGCCGAATCCGGTTCGAACCCCGACGTCGACCTGCTCTACGACATCAACGGGCTGGCCAGGCACGCGCCGCACTGGTTCGACCGGATCATGGGGTTCGTCGGCGAGTGGGGTCTCCTGCTCGCGATGGTGCTGCTGATCGTGTGGTGCTGGTCGACAGTGCGGCGGCGGGGCGGCGCCGACGCGGCGGCGTCCGTGGCCGCACTCGTCTGGGCACCGCTCGCGGCCGGGATCGCGCTCTTCGTGAACGTCCCGATAAGAGGGTTCGTGGAGCGTCCGCGCCCCTTCGTGGACCACCAGGGCCTGGACGTCCTCGTGAGCGGCAAGACCGACTTCTCCTTCGTCAGCGACCACGCGACCATCACCATGGCGATGGGCGTCGGACTCTTCGTCGCCAACCGGAGGTTCGGACTCGCCGGGATCGCGCTGGCGCTGCTCGAGGGGTTCTGCCGGGTCTTCATGGGCGTGCACTACCCGACGGACGTCATCGGCGGTTTCGCGCTCGGCACGGCCGTCGTCCTGCTGCTGTCGCCGCTCGCCATGGCCCTGCTGACCCCGGTCATGAAGGCCGTGGAGTCGGCGCCGCGCGTGGGCCGGCTGATCCGGGCGCGCGGCACCGCACCCGGCGGGCGGCAGAGCCTGATCCCGGGGGCGCGGGCCGAACACACGGAGGAACGGGACCTCGCGGCGTAGGCGCCGGGTCCGGCCGCACCGCCCGCGCGCGTGACCTCAAGTCGCCTTCACAGCGCCTGGGGGAACGAGAAGAAGCGGTTCGGGTCGTACTGGTGCTTCAGGGCCGCCAGCCGGGTGGCCGCGTCGCCGTAGTACGCCTTGCGCCAGTCGGTCAGCGTCGCGTCCGTGTAGTTCTGGTAGGCCGCGCCCGAGGCGTACCGGGTCATCGCGTTGTGGGCGCCCGTCAGCCAGGACTGGGCGGTGGTGCCGGAGGTGCCCGCCCGCCAGGAGACGATGTACTGGGCGAGCATCCGCGAGCGGCGGTGCACGAACGCCGTGGCCGTGGGCGAGACGCGGTTGACGGCGCCGCCGAGCGCGGTGAGCGCGATGCTGCCCGCGCCGCCGCGGACCGAAGAGATCTGGTTCAGGAGTGTCTGGACGCCGGCCGCCGAGATCGAGCGGTCGAAGAAGTCCGAGCGGGCCGCGTACGTCTCGCGGCCGAGGGCGCCCTGCGGGCTGCGGCCCGGCGTCGAGCCCGGCAGGTGGCACTGGGCGTCGGCGGAGAACGACGAGCAGCCCGCGTACACCTCCATCGACTCCTCGTACGAGCGCCGCTTGAGGGAGACGCTGCGCGCGGGGGAGCCGATCCGGTCCGCCAGCCGGTCCACCGCGTTCTGGAGCTCGCCGTAGGTGCCGAGGGAGAAGGCGGCTATGGAGACGGTGGGCGTGCCGCCGGCCGCGTTGGACAGGTGGCAGGACGACCAGATCTCGTCCGGCTGGCTCGGGCCCCACTCCTGCCACGCCTTAACCACGGCGGCGGCCTTGGCCCACGGCCAGGTCATGTACGCCGAGACACCCTGCGGTGCCGGGTGGGTCTTGAAGCGGAGCTCGGTGACGACGCCGAAGTTGCCGTTGCCGGCGCCCCGCAGGGCCCAGAACAGGTCCTTGTTCTCGGTCGCGTTCGCGGTGAGCTGCTTGCCGTCGGCGGTGATCAGTGTCGCCTGCGTGAGGCTGTCGCAGGTCAGTCCGTACGCTCGTGACACGACGCCGTGGCCGCCGCCCAGGGTGAGTCCGGAGACGCCCACGGTGGGGCAGGAGCCGGCGGGGATGGTGACGCCCTTCGCGGCGAGCGCGCGGTACACGTCGATCAGTTTGGAACCGGCGCCGACGACCGCCTCGTTCGCCGAGGCGCGGATCTTGTTCAGCTTGGAGACGTCGATGATCAGGCGGCCGTCGCCCGAGGACCAGCCGGCGTAGGAGTGGCCGCCGTTGCGGATCGACACCTTCACACCGTGGGCGCGGGCGTAGTCCATGGTCGTGCGGATGTCGTCGGCGTGGGCGACATAGGCGACGGCGGCGGGCTTCAGGTTGTCGAAGCGCGTGTTGTACAGCTGGTGGGCGGCGGGCCAGCTGTGGTCGCCGGGGCGGACCAGGGCGCCGTCCAGCTGGTGCGACAGCGCGATCCAGTTGGCGGCCGCGCTGTTGGCCGCGGTCGCCGTGCGTATGCCGGTGCTCTCGGCCGCGGTGCCCGTGGCGCTCGTGCTCGCGGCCTTGCCGTCGGCGTGGGTGCCGCCCTTGTCGCCGCTGTTGCAGGCGGACGTCGCCGCCGCCGCGATAACGGCGGTGGCTCCGCCGATGAACGAACGCCGTTGCATGTGCGCCTCCCGTGGGTTCCGTGGAACGAGACGTGTTCCCGGGTCCAGGGGTTCCGCGTACGTATGTCGCAGAACGGCTACAGCACTCTGGCCGTCGCGGCGCGGTGTCGGTCCGGTGTCGGTCCGGTGGGTGGGTCGGGGCCGCGCCGGTACATCCGCCCGCATCCGAACGGATCCCACCGGTGTTGCGAAGTGCGGGTGGGTGATGATCCGTCCGGCCTGCGGGCATTTGAAGTACCGGCCCGTCCCCTCCCGCCGGATCCCGGCTGCGGGTGGACCGTGGCTTGGGTGCGGCCCCTCGCGGGCGTGAATTTCAGCCCCTCCGGCGTTTGAGGAGCGGGCTGGGGCGGAGCCCCAGGGGTGGGGAGGGTAGGGGTGGAGGGGGCGAGAGACGGCTGAGCCCGTTGGCGCGGGGGCGGGCGCTCGGCCGGGTGGGACAGGCGGCTGGGCCGTCAGGCCGTCAGGCGGTCATGGCCAGGGCGTGGGTCGCTGCGTCCGTGCGGGCCTGGCTTCTGGCGCGGCGGGCCGGGCCCCGCCAGCCGCACGTGCAGCGGGCCAGGCAGAAGGGGCCTTGCTCCACCGTGGTCGTCCGGTGGCCGGGGAGAGGGTCCGTCTCGTCCAGGTGCTCCACACCCACAACGTTACCCAAGCCCGGTGAACGGACTCCTGCCGCGTGACGGGCGTCGCGACCTGTCGTTAAACGGAGCGACGAGAAGGCCCGGGACGGACCGGCTGGGGGTCGGTGGACGATGGTGGCGCAGCAGCAGGAACGGGCGGCGGTCCTGGTCGCGTTCGTCGCGGCGGGGCTCATGGTCTGTGGCACCGGGTGCTCGGGCGGCGGGGCGACCGTGAAGGACGTCCGCACCGGGCCCGGCACCGTCGAGACGCTGGGCCGGGCGGTGGCCGCGCTGGAGCGCGCCGGCAGCGCCAAGGCCAGTACGTCGATGGAGATGGCCACCGGCGGGACCCGGGTGACCATCCGCGGGCAGGGTGTGTACGACTTCAGGAAGCAGACTGGGCGCCTCAAGGTGCTGCTGCCCCAGGACCCCGCGGGGGCGGCCGAGCACCGTCCGATCACGGAACTCCTCGTCCCCGGGGCTCTGTTCATGAAGAACCGGGGAGCCGGAGTGCCCGCCGACAAGTGGGTGCGCGTGGCGACGGCCGGTCTCACGGACGGCAACCTGGTCACGGGCGGCGCGACCGATCCGTACGCCGCGGCCGAACTGCTGCGCGGCGCGCGGTCGGTGACCTATGTGGGGAGGACCGAGGTCGCCGGGATCCCCGTACGTCACTATCGCGGGGTTGCCGACCTCGGCGTCGCCGCGCGGGACGCCTCGACGGGGCAGCGGCCGGCGCTGAGGGCGGCGGCGAAGGGGTTCGCCACCAGCGAGGTGCCGTTCGACGCCTATCTCGACGACCAGGGGCGGCTGCGCAAGGTCCGGCATCGGTTCAGCTTCGTCAACGGACAGAGCAGGGGCACGGTCGCGGTCGCTTCGACGCTCCTGCTGTACGACTTCGGCAGCCCCGCCGTCGTACGGCTGCCGGACTCCTCGGACATCTACGCGGGGAAGATCGCGGAGTAGTGGGTTCCGTCGCGCCGGGCAAGAGCATCCGGAGCCGTAGCTTCAGTGGAGGGCTGGAAATGGCCCTTCCGTGCCATGCGCGGTGCGTAGGCCGCTCCCTACTCTAGGAAGTCGGTGACGGCAGGAAGAGGTGATGCGCGTGGCTCCGGTCGGCGGTACGGCAGTTCAGGACCACGTGGCCCTCGCCGAGATCGACCTGTGCGGCGAGCTGATCATCGCGGCCTCGGCGGCGCACGAGGACCGCCTCAGCCTGGAGAGCATCGACGCGGTGCTGAAAGTGGCCGAAGAGCGCGCTCCACGGCAGCGGCGCACGGAGGACTAGTCCTTTCCGGCCCTGTCCCGGTGTCCGAGGTGCGTGCGTCGCGGATGTCACATGCGTCGTATCTCTCACGTTTCGCGTACTTCCGGTGACGTCCGCGGCCGGCGGGCGGTTCGGGCGGCGGCTCAGGTGCGCAGCAGACGGCCGATCGCCTTCGTCGCCTCCTCGACCTTCGCGTCGATCTCGGCGCCGCCCTTGAGTGCGGCGTCCGCCACGCAGTGACGCAGATGCTCCTCCAGAAGCTGGAGGGCGAAGGACTGGAGTGCCTTGGTGGAGGCGGACACCTGGGTGAGTATGTCGATGCAGTAGACGTCCTCGTCCACCATCCGCTGGAGGCCACGGATCTGGCCCTCGATGCGGCGCAGCCGCTTCAGGTGCTCGTCCTTCTGCTGGTGGTAGCCGTGGATGCCGCGGTCGTGATCGGTCACGATCTCCTGCGGGTCGCCGGAGGACGCCGTCGCGCCGGCCTCGGTGGTCGTCATCGCGTCCTCCTGCTGGATCCGATCGGCGATCCTGTCTGAAACGCCACTTACATATACCCCTGGTGGGTATATCGTACCGAACTTTGCTGGGTATTGGAGTCCTTGCCCGGCGCCGGTGACGGACCCCGTGCCGATCACTGTGCCCGATGGGCGACACTGGGTGGCGGCCCATTAGCCGTGGCCGGATGATGCACCTAGCATCAGCCTGACCGAATCGAAGCACCCCGAGGACCCCAACGTGCGCTTTCGTCTGACCCCCAGGGAGACGAGCTTCTACGACATGTTCTCCGCGTCCGCGGACAACATCGTCACGGGCTCGAAGCTCCTGATGGAACTGCTCGGGGCGGACGCTTCCGCTCGGGCCGAGATCGCAGAGCGTATGAGGGCCGCCGAACACGCTGGTGACGACGCGACACACGCGATCTTCCACCAGCTGAACTCCTCCTTCATCACGCCCTTCGACCGCGAGGACATCTACAACCTCGCCTCCTCCCTCGACGACATCATGGACTTCATGGAGGAGGCCGTCGACCTGGTCGTTCTCTACAACGTCGAGGAACTCCCCAAGGGTGTCGAGCAGCAGATCGAGGTCCTGGCGCGGGCCGCCGAGCTGACCGCCGAGGCCATGCCCAACCTGCGGACCATGGACAACCTCACGGAGTACTGGATCGAGGTCAACCGTCTGGAGAACCAGGCCGACCAGATCCACCGCAAGCTGCTGGCACACCTCTTCAACGGCAAGTACGACGCCATCGAGGTGCTGAAGCTCAAGCAGATCGTGGATGCGCTGGAGGAAGCGGCCGACGCGTTCGAGCACGTGGCGAACACGGTGGAGACCATCGCCGTCAAGGAGTCCTGACCCGTTCATGGACACCTTTGCTTTGATCGTGACCATTGCGGTCGCGCTCGGTTTCACGTACACGAACGGCTTCCACGATTCGGCGAACGCCATCGCCACCTCCGTGTCCACGCGTGCCCTGACGCCGCGGGCCGCGCTCGCCATGGCCGCGGTGATGAACCTCGCCGGCGCGTTCCTCGGCAGCGGGGTCGCCAAGACCGTCAGTGAGGGACTGATCCAGACGCCGCAGGGCTCGAAGGGGATGGGCATCCTCTTCGCGGCACTCATCGGCGCGATCACCTGGAACCTGATCACCTGGTACTTCGGTCTGCCGTCCTCGTCCTCGCACGCCCTCTTCGGCGGCATGGTCGGCGCGGCGCTGGCCGGAGGCACGACGGTGTACTGGAGCGGCCTGCTCGACAAGGTCATCATCCCGATGTTCCTGTCGCCGGTCGTCGGTCTGCTCGTCGGCTATCTCGTGATGGCCACGATCATGTGGATGTTCCGGCGGTCCAACCCGCACAAGACCAAGCGCGGTTTCCGTATCGCGCAGACGGTGTCCGCGGCCGGCATGGCGCTCGGGCACGGTCTTCAGGACGCCCAGAAGACGATGGGCGTCGTGGTGATGGCCCTGGTCATCGCCGGCGAACAGGGCCCGAACGACCCGATCCCGGTGTGGGTGAAGATCGTCTGCGCGATGATGCTGTCGCTGGGCACGTACGCCGGTGGCTGGCGGATCATGCGGACGCTCGGGCGGAAGATCATCGAGCTCGATCCGCCGCAGGGGTTCGCCGCGGAGACGACCGGTGCGTCGATCATGTTCGCCACGGCTTACCTCTTCAAGGCGCCGATCTCCACGACCCATGTCATCACCTCGGCGATCATGGGTGTCGGGGCGACGAAGCGGGTGAACGCCGTGCGGTGGGGTGTCGCCAAGAACATCGTCCTCGGCTGGTTCATCACCATGCCGGCGGCCGCGATCGTCGCCGCGTGCAGCTTCTGGGTCGTGAACCTGGCGTTCCTGTAGGGCGTGATCGCTGCCGGGTGCCTGGCGGCGGCGCGCGGGCCGGTCCTTCGGGGCCGGCCTTTTGCGTTCCCGGGATCGGGGATCGAGGATCGGGGGCCGGGAGTCGGGGGTCGGGGATCGTGTGCGGTTGCCGGTGCCGGTGCCGGTGCCGGTGCTGGTGCTGGTGCGCTGTTGGCGGTGGCGGTGGCGGTGGCGGTGGCCAGGGGTGGGGGCCGGGGGTGGGGTTGGGGCCGGGCCCCTGGCCGCCTGGTCCTGGGATTTCGCCCCCTCCGCCCCTACCCTTCCCACCCCTGGGGCTCCGCCCCGGACCCCGCTCCTCGAACGCGGGAGAGGCTGGATCTTGCACCCGCCCCCGGCAGCCAGGGACGGAAGACGAACGGACCCGCCCCGGCAGCCAGCGGCGGAAACCGAACGGGCCCGCCCCCGGGAGCCAGGGGCGGGCCCTTTTCGTCCTCGCGGTGGCACCGCCATGCAGCACCGCGAGGGGTTTTGGGGAGGCGGTCCGGTCAGCCGAAGCGACCGGAGATGTAGTCCTCCGTGGCCTGGACGGACGGGTTGGAGAAGATGCGCTCCGTGTCGTCGATCTCGATGAGGCGGCCGGGCTGGCCGACCGCGGAGAGGTTGAAGAACGCGGTGCGGTCGGAGACGCGGGCGGCCTGCTGCATGTTGTGCGTCACGATGACGATCGTGAAGCGCTCCTTCAGCTCACCGATCAGGTCCTCGATGGCGAGGGTGGAGATCGGGTCCAGGGCCGAGCAGGGCTCGTCCATGAGGAGGACCTGCGGCTCGACCGCGATGGCCCGCGCGATGCACAGACGCTGCTGCTGACCGCCGGACAGTCCGGACCCGGGCTTGTTCAGCCGGTCCTTGACCTCGTTCCAGAGGTTCGCGCCCTTCAGGGACCGCTCGACGACGTCGCTGAGCTCGGACTTCTTGTAGGAGCCGTTCAGCTTCAGGCCCGCCGCCACGTTGTCGAAGATCGACATGGTGGGGAAGGGGTTGGGGCGCTGGAAGACCATGCCGATGGTGCGGCGCACGGCGACGGGGTCTATCCCGTTCCCGTACAGGTCCTCGTCGTCGAGGAGCACCTTGCCCTCCACGCGGCCACCGGGGGTGACCTCGTGCATGCGGTTCAGGGTGCGCAGGAAGGTCGACTTGCCGCAGCCGGAGGGGCCGATGAAGGCCGTCACGGAGCGGGGCTCGACCGTCATCGAGATGTCTTCGATCGCCTTGTGGGCGCTGTAGTAGGCGGTGAGACCGCTTACGTCGATTCGCTTGGCCATGTCAGTCACTGCTTCTTTCGGGAGGATCGGGTCGCTGATCGGCCGCGTCAGCGGCCCGTCTTGGGTGCCTTCCAGCGCGCGATGGCGCGGGCTCCCATGTTGAGGATCATGACGAACAGGATGAGGGCGAGTGCCGCTGCCCAGGCCCTGTCGGTGGACGCTTCGGTTCCCGCGGCGTACTGCCGGTAGATGTACAGCGGCAGCGAGGCCTGCGGGCCGTCGAACGGGTTGTTGTTGATGAAGTTCGTACCCCACACCAACAGCAGCACGGGAGCGGTCTCACCGGTGATGCGCGCGACCGCGAGCATCACACCCGTGGTGATACCGCCGATGGACGTCGGAAGGACCACCTTGAGGATGGTGCGCCACTTCGGGATGCCGAGCGCGAGGGACGCCTCGCGCAGCTCGTTCGGGACGAGCTTGAGCATCTCCTCGGTGGAGCGGACCACCACGGGCATCATCAGGATCGACAGGGCCATCGCGCCGGCGAAGCCGGAGTAGCCCATGTCCAGGATCAGGATCCAGAAGCTGAGGATGAACAGACCGGCGACGATCGACGGGACACCCGTCATGACGTCGACGAAGAAGGTGACCGCAGCGGCGAGCTTGCCGCGGCCGTACTCGACGAGGTAGATCGCGGTCAGCACGCCGATCGGCACGGCGATGAGCGAGGCGATGCCCACCTGCTCCAGGGTGCCGATGATCGCGTGGTAGATGCCTCCACCGGTCTCGGCGTCGGCGACCACACCCATGGAGTGGCTCAGGAAGAAGACGTCGAAGACCTTGATGCCGCGCTTGAGGGTCTCCCAGATCAGGGAGACCAGCGGCACCACGGCGACGATGAAGCAGACCCACACCAGGCTGGTGGCGATGCGGTCCTTGGCCTGGCGGCGGCCCTCGACGCGCGTCGCGAACACGTACGTACCGAGGAGGAAGACGATCGCGGCGATCAGGCCCCACTGGATCTTGCTGTCCAGGCCGGCGGCGAGGGAGACGACCGCCCCGACGGCGATGGATCCCGCCGCGATGGCCCAGGGGGCCCACTTGGGAAGGCTGCCGCCGCGCAGCGTGCTGGCGTGCTTTCGGGTGGCGGGTGCGTTGTTGCTCATGCGTTGGCCCCCGAGTACTCCTTGCGGCGGTTGATGATGTAGCGCGCCGCGCCGTTCACCAGCAGGGTGATCACGAAGAGGACGAGACCCGAGGCGATCAGGGCGTCCTGGCCGAACACGGTGGCCTCGTTGAACTTGGCCGCGATGTTCTGGGCGAAGGTGCCGCCGCCGGGATCCAGCAGGCTGGCCTGGATGTCGAAGGTCGGGGAGAGCACGGTGGCGACGGCCATCGTCTCCCCGAGCGCGCGGCCGAGGCCGAGCATCGAGGCGGAGATCACGCCGGAGCGGCCGAAGGGCAGCACCGACATGCGGATGACCTCCCAGCGCGTGGCGCCGAGGGCCAGTGCGGCTTCCTGGTGCATCTGCGGTGCCTGGCGGAAGACCTCACGGCTCACGTTCGTGATGATCGGAAGGATCATGATCGCGAGCAGGATGCCGACCGTGAGCATGGAGCGAGGCGCTCCGCCCTGCCAGGCGAAGATGCCGGTCCAGCCGAAGTAGGTGTCGAGCCAGCTGAACAGGCCGTTCATGTGGGGTACGAGGACGATGGCGCCCCAGAGGCCGTACACGATGGAGGGGACGGCGGCGAGCAGGTCGATCACGTACGCGATGGGTCCGCCGAGCTTGCGCGGCGCGTAGTGCGTGATGAACAGGGCGATGCCGACCGCGACCGGGACCGCGAGGGCCATGGCGATGATCGCGGAGACCACCGTGCCGAAGGCCAGCACCGCGATGCCGAAGACCGGTGGGGTGAGGCCGGTGTTCCACTCGAACGTGGTGAGGAAGTTGCCGTCGTTCTTGCTGAGCGCGAGCGTGGCGCGGTAGGTGAGGAAGACCGCGATGGCGGCCATGATCACCAGGAGGAGGATGCCTGAACCGCGGGAGAGCGCGAGGAAGACGCGGTCTCCGGGGCGGGTGGCACCGCGGGCGGCACGCTTGCGCGCGGCCGAGGGTCGTGGGGTGGGGGGAGGTGCTTCAGTTTGAGTCGATATGTCCATCGTGAGTCTCCGGTCTGCGGAGCCGGATCGAGTGGCGGCTCCAGGCGGCGGTGCACCGGACGGTGCGGCCCGCCTCGGCGAGGCGGGCCGCACACTCGGGTCAGCTCAGGTTCGAGATGGTGGAACGAACCTTGGTGATGATCTCGGCGGGGATCGGCGCGTACTGGGCGGCGGTCAGCTGCTTCTGGCCGTCCTCGCTCGCGGTGTAGGTGAGGAAGGCCTTCGCCGCGGCCAGGGTGTCGGCCTTGTTGCCCTTCTCGCAGAGGATCTCGTAGGTGACCAGCGTGAGCGGGTAGGCGCCCTCGGCGGTCGGCTTGTAGTTCAGCTGGAGCGCCAGGTCGTTGCCGGTGCCGACGACCTTGGCCGAGGAGATGGCCTTGGTGGCGTTCTCGACGGTGGCGGCGGCCGGGGCGCTGGCGTCCGTCTTGAGGGCGGCGGCCTTGATGCTGCCGGTGGCGTAGGAGAGCTCGAAGTACGAGATCGCGCCGGGGGTCTGGTTCACCTGCTGGGCGAGACCGGCGGAACCCTGCGCGGACTGGCCACCCTTCGCCTGCCAGGCCTTGCCGCCGGAGTAGTTCCAGTCGGACGGGGCGACGGCCTTCAGGTACTTGGTGAAGTTGTCCGTGGTGCCGGACTCGTCCGAGCGGTGGAACGCCTGGATCTTGGTGGAGGGCAGCTTCGCGGTGGGGTTCAGCTTCTTGATGGCCGCGTCGTCCCACTTCGTGATCTTGCCATCGAAGATCTTGGCGAGCGTGGAGGCGTCGAGGACGAGGTTGTCGACACCGTCGACGTTGTAGCCGATCGCGATGGGGCCGCCGACCATGGGCAGGTCGACCGCGGCGTTGCCGCCGCAGACCTTCTTCGCGGCCGTGGCCTCTTCGGGCTTGAGCGGCGAGTCAGAACCGGCGAACGCGGTCTGGCCCTGGGTGAACGCGGTGACGCCGGCGCCCGAACCGGTCGGGTTGTAGTTGATCTGGACGTCCTTGCAGGCGGCCGTGAAGGCCTTCGTCCAGGCGTCGATCGCGTTCTTCTGCGCGGAGGAGCCGGAGGCCTGCAGCTGACCCTTGGCGTTGTCGCACTTGATCGCGCTGTTGTTGCTGGCCGAGGCCGAGCTGCCGCTACCGGTGTTCTTGCCGGTGTCGTCAGAGCCGCACGCCGTGAGGGCCAGGGCGCCGGAGACGGCGAGAGCACCGAGGGTGAGGGCCCGCCGGTTCATGCGCTGAAGCTTCACTTCGGGAGTTCCTTCCAGGAGCCGCCGTCAGGTGGCGGCGTGCGATGTCTGTGTACTGCGGTCCGTAGCGATGTGAAGGGTTCGCCCTGAGGCGTCCTTCGCACCGCGTAAGGCCGAAATTAAGCAGATCAGGTGAAGGCACCGAAGGCCGAAGGTAAACGGAGGGTGAACCCCTGACGGCGGTGCGGTGAGGTCACGGAACGCTCACGTCGAGGACACGGGTATGTCCCGGCCGAGGGGTCCGGAAGGGAAACTCCAGGTAATCGAACGGGTGCGTATCCGATGGGCGGTGCCCACGTTCCCGTCATAGCTCATTCGCCCCGATTTCCTCATGAGCAACAGCGAAGGGTGCGCTCACTACGGTGAGTGTCCGTTCGCGGCCCCCCAGGGGTCCGTTTCCGCGCATGGCGAGGCGCCGCGCCGGATGCCGGGGGGCGGCGCCCTCCTATCCAGGGGAACACGTCAGGCCAGTCGCAGCGCGTCCAGCAGCGCGTCGACCAGATCGCGGTCGCGGGGCTGGGTGAGGCGGTGGCGCGCGGCGGTCGGGGAGAGCCAGAGCACGCGGTCGACCTCGTCGTTCGGGGCGAAGCGGCCGTCGGACGCCTGGGCGGCCCAGTAACGGACCTCCTTGGGGCGCCCGCCGACGGCGTAGTGGAGCGTGGGAAGGACGGCACCGGGGACGGCGTCGTAACCCGTCTCCTCCCCGACCTCGCGCAGCGCGCCGGACAGGAATCCCTCGCCGCGTTTCAGCTTGCCCTTGGGGTGCGACCAGTCGTCGTACTTGGGCCGGTGGACGAGGCAGATCTCCAGCGCGGAGTCGACCGGCGAGCGGCGCCACAGGACGCAGCCCGCCGCTTGGATGGTGTCGTCGGCCATGGGGCCTCCCTCAGAGGGTGCGTACGGCTTCCTTCTGCCAGGCCTGCTGGAAGGCGAACCTGGACGCCTCCACCTCGTGCCGCTGGTCGGCGTGCAGCACACCGAGCGCGTACGCCGTCGCCGGCGCGATGCGCGGGGTGCGTGCCGCCGACGCGGCGGCGGATGCGGCCTCCGCCGCGTCCCGGTGCCGGTTGAGCGCCTTGCCCGCGCCGAGCAGGCGTACGTCGACGGGGCACTCTCCCCGGTGCAGCACCTCATGGGCGTAGCGGTGCAGCCGCAGCAGCAGCCGGACCTGGTGCCAGGGCGCGTCCTGCGGCTGGGGAGCGGTGTCGGCGGACAGGCCGTGCACGAGGGCTTCCGCGTTGTAGGGGCGGCCCGCGATCACCAGCGGCAGGGCGGTGACGGCGTCGGCGAGCCGGTCCTGGGCCGCGGCGGCCAGTGGACGCAGATCGGTGGTGTCCGCGGCCGGGGCCAGCGGAACCTCGCTGGCGAGTACGGCGACGCTGTCGGCGACGGCGTGGAAACGGGAGGAGCCGAGCGCCTGGAGGGCCGCCGAGTGGGCGCGGGTGCGCGCGAGCGTCAGCTGGCGGTCGAGGAGCGCGCCCGCCTTCGCGGCGCCGACGGTCAGACCGCCCGCCTTGGGGGCGGTGGCCTGGGCCCGTCCGGCCTGGCTAGGCAGGGCGGCCGGGCCGGACAGCCGGTTCAGCGCGCCGATCAGCCGTTCCAGGCGCGCGGCGTAGGCGTGTTCGCGCGCCAGGGTGCCCGAGAGCCAGGCCAGTTCGGGGCGCATCCCCTCCGACCAGTCCGGGTCGAGGAGCGGCCGGAAGGTGTGCAGGCTGCCGCTGATACGGCGGGCGGAGTGGCGCAGGGAACGCGCCGCGTCGCCGGACTCCCCGCCTCCGTTCGCCACGCCGCCGGTCTCCCGGTGTTGGCGCAGCGAGCGGAGGAACTCCGTGGCCTGGGCCCGCAGATAGCCCGCGAGGGCGTCACCGATCGGGGTGTCTCCCTCGCCGAGGGAGGCCGTCGCGGCCATGGAGCCGGTGGGGGGATCAAGGTGCTGCTGTGCCACGCCGGCGCCTCCGGGCGTCTATGAGCATCTCCTGGACGTTCCGCAGGGGCTGTCCCTCCGCGTCGGTCGCGTGGCGGATCCACTCGCCGTCGGGACCGAGGTGCCAGGAGGCCGTGGTGTCGGACATGCCGGTCTCCAGCAGCCGGTTGAGGGCTGCGCGGTGAGCCGGGTCGGTGACCCTGACCAGGGCCTCGATCCGCCGGTCGAGGTTGCGGTGCATCATGTCGGCGCTGCCGATCCACACCTCGGGCTCGCCTCCGTTGCCGAAGGTGAAGACCCGGGAGTGCTCCAGGAAGCGGCCGAGGATGGAACGGACCCTTATGTTCTCGGACAGGTCCGTGACGCCGGGGCGGACGGCGCATATACCGCGCACCCATATGTCGACGGGCACGCCGGCCTGGGAAGCGCGGTACAGCGAGTCGATGAGTGCCTCGTCGACCATCGAGTTGACCTTGATGCGGACGAAGGCGGGACGCCCGGCCTTGTGGTGCTGCACTTCCTTGTTGATCCGCGCGATCAGGCCGTCGCGCAGCGACTTGGGCGCGACGAGCAGACGGCGGTAGGTCTCGCGGCGCGAGTAGCCCGAGAGCCGGTTGAAGAGGTCGGAGAGGTCCGCGCCGACCTGGGGGTCGGCGGTGAGCAGTCCGAGGTCCTCGTACAGCCGGGCGGTCTTCGGGTGGTAGTTGCCGGTGCCGACGTGGGAGTAGCGGCGCAGGGTCTCGCTCTCCTGCCGGACGACGAGCGACAGCTTGCAGTGGGTCTTCAGGCCGACGAGGCCGTACACGACGTGGCAGCCGGCCTCTTCGAGCTTGCGGGCCCACTTGATGTTCGCCTGCTCGTCGAAGCGGGCCTTGATCTCGACCAGGACGAGGACCTGCTTGCCGGACTCGGCCGCGTCTATCAGCGCGTCCACGATCGGCGAGTCGCCCGAGGTGCGGTAGAGCGTCTGCTTGATGGCGAGGACGTCCGGGTCGGCCGCGGCCTGCTCCAGGAAGGCCTGCACCGAGGTGGAGAACGAGTCGTACGGGTGGTGCAGCAGGACGTCACGCTCACGCAGGGCGGCGAAGATGTCCGGCGGGGACGCCGACTCGACCTCCGCGAGATCGCGGTGGGTGCCGGCGATGAACTTGGGGTACTTCAGCTCGGGCCGGTCCAGCGAGCCGATGCCGAAGAGGCCGGTGAGGTCCAGGGGACCCGGCAGCGGGTACACCTCGGCCTCGGAGATCTTCAGCTCGCGTACGAGGAGGTCGAGGACGTAGCGGTCGATGGACTCCTCGACCTCCAGGCGCACCGGCGGGCCGAAGCGGCGCCGCATGAGCTCCTTCTCCAGGGCCTGGAGAAGGTTCTCGGCGTCGTCCTCCTCGACCTCCAGGTCCTCGTTCCGGGTGAGCCGGAAGGTGTGGTGCTCCAACACCTCCATGCCGGGGAAGAGCTCCTCCAGGTGGGCCGCTATCACGTCCTCGATGGGGACGTAGCGGCTCGGGGAGGCCTCCAGGAAGCGGGAGAGCAGCGGCGGGACCTTGACGCGCGCGAAGTGGCGGTGGCCGCTGACCGGGTTGCGCACGATGACGGCCAGGTTCAGGGACAGGCCGGAGATGTACGGGAAGGGGTGCGCGGGGTCGACCGCCAGCGGGGTCAGGACCGGGAAGATCTGGTGCCGGAAGAGAGTGAACAGGCGGGCCTGCTCCTTCTCGGTCAGCTCGCTCCAGCGGACGAGGTGGACGCCCTCCTCCGCGAGTGCGGGGGCGACGTCCTCCTGGTAGCAGGCCGCGTGCCGGGCCATGAGCTCCCGGGAGCGGGCCCAGATCATCTCCAGGACCTCGCGGGGCTGGAGGCCGGAGGCGGACTTGGTGGCGACGCCGGTGGCGATGCGGCGCTTGAGGCCGGCCACCCGGACCATGAAGAACTCGTCCAGGTTGCTGGCGAAGATCGCCAGGAAGTTGGCGCGCTCGAGAAGGGGCGTGTTCGGGTCCTCCGCGAGCTCCAGAACGCGCTCGTTGAACGCCAGCCAGCTGCGCTCGCGGTCCAGGAACCGCCCCTGCGGCAGCATGATCCCGTCCTGCACCGTGTCCTCGTACTCGTCGAGGTCGGCGTCGAGGTCGGGCTCCAGGTCGGACACGTTCGCCGCGACCGTGTGCGGACGGTGGGCGGCGATGGAGCCGACGGAGGGCTGCGGGTGCTGCACGGGTGCCTGGGCGCTTCGCTGGTTCATGGACCCATTCTTCCGTGCCGGAGGCGAGACCGGCGCGTCGGAGAGTGCGGGCGCCAGAGCGCCGATACGGAGGATCCCGTTCCGTTTGGCTGGCGTACGCTGACTCCGCGGGGACGGTGCGGACTCGTTCTCCGGCGGGGGAGAAGGCTCGGGCACGGCGGGCTGCATTGCTCGAGCGTCGCAAGGTCACCTGAATCGATGGTTACGGCGACATGACGTGCGGGATATCTGGGGGAGGCTCCCGGACGTCTGCACGCCCGGGAACCGTGTAAACACCCACCCCGCGTCGCGAACGCGCCCGCCGGTGATACCGCGGGTTACGAATGGCGGCGGCGCAGCAGCGCGAAGGCCGCGACGACCGCGAGCCCCGCGACGGCGAGGAGCAGGCCGCTCTCCACGAGCTGGAGGGGCCAGAAGTGGGACTCCGGCTGATAGGTGGCCCAGAGACCGGACCGTCCGTCGGCGCTCGGCTCCGCCCCGCGTTCGAGCACCAGGGCGCCGTGCGGGAAATGCAGGGCAGCCTGCCCGGAGACGGTTTCCGTGGGCCACAGGCTCATCCGGATCCCGTCCAGCACGCTGTGCAGGACGTACACCGCGGCGAGGGCGGCCGTGGCCGCGGGCAGGGCCTTGCGCAGGACCAGGCCCGCGAGCGCGCCGAGGGCGAGACCGGCCAGGGCGTACGCGACGGCCACCGGGCCGGAGGAGACGTAGACGTTCGAGTTGAACCAGCCGCCGACCAGTTTCCCGGTCCCGGCGTCGCGCGCCCACTCGCTGAGCGGAACCGCCAGGGAGGTGCCCGCCGTGAGCAGGACCGCCGGGACCGCGAGCTTGACGGCCAGCCAGCGCGCCGGGGTGACGGACTGGGTCCACGCCAAATGCGCGGTGCCGCTCTCCAGCTCGCGGCCGATCAGCGCGGCACCCGCCCAGACGGCGACCGGGTACATCAGATACGTGAGGGCGATGGCGGCCTGGTCGAGACCGTAGGTGTAGATCTTGTCCGCCGTGGTCTCCCGGATGATTCCGCAGTCCCCCGCAAAGGAGTCCGAGGCGTCGCAGTCGCCGACGGCCGCGCGGGCGTCGGGGCCGATGACATGCATCCAGATCAGGGCCGCCACGGCGACGAGCAGGGCGGCACCCCAGGCGTACAGGGCCGTGCGGTGCAGGCGCAGCACGGCCCAGGTCAGGCCGGACGGGCGGTACGGAGCCGGGCCGGACGGGCGCCGCTGGGCCGGGCCGGACGGGCGGTGAGAGGTCAGGGTGCTCATGAGGTCGACGTCCTCCTCAGGACGCCGAAGGCGACGGCGACCAGGATCGCGGTGGCGGCCAGCAGCACGCCGGTCTCCAGGAGCTGGCGGGGCCAGTAGTCCGGGGAGGGGAGGTACTCCCGGGTGAAGCCGACGATGTCGTGCCGGGCGAGGCACGCCTTGTTCTCGTAGCAGCCGGGGTCGGGGATCTTCGCGCCCGTCGAAGTGATGGCACGGCTTCGGACGGACAGCTCGGGCTGCTGGTAACTGCCTTGGAAAGGCCAGGAGTTCGCGCGGAACGTGATGACCGCGTACTGAGCGAGACCGGCGACCGTGAGCGCGGGCAGGGCGCGGCGCAGCACGAGACCGGCGAGGGCGCCGACGGCCAGGCCGAGAAGCGGCGCGGCGACCGTCGCCGGGCCGATCGAGAAGTACACGGCGCGCGGTCCGATGCCAGCCAGCAGGAGGTTGCCGTGGGCCGACCACAGCATCCGGTACAGCACGGTCAGCAGGCCGGTGCCGACGGTGATGAACAGCGCGGGCACGGCCAGTTTGGCGGCGAGCCAGCGGGCCGGGGTGACGGACTGGGTCCAGGCGAGCCGCGCGGTGCCGTTCTCCAGTTCGCGGGCGGTCAGCGAGCCGCCCGCGAAGACGGCGACGGCGAAGGAGGCGACGCTCAGCAGGGCGGCCGGGTCGTAGAAGAGGTCGTTGTAGGTGCCCGAGAGCGGGGCGATCAGGGCCCCGGAGGACCAGGCGTCCCCCTGCACGCCCGCGTAGCCGAGGGTGTCCAGAAGGTGCTGGGTGTGCGTGGCACCGGGGCCGTACAGCCACAGCAGCAGTGCGGCGGTGAGGACGACGAAGCCGGTCCAGACCCACAGTGCGGTGCGGTGCAGCCTCAGGACCGTCCAGACCAGACCGCGGGGCGCGGGCAGGGCGCGGGAGGCGGGAGCCGTCGCGGCGGTGGCGCTCATCGGGTCACCGCCGCGGGGGCCGCGGTCGTGCCGGGGGTGAGCAGCGCGGGGGCTTTCGGGGACCGCAGATGGGCGAGGACCAGTTCCTCCACGGAGGGGCGTTCGGTCTCCCAGCGGTCGTCCACCGGTCCGTCGCTGCGTATCAGGGCGGTGAGACCGCGACCGGCGGCCCGGGACTCGACGACGAGGTGCGGGGCGAGGTCGGCGGGGGTGCCGCGGCCGGTCACCACGGTGTGCGCGAGCAGCAGGTCGTCCAGACCGCCGCCGAGCCGGATGCGTCCGCCGCCCAGGAGCAGCAGGTGATCGCAGGCGTCGGCGAGTTCGGTGACGATGTGCGAGGACATCAGCACCGTGGTCCCGCGTTCGGCGGCGTCCGCCATGAGGGTGCCCAGCAGTTCGTGGCGGGCCAGCGGGTCCAGATCGGCCATCGGTTCGTCCAGCAGCATCAGGTCGGGCCTCTTGCCCAGCGCGAGGGCGAGCGCCACGCGGGTCCGCTGGCCGCCTGACAGCCTCCTGACCTTGGTCCCGGGGTCGAGCGAGCCCTGCTCCACGATCGCGGCGGCATGCGCGGCGTCCCAGCGGGCCGGGTTGAGTTCGGCGCCCAGGCGCAGTGTCTCGGCGATCGTGAGCTGGGGGTGCAGGGGCTTGTCCTGGGCCAGGTAGGCGATGCTCTCGCGGGCTTCGGCCGGGCCGGCGCCGAGCACGGTCAGCGTGCCGGCCACGGGTCGCAGCAGCCCGGCCGCGGTCGCCAGCAGCGTCGACTTGCCCGCGCCGTTGGGGCCGACGAGGGCGCTGACCCGCCCGGCCGGGAGGCGGAAGGAGCAGTCGTCCAGGGCCGCGGCGGAGCGCCGGCCGCGGCGCACGGTGAGACCGCGCGCCTCTATGGCGACGGTGGATCGGGTGGTGCTGGTGGAACTCACTGGTCCCCCTTCGGGAAGTGTGTGTCCAGTACGGAGGCGAACAGCGCCGCCACGTCCTCGTGGTCGAGGCCCGCGGCGCGGGCGCTGCGGGCCCAGGCGTCGAGCTCTTCGCGCAGGGGCGAGTCCGCCGGGGCGGCGCCGAGGGTTCGGCGGACGAAGGTGCCGAGACCGCGCCTGGCCTCGACGAGTCCCTCGCGCTCGAGTTCGCGGTACGCCTTCAGGACGGTGTTCGGATTGATCGCGGTGGCCTCCACGACCTCGCGGGCCGTGGGGAGCTTGTCGCCCGGTTCGAGGAGACCGAGCCGGAGCGCCTGCTTCGTCTGCTGGACGATCTGCACGTAGGTGGCGACGCCACTGCGCCGGTCGATGCGGTACGCGACCACTCGGACAACCACCCTTTCACTAATTGAGTAGTGAAAGGGTGGTGCAAGATGGTGGCCGCGGTCAAGTCGCGGACGGACGGGAGGCGTTGCTCCGACGCCGGCCGGGAGCCGGTCCGGCGTCGCCGCGGTGGTCGGTCCGGCGTCGCCGGGGTGGCCCGTCCGGTGGTGAAACCACTGGTCAAGGCGATAGTGGACCCGCTGGTCGGTGCGGTCATGGACCGGGTGGCGGAGCAGGCGGTCCGGCGGGCGGGCGAGGCGTTCGGAAATTTCCGGCGGATGTGTGAACCGATCGGCGGGGCTCGTCCGATGAGGGGATGTGAGGGAAACGAGAAGCGACGGAGAGCTGCTGCGGGCCATCGCGGCGGACGGGGACCGTCGCGCCTTCGAAGAGCTGTACCGGCGGTACGCGCCATGGCTGACCGCGCGTCTGCGCGGCCGGTGCGCCGACGCCGGGATCGTCGACGACGTCGTCCAGGAGACCTTCCTCGCCGTCTGGCGCGGCACCGCCCGCTACCGCCAGGAGGGTGACCCGGCCGGCTGGCTGTGGCGCGTCGGCTCACGGCGCCTCGTCGACACGATGCGCGGCGACGGCGCGCGCGGCCGGCTCAGGAACGCGCTGGCCCGGCTCCGGCACCGCGACGAGGCCTCGGCGGAGGAGCGCGTGCTGGCAGGCGTCGAACACGGCGACCTGGCGGGCGCGCTGACCAGACTCTCGCCCGAACTCCGGGCGGTGCTCCAGGCCACGGTGATCGACGGACTCAGCACCAGGGAAGCGGCCGTCCTGCTGGGCATTCCACCGGGCACGGTCAAGACGCGGGCACTGCGTGCGCGCAGGCAGTTGCGGGAGGCGTTGGCATGAGCGACGACCGTCACGGAAGCGATGGCGACGAGATGAGCGGTGACAGCCGTACGACCTGGCATGTGCCGGAGGAGGATCTCCGTGCCTACACACAGGGCGAGTTGACGGCACCCCGGCTGTGGTCCGCCGACACCCACCTCGCCGCGTGCGCGCGGTGCCGGCGGACGCTGGCCGAGATCAGCGACCCGGTCGCCCTGGACGCCGGGTGGGAGCGGCTCGACGCCGAACTCGACGCCCCGCGGCCGGGCCCGGTGGAGTGGCTGCTCGTCCGGTTCGGCGTCGCCGACCACACGGCACGGCTGCTGGCCGCCTCCCCGGCCCTGCGCCGCTCCTGGCTGGGTGCGATCGGCGCCCTCCTGGCCATGACCGTGATCGCCGCCGACGCGGTGCGTGTCGGGGCCACGCCCACCCTCTTTCTCGCCCTCGCGCCGCTGCTCCCGCTCGCCGGGGTCGCGGTGTCCTACGGCCCCGGGATCGACCCGACCTACGAGATGGCGGTGGTCTCCCCCCTGCACGGCTTCCGGCTCCTGCTGATCCGCACGGTCGCGGTACTGACCGTGTGCCTGGGGTTCAGCGGCCTCGCCACCCTCGCCATGCCCTCCTACGGGCTGTACGCCCTGGCCTGGCTGCTGCCCGCCCTCGCCCTGACCGCGACCGGACTCGCGCTCACCTCCCGGCTCGGTCCCGTCCTCGCCCCCTCGCTGGTCGGCGGCGGCTGGGTCGCCGTGCTGGCCGTGGCCCGGGCGACCACGGAGCCCGACGCCACGCTCGCCCCGTTCACCGCGGCCGGACAAGGCGTCTCCGGCGCCGTCGCGGTACTGGCCGCCGTACTTCTGTATCTCGCGCGGGACCGGTTCGACGCGTCGCGCCTTCCGTTCACCGACTTCGACAGGAACACAGCATGATTCCCACCGTCTCCGCCTCCGGCCTGACGCTCCGCTTCGGCGGGACGCTCGCGCTCGACGACGTCCGCCTGCGGCTCGAAGAAGGGGTCACCGGACTCCTCGGGCCCAACGGCGCCGGAAAGACCACCCTGTTGCGGGTGCTCGCCACCGCCGTGCCCGCCGACCGGGGCTCCTTCACGGTCCTCGGTCACGACCCGGGCACCACCGCCGGACGTCTGGGGGCGCGGCGCGCCCTCGGCTACCTCCCGCAGACGCCCGGATTCCACCAGGACTTCTCGGCCTTCGAGTTCGTCGACTACGTGGCGATCCTCAAGGAGCTGACCGACCGCACCGCCCGGCACCGCGAGGTCCGCCGGGTGCTGGAAGCCGTAGGCCTGTCCGATGTGCGGGGCAAGCGCATCAAGCGGCTGTCCGGCGGCATGCGCCAGCGGGTCGCGCTGGCCGCCGCTCTCGTCGGCGACCCCGGCTTCCTCGTCCTGGACGAGCCGACCGTCGGCCTCGACCCCGAACAGCGCATGCGCTTCCGTGAACTGATCGCCCAGGCGGGAGAAGGACGCACGGTCCTGCTCTCCACCCACCAGACCGAGGACGTGGCGATGCTCTGCCACCGGGTGATCGTCATGGACGCCGGCCGCATCCGCTTCGAGGGCACCCCCGCGGAGCTGACCGAGCGCGCGGCCGGCCGGGTGTGGAGCAGCACGGAACGCGATCCGTCCGCCCGGGCCGGATGGCGTACGGGCTCGGGCGCCTTCCGCAATGTCGGCGATCCGCCCGAGGGCGCCGACCTTCTCGAACCGACTCTGGAGGACGGCTACTTGCTCACGCTCGACACCCAGGCCGCGGAGGTGGCGGCATGAGCGCCACCATCGGCACGATCACGCAGGCGGCTCCCACGGGGGTGGAGCCGCTTGAGCCGGACCGGGGTTCCCGGTCGGCCGCGATCCTGGCCCTCGCCCGGTTCGAAGCACGCGAACTGCTGCTTCAGATCCCGGTCCTGGTCTTCCTCGCCCTGTACGCGGGCTACGTCGGCTGGAGGCTGTTCGCCGGGGGTGACGGCATGGACGAGTTCCCGGTCCTCCAGGACGTCGACCGGTCCACCCAGTCGACACCGATGCTGCTGGCCATCGCCGTGTTCGTCTGCGTCAACCGCGCCGTGCTCCGTTCCCGCCGGCAGTCCACCGACCGGCACTTCGACATCCTGCCCATGGAGCACTGGCGGCGCACGGTGGCGCACGCGCTGTCCGTCCTGCCCTTCGTCGCGATCACCGCGGTCGTCGTCGGCTTCCAGTACCTCTGGGCGGTGCTGAAGCCGGGCGCCGTCGGCCACGGCTCACCCGCCGAACTGGCCGTGGGCCCGCTGGTGGTCCTGCTCGCCGGGGTCCTGGGTGTCCTGCTCGCCCGGGTGATACCGGTCGGATTCGTCGCACCGCCCTTCGTGATCGGCGTGTTCGTCCTCACCACCCTGGTCTCCTCGCTCACCCAGGGGAAGCACTGGGTGAGCTGGCTCGGACCGGTCGTCCAGGACGAGGGTGCCGACCCGTTCCCCTCCGAACTGCTGGGCCGCCCGGCCGCCTGGCACGCGCTCTATCTGGCGGGCCTCGTAGCGCTGCTGCTCTGCGCCGCCGTACTGGTGAGCGGCGGCCGGACGAGGCTGGTCAAGGCGGGGACCGTTGTCGCGCTCGCCGCCACGGCCGTCGGCGTGGCCGGACAGTCCCCCGGCGAGCCGGCCTCGCTGATCACGGCCCGCACCAAGGCGTCCGTGAGCCCGCAGAAGGAACAGACCTGCGTACGGCACGGACGGTCCATGTACTGCGCCTTCCCTGAGTGGACCGGCCGTACCGCCGACTGGGCCGAGGCCGTCGACCGCATCCAGTCCCGCTCGGGCGGATCCGCCGGGGGCGAGCGGCTGACCGTGCGCCAGTGGATCGACGCCCGCTACGGCCTTCAGAGCGATGCCGCGATCGCCCCCTCGACCACACCGGGAACGGTGACCGTGGGCACGCGCTGGGGCGGCAACCGCCTTCCCGAGTTCGCGGTCGGCGTCGCCTCGGTCCTGGTCGCGGGCAACGAGAAGGCGGCAGGCGAGATGTGCGACGCCCGCGTGGTGACCACCATGTGGCTCGCGCTGAGCACGCAGCCGGACCCGGTCAAGTCCCTTCGCGACGTCCGGCTCGACGACAGCACCGAGGGCTCCGCCATCGCCCTGGCCCCCACGAGCCCCGTCTCCATGTCCGCCCAGCAGACCACCGTGGTGCGCGAGCTGCTCCGGAAGCCGCACTACAGCGTCGCCGCGAAGGTGAAGGCGCACTGGACGGAGCTGACGTCCCCCAGGACATCCACGGCCCGGGTGGCCGAGCTGCTCGGCGTTCCGGCCGGCGGCAAGGGGACCGCGGCCGACTCGGGGAGTGGCTCGTGCGCGGAGTGACGAAGACGGCGGAAAGGACTTCCGCGGGCCACTCCGCCGAAGCCGCCGGACAGCCCCCTCCCGTGCACGTCGTGGCCCGCGCCCTGCTCCGCCCCGTCTGTCGCAGTCTGCCGCGATGGGCCCTGATCACGGGCGCCGTCCTCGGGCTGCTTCCGGCCGCCGCCTCCCGGATGGTCAGCGGTCCACCGGACCCGTGGCTGTGCCTGAACCTGCTGCGGTCCTCCGCCCTCGCCCTCGCACTGGGGCTGGCGTTCCTCCTCGACGATCCGGCCCGGCACACCACGGCCGCGGTGCCGGTGAGGCGCCCGGTGCGGACCGGGCTGCGGCTGGGGCTCGTCGTGCCGTTCACGGCGGTGTGCTGGACGGCCGCGTTGTTCCTCGTACCCGCCAAGGGCCGGCCCCCGGTGGGCGCGATCACCCTGGAGGCAGCCGCCGTCGTGGTCCTCGCGCTGGCCTCCGCACTCGTCGCCGTGCGGTACTCGGAGGCCGGCGAACCGGGGATCGCGATATCCGCCGGACTCGTGGGCGCGTTCTTCGCCGCCGCCCTGCTGCTCCCCGAACGCTGGGAGCTCTTCGTCGGACCGTCCGACCCGCACTGGGACGACGCGCACCGGCGCTGGGCCGGCGTCCTGGCCGTGGCGGCGCTGGCGGGAGCCTGCTCCCTGGCCGAACCCCTGCGGCGCCGCCGGACAACCGTCCTTACCCACCGCTGACTTCGGCCTTCGGGGCGGTTCTCGCGCAGTGAGGGCTCAGGACTCCGTCCGGTACATCAGGTCGGTCTCGTGGGTGACGAAGCCGAGACGCTCGTAGACGGTGACCGCCGCCTTGTTGTCGGCGTCGACGTAGAGCATCGCGGTGGGCAGGGTCTGCGCGGCGAGGTGGCGCAGGCCGATCGTGGTCAGTGCCTTGCCGAGTCCGCCGCCCTGGGCGCCGGGACGCACGCCGAGGACGTACACCTCGCCCAGCCCCTCCTCGGCGTGGACCTTGGTCCAGTGGAAGCCGACGAGCTCCTCGCCGCGGAAGGCGAGGAAGAAGCCGGCCGGGTCGAACCACGGCTCGCCGGTCCGGTCGTCGAGGTCGCGCTGGGTGAGGGAGCCCTGCTCGGGGTGGTGGGCGAAGGCGGCGGCGTTCACGGCGAGCCAGGCGGCGTCGTCCTGGCCCGGTACGAAGGTCCGGACGCTCACGCCCTCCGGCAGCTTCGGTTCGGCCAGGTCGAGGTTCTCCAACGGGCGCCGCATCTGGCGCAGTTCACGGAAGAGGGTGAGGCCGAGGACCTGTGCGAGATGCCGGGCGGCGGAGTGACCGCCGTGCGCCCACACCCGCAGCCGCTTCCCGGACTCGTTGAGCATGGCCGAGCCGAGCGCCCGTCCGTGCCCGTGCCCCCGGTGCGCCGGATGGATGACCAGTTCGGCGGCCGGGGCCTCGACCGGGTCGGTGTCCTCCAGCTGTGCGTAGCCGACCAGTTCGTCGCCGATGGTCAGCAGCAGGTGCCGGACGCCCTCACGGCTCCCGCCCTTCAGCTGAAGCCGCCCCTGCTCGGACACGGCCTGCTGTCCGTCCGCCCGAGCGGCTTCCGCGAGCAGCAGGAGCACGTCCTCGGCCTGGTCCGGGGAGAGCACGGAGTAGGCCCCGATGGAGCGGGAGAGGGCGAAGGGTGCCGCGTCGTCGCTGGTCATGCATACGAGGGTACGGCTCGGCGATGGGGGGACAAGGAGTTGGGCGGTACGGACACGGGTCGTGGCGGGGAGGGGCGGGCCGGGGAGGCCGGGGTGTGTCTCGGCGCGGGAGGCCGGAGCGCGCCCGCGGCGGACCGGGGCGGACCGGGGCGGGGGCCCGGCGGGGTCAGGACAGAAGCCGGGCGGGGTCAGGACAGGGGTCGGGCGGGGGTTCGACGGTGTGCTCGACGGGCCGCGGTGACGTGTCGTCGGTTCCCGGTGCGGTGATGGCAATGAGTCCGTAACCGCGAAACCCCTTTCGTGCTACGCGCGTTGATTCTAAAGTGCGTGCAAAGCCGCGGCCGTTCATCGGCTCGCTCACGGTTCGCGCGGCGCCCATGGCGCGCACCACCCGCTCGGCTTACGCACGGCACACGCACGGCACACCGTTTCGGCCTCTCACCGTTCTCCAGGGGGAACCATGCCGCCCACGATCCGGTCCAGACGCACTCATCGCCTCCTCGCGGCCGCCGCCGGTCTCGCCACCGTCGGGGCGCTGGCCGCCGCGATCCCGGCGAGCGCGCACCAGGGCAAGGGGACGCCGTCGCACCACCACGGCAGCGGCCGTTACCAGGACGTCCAGTTGCTGTCCTTCAACGACCTGCACGGCAATCTGGAGCCGCCGACCGGTTCCTCCGGCCGGGTCACGGAGCTTCAGGCTGACGGCACGACGAAGACCGTCGACGCGGGTGGTGTCGAGTACCTGGCCACGCATCTGCGCGACGCCCGCAAGGGCAACAAGTACTCGATCACGGCGGCGGCCGGTGACATGGTCGGCGCCTCTCCGCTGATCTCGGGCCTCTTCCACGACGAGCCGACGATCGAGGCGCTCAACGGCCTCGATCTCGACGTCACTTCGGTCGGCAACCACGAGTTCGACGAGGGTGCCAAGGAACTGGCCCGGCTCCAGAAGGGCGGCTGCCACCCGACGGACGGCTGTTACGGCGGCAAGAAGTTCACCGGCGCCGACTTCCCCTACCTCGCGGCGAACGTGACCGACGAGAAGACCGGGAAGCCGATCCTCAAGCCCTACTGGGTGTGGAAGAAGAACGGCGTCAAGATCGGCTTCATCGGCGTCACGCTGGAGGGCACGCCGAACATCGTGTCCGCCGAGGGCGTCAAGGGCCTGAAGTTCGGCGACGAGGTCGAGACGATCAACAAGTACGCCAAGGAGCTCCAGCACCAGGGCGTGAAGTCGATCGTCGCGCTGATCCACGAGGGCGGCGCCCCCGCGTCGACGGCGTACAACTACGACTGCGACAGCCCCGGCGCCGGTGACGGCATCTCCGGGCCGATCGTCGACATCGCGAAGAACGTCACCCCGGCCGTGGACGCGCTGATCACCGGGCACACCCACCAGGCGTACGCGTGCACCATCCCCGACCCGGCGGGCCGGCCGCGCATGGTCACCTCGGCCTCCTCCTTCGGCCGCCTCTACACGGACACGACGCTGACGTACGACCGCCGTACCGGCGACATCGCCCGTACAGCGGTGAAGTCCGCGAACCACGTGGTCACACGGGATGTCGCGAAGGCCGCCGACATGACGACGCTGATCACCAAATGGAAGGCGCTCTCCGCCCCGGTCGCCTCACGTCCCCTCGGCTACATCGCGGGCGACATCAACAACACCGGCACCGAGTCCCCGGCCGGTGACCTGATCGCCGACGCGCAGCTCGCCTACGCCAGGTCCGTCGACCCGGAGGCCGACCTCGCGGTCATGAACCCGGGCGGTATCCGCGCCGGACTCACCTACACGGCGAGCGGCGGTGAGGGCGACGGTGTCGTGACCTACGGGGAGGCGTACACGGTCCAGCCGTTCGCCAACACCGTCAACCTGGTCGACCTCACCGGCGCCCAGGTGATCACCGCGCTCCAGCAGCAGGTCAGCGGCGCCAACGAGGCCTCCCCGAAGATCCTCCAGATCTCCAGGGGCCTCACCTACACCCTCGACCTGACCAAGACCGGCGCGGCGCGTGTCGTCGCCGATTCGGTCAGGCTCAACGGCACCGCGATCGACCCGGCCGCGACCTACCGCGTCGCGATGAACTCCTTCCTCGCGGGCGGCGGCGACGGCTTCGCGGAGCTCGGCAAGGGCGCCAACGTCCGTGTCGGCGGTGACGACCTGGCGGCGCTGGGTGCCTATCTGACGGCCAACTCCTCGGCCACGACGCCGTACCCGGTCCCGGCGGCGGACCGGATCACGGTCGTCCAGTAGCTGCCCGGACCTTCGACCGGTCCCCCGGCCCCGTGGCCGATCGGTCCGTGGTTCGTCCGCCGGACCTACCCGGACCTACCCGGACCTACCGGGCCGCAGGCCGAGGACGAGCGAGCCCCCACCCGTGGCCGGGTGGGAGCTCGCTCGCGAAGGAGAGCCGGTCAGGGTGTGTCGGGCGGGGCGGTCGGAGCACCCGGAAGCCGCACGGCCGCGATCGTGCCGCCGCCCTCCGCGGGGTGCAGCGCCACCTCGCCGCCGCACTGCTGGACCGTTCGGGCCACGATGGACAGACCGAGGCCCGAGCCGGGCAGGGCCCGCGCGTCCGGGGAGCGCCAGAAGCGGTCGAAGACGTGCGGGAGTTCGTCGCCCGGGATGCCGGGGCCGTGGTCGCGCACGGTCAGCTCCCCGTTCTTCAGCAGGACGTCGATCGTGCCGCCCGCGGGGCTGAACTTCACCGCGTTGTCGAGGATGTTCACGATCGCCCGCTCCAGGGCGGAGGGCTCCGCCCGGACGAACCAGGGCTCCAGATCGGCCGTGATCGTCAGCTCCGGTCCGCGCAGCCGGACCCTGCGCAGGGCCGCTTCCACGGCGTCCTGGAGTGCCACGACCTCCACCCGGTCGGCCGGGTGTCCGGCGTCCGAACGCGACAGCGTCTGGAGGTCGCCGATCAGCGCGGCGAGCTCGGTCATCTGCGCCGTCACCGAGGCGAGCAGCGCCTTGCGGTCCGCCGGGGGGATCGGACGGCCGATCTCCTCGCTCCGGGTGAGGAGTTCGATGTTCGTGCGCAGGGAGGTGAGCGGTGTCCGCAGCTCGTGTCCGGCGTCGGCGATGAGCTGCTGCTGCACCTCGCGCGAGCTCGCGAGGGAGGCGGTCATCGAGTTGAAGGAACGGGAGAGCCGGGCGATCTCGTCGTCGCTCTCCTCGTCCACGGGGATGCGGATGGTCAGGTCCTCGGTGCGGGCGACGTGCTCCACGGCGTCCGTGAGCTTGTCGACCGGCCGAAGCCCGGCCCGCGCGACCCAGAGTCCGGCGGCCCCGGCGCCGACGACTCCGATGCCGCCGACGAGCAGGAGCACGAGGGCGAGGTCGTTGAGGGTCTTCTGGGTGTCCCGAAGCGATATGCCGATGGTCAGCGCCACGTCCGGATAGAGCTGGGCGCCGGGGCCGAATCCTCCTACCAGCAGGGGCGTGGTCCGGACCCGTACGTCGTTGCCGTCCGCGTCCGTGGTGTTGTGGAACGACTGCGTGCCCCGACCGGGGTTCGCGGCGATGTTCTTGTCCTGTGCCGTGGTCTTCACGACACCCGCGGAGCTGTCGAACACACAGGCGGTGCCGTTCGGTTTGACCAGCTGTACGTAGTAGTCCCTGGGGCGCATGATGTCGGTCGTGTCGTCCACGTGCTTCGGGCAGGTCGCCAGCAGCGCCGTGACCTCGGGCCCGTTCAGCCTGAAGGCCGCACCGCCGAGCTGAGTGTCGACCTGGTGGTACAGCTTGCCCTGGACGATGAACCAGCACGTCACCGAAACCGCCGCCACCGCGAACGCCACCGCCGCCGCCACCAGCAGGGCCAGCCGTGAACGCAGGGGCAGCGATCTGAATCTGCGCATCACTCCGCGCCGCCCGACCGCAGCACATACCCCACGCCCCGCACCGTGTGGACCAGGCGCGGTTCGCCGCCCGCCTCCGTCTTGCGGCGCAGGTACATGACGTAGACGTCGAGGGAGTTCGACGACGGCTCGAAGTCGAAGCCCCAGACGGCCTTCAGGATCTGTTCGCGGGTGAGGACCTGGCGCGGGTGGGCCAGGAACATCTCCAGCAGGGTGAACTCCGTGCGGGTGAGCTCCACCGGGCGCCCCGCACGGGTGACCTCGCGCGTCGACAGGTCCATGCGCAGGTCGCCGAAGGTCAGCGCGTCGTCCTCGACGACGGCTCCCGCCGAGGCCGCGTACGAGGTGCGGCGCAGCAACGCGCGGATGCGGGCGAAGAGTTCGTCGAGCTCGAAGGGCTTGACGAGGTAGTCGTCCGCCCCGGCGTCCAGCCCCGTGACCCGGTCGCCCACCGTGTCACGGGCCGTCAGCATCAGGATCGGCGTGGTGGTGCCCGCGCCGCGCATCCGGCGGGCCGCGGTGAGGCCGTCCATGCGGGGCATCTGGATGTCGAGGACGACCAGGTCGGGCTGGTAGGCCGTCGCCTTCTCCAGGGCGTCCGCGCCGTCGACCGCGACCTCCGTGTCGTACCCCTCGAAGGCGAGGCTGCGCTTGAGTGCGTCGCGCACGGCCGGCTCGTCGTCGACGATCAGGATGCGCTGGGTGTCACGGTCGCCTTCGGCGGAGCTCATGGGTGTCGGGTTCCTCGGGTGGGATGGGGCGTGATCGGGTGCTTTCAGCCTCGCACGTTCCTGGCTGTCCCGGAATGGATCAGCTTCGTACGGTAAGGCGGCGGCCGGAGGCGCGGTTCTGCTTGGGCCGGGAGACGGCGGGGGCCAGTTCCGGGGCCCGCCGCACGGGCGGGTGCAGCTCGCGGGCGACCTTCAGGGCGAGGCCGAGTCCGGCCGGGCCGCCGGCGCCTGCGGCGTGCGGGACGCGCTTGATCATCATGGCGACCTCCGTGGTCAGCTGTCGGAACCGCCGGCCCGCAGCGTGGCGAGGTCGGACTTGACGGTGTTGATCGGGATGGCGAAGCCGAGGCCGACGCTGCCCGCGCTCGACGAGGAGGACGAGGAGTCCGAAGCGGCGGAGTACATCGCGGAGTTGATGCCGACGATGTTGCCGTTCATGTCGATGAGCGCGCCGCCGGAGTTGCCCGGGTTGAGCGAGGCGTCGGTCTGGAGGGCCTTGTACGTCGTGGTGGAGGAGCCGGTGTCTCCGTTGAACTGCCGGCCGCCGAACTCGAACGGCCACTGGCCGCTGCCGCCGCCCTGCTGTTGCTGCTGGCCCTGGCTCTCGTCGGTGGAGACGGTCACGTCACGGTCGAGGGCCGAGACGATGCCGCTGGTGACGGTGCCGGTCAGGCCTTCGGGGGAGCCGATGGCGACGACCTGGTCACCGACCTGGATGCCGTCGGAGTCGCCGAGCGTGGCCGGCTTCAGACCGGACGGCGCGTTCTCCAGCTTGATCAGCGCGAGGTCCTTCTTGCTGTCGGTGCCGACGACCTTCGCGGTGTACGACTTGCCGTTGTTCAGCTGGACCTTGATCGCGGAGGCGCCCGAGACGACGTGGTTGTTGGTGACGATCTCGCCGCCGGTCGTGATGATCACGCCCGAGCCGGTGGACGAGCCCGCGCTCGAGGTCGCGCCGATCTCGACGATGCTCGGGCTGACCGCCTTGGCGACGCCGGAGACCGTGCCGCGCCGGCTGGTGGGCACCACGTTCGTGCTGGTGCTGCTGCTGGAGGCGGCGGTGTCGCTGCCGGTCAGCTCCTGGAAGGCGTAGGCGGTGCCCCCGCCGATCGCCGCGGCGACGATCGCCACGGCGGCGAGCAGCGCGAACGGACCCTTGGCTCGCCGCCTGGCGGTGGGGGCGCCCGTGCCGGGGGCCGGGGGTTCCGGATGGCCGGGGGCCACCGTGGCGAACGCCGCGGTGGAACCGGCGGGGTCGGGTTCGGGGTAGCCGGCGTACGGGCCGGGGCCGTGGCCGCCGTCCCCGCCGTTGCCTTGATGACCGGAGCCCGGCCACACGGTGGTGCCCGGCTCGACGTGCACCGGCCCGGCCGGGTCGTACGCCGGCGGCGGGGGCCACTCGGGGTTCACGGGGGAGGAGGGATGCGACTGCTGCTCGGGGTACGCGGACCCGTGGTGGTCGCCCTGGGGGTACTCGCCGCTGCGGCGGAAGCTCTCGGTCATGAAAAAAGACTGTCCCTCGATCATGAGAGCTCCCTGAGTGGCCCCTGAGAAGCCCGACAGAACCTCGTATGCCCGATATAAAGACGCTTCCTGCGAGTCGGCTGAGGACGCCCTGCGGGCAGCCTGCGAACCGCCTGTGCGTCCCCGCCGCCGTTCCGCCGGGCGGTCAGGCCGCGCTGTCGAAGCGCATCCGCATGCTCAGAAGGGCGGTCCGGCGTCCCCGCCGCCGCTCCGCCGGGCGGTCAGGCCGTGCTCCCGCAGCGCATCCGCATGCGCACCGGGTGTGCTCACGTCCGGCTACGGGAAACGGCGGGTTGCGCCCGGGTGATGTCCCGGAACGCCGGGGACGAACACTCTTCCGACCGCTGTGGAGGCAGTGTTCCGGGGGATCGGTGGGGCCTACGATTCCCGGGCCGGAGGGGGGCTCCGCGGTTACGCCCGATGTCGATGCAAGCGATTGCCGTCGACGGTCGGGCCGGTGCGTCGTACGCCCTTCTCGGCCTCTGACGAGAACACGGCATACGCACCCACACCAGGAGTCCTGAGTGATACCTGTCCTGCGCGACCGCTGGAGACGCCCCGCCACGGCGTTGCCGACGGCCGCTCTCGCGCTGGCGCTGACCTGCGCCGGCGCCTTCGCGGCACAGCCCGCCACCGCGGCCGGTGACCCGGCCGGACTGCCCGACGCGTCCGTCGCCCAGTCCGCGGCGGCCCCCGCGCCGACCGTCTCCGACAAGGTTCTGCGCCACCGCGTCGTCGAGGCCGCCAAGACCCAGGCGACCCCCGACACCGCGCCCAAGAAGACGCCGTTCATCATCGGCGGCAGCGAGACGACGATCTCCTCCGCGCCGTGGATGGTCCAGCTCTCCTACTACGACAGCACGGCGCAGACGGGCTACTTCTGCGGCGGCACCCTCGTCGCGCCGAACAAGGTCCTGACGGCGGCCCACTGCGTCGCGGGTCTGGACTGGGCGGACAACGGCGCGGTCGTCGCCGGTGCCACCGGTCTGCTGGACACCACCAACGGCACCGTCGCGGGCGTCTACCGCCAGTGGAACCACCCGCACTTCGACGGCTCGACCCTCCAGAACGACGTAGCGGTCCTCACCCTGGACCGCCCGCTGGAGCAGCAGTGGGCCAAGCTGGTCTCCGCGGGCGACAGCGCCTCGTACAAGGCCGGCAACTCCGCCACCGTCTACGGCTGGGGCCTGACCTCGGGCGCCGCGGACGCCGACCTGTCGGCGAACCTGCGCAAGGTCACCCTGCCGCTGGTCTCCGACTCGACGTGCAACAGCGCGATGAACACCGTCCTCGGCGAGGACGACTTCGTCGAGGGCTCGATGTTCTGCGCGGGCACCCCGGCGACCGGTGTCGACGAGGGCACCAAGAGCCCGTGCAACGGTGACTCCGGCGGTCCGGTGATGGTCGGCGGCAAGATCGTCGGCATCGTCTCGTGGGGTGTCTCCGGCTGCACCGCCAAGGGCGCCTACCCGGTGTTCACCAAGGTGTCCTCGTACACCTGGGCGGCCCAGCCCCGTATCGACGACGCGGACCTGACCTTCGACGGCCGTGCCGACCTGCTGGAGCGCACGCCCTCGGGCGGTCTGTTCGAGCAGGACAGCAAGGGCACCTCGCTCGCGGCCCGCGCCTACCAGGGCAACGGCTGGCAGAACGCGAGCTGGGTCCTCCAGGCCGATCTGGACCGGGACTTCTACCAGGACCTGATCATGCGGGACAAGGGCGACGGCAAGCTCTACCGCAGCTACATGAACCACAGCTCGGGCGAGTTCGAGTGGATGCAGATCAGCTCGGTGTGGGGCGGCTACAAGTCGTACGCCATCCCCGGCGACCTGACCGGTGACGCCCGCCCCGACCTGGTCGCGGTGGACTCCGACGGTTCGGTCTACCTCTACCCGGGCAAGGGCACCGGCCAGTTCTACGGCCGCGTCAAGATCGTCGACAAGGCGTGGAAGAACGTCAAGATCTTCGGTCATGGCGACCTGTCCGGCGACGGCCGCGCCGACCTGCTGGCCCGCAACAGCTCCGGCGTCCTGTACCTGTACCGGGGCACGCAGGTCGAGAAGACCCCGTTCTCCGCTCGCGTCCAGGCTCGCACGGGCTGGAACTTCACCTCGAACGTGGCCAACGGCGACGTGACCGGTGACGGTATCGCCGACGTCGTCGCCCGCGACTCGGGCGGCACGCTCTGGCTCTACCCCGGCACCGGCAAGGCGTCCAGCAGCCTCTTCGGCACCCGCAAGAGCCTCGGCACCGGCTTCAACCAGTACAACCTGCTGTTCTAGGTCCCGCCGGACCCGGATCGGCACACGAAGATCCCCGCGTCCCCCTCAGGGGCGCGGGGATCTCCGCTGTCGTCTTCGGGAACAGGGGGAGGGGCGGCGGGCCGGCCCGGAAGGGCCTGCTCGCGCCCGCGGGACCGCTGGTCCCGAGGACCGCGGGTCCGGAGGACCGCGGGTCCGGAGGTCCTACTCGCAGCCGCAGGACTGGCGTAGCACCAGGCGGGAGGGGAACAGCTTCAGCCGCTCACGGCGGGAGCCGGGCACCCGCAGTCCGTCGTCCAGGACGAGGTCCACGGCCGCGCGGGCCATCGCCGAGCGGTCCGATGCGATCGTTGTCAGAGGAGGGTCGGTCAGGGCCGCTTCCTTGACGTCGTCGAACCCCGCGACCGCCAGCTGCCCGGGTACGTCGATGCGCAGCTCGCGCGCGGCGCGCAGGACACCGATCGCCTGGTCGTCGGTGGAGCAGAAGATCGCTGGCGGCCGGTGTGGTCCGGCGAGCAGTTCGAGGCCGACCTTGTAGGCGTCGTACCGGTTGTACGGGGCCTCGAAGAGGCGTCCCTCGGTCGGCTTGCCGGCCTCCTGCATGGCGCGCCGCCAGCCCTCGACGTGGTCGGAGACGGGGTCGCCGACGGCGGGCGTCTCGGCCGTACCGCCGAGACAGGCCACGTACTCGTACCCGTGCTCCAGAAGGTGCCGGGTGGCGAGCTGGGCGCCCCCTATGTCGTCCGTGACGACCGCCACGTCGTCGATCGCCTCGGGGCGCTCGTGCAGCAGCACCACACGGGCGTCCCAGGCGTCGATCTCGGCGGCCGCGTGGTCGTTCAGCGCGTGGCTGACCAGGATCAGTCCCGAGACCCGCATGCCGAGGAAGGCGCGCAGGTAGTGCACCTCGCGCTCGGCGATGTAGTCGGAGTTGCCGACCAGAACCATTTTCCCGCGCTCGGCGGCGGCCTGTTCGACCGCGTGCGCCATCTCCCCGAAG
Source organism: Streptomyces sp. NPDC005281 (assembly GCF_040607495.1). Classification (NCBI taxonomy): domain Bacteria; kingdom Bacillati; phylum Actinomycetota; class Actinomycetes; order Kitasatosporales; family Streptomycetaceae; genus Streptomyces; species Streptomyces sp. NPDC005281. The sequence continues at coordinate 577,022 of NZ_JBEXGX010000001.1, read as the reverse complement.
AAGGGCTGGCGCGCGTCCGGCACGATCAGACCTATGAGCTCGGTCTTCCGCGAGGCCATGGCCTGGGCGACCCGGTCGGGCCGGTACCCCAGCTCCTTGATCGCGGCGAGAACGCGCTCGCGCGTGGCCGGGGCGACCGGCCGGGGTCCGTTGTTGATGACATAACTGACGACGGCGGTGGAAGTACCCGCCAGTCGCGCCACATCATCCCTAGTCACCTTGGCCACGCGCGGAGTCTACGCGGATGGACCTACCTCTGGGCAGGGCGTACGGCGGCTTCTTGGGGCTGCGCGGAGGCCTGCGTGGGAGCGGTCCCGTCCAGGTGCGCCGTCTCGTCCGCATCATCCGGCTTTGGCTGGGCCGCCTTGGCCTTCGCGGTGTCCGCGGCGCGATCCACCTTCTCCGGCGTAACGAATCGATAACCGACGTTCCGGACCGTCCCGATCAGCGACTCGTGCTCGGGCCCGAGCTTCGCGCGCAGACGCCGTACGTGGACGTCGACCGTGCGCGTACCGCCGAAGTAGTCATAGCCCCAGACCTCCTGGAGCAGCTGGGCGCGCGTGAAGACGCGGCCCGGGTGCTGCGCGAGGTACTTCAGGAGCTCGAACTCCTTGAAGGTGAGGTCGAGCACCCGGCCCTTGAGCTTGGCGCTGTACGTCGCCTCGTCGACGGAGAGGTCGCCGTTGCGGATCTCCATCGGGGAGTCGTCGTTGACGATCTGCTGGCGGCCCATCGCGAGCCGCAGACGTGCCTCGACCTCGGCCGGACCGGCGGTGTCGAGGAGGACGTCGTCGATGCCCCAGTCGGCCGTGACGGCCGCGAGGCCGCCCTCGGTCACCACGAGGACCAGCGGACAGCCGGGTCCCGTGGAGCGCAGCAGCTGGCACAGGCTGCGGACCTGCGGGAGGTCACGTCGCCCGTCGATCAGGATGACGTCGGCACCCGGGGTGTCGACGAGGGCCGGGCCCTCCGCCGGAGCCACGCGCACGTTGTGCAGCAGCAGGCCGAGAGCGGGAAGCACCTCCGTCGACGGCTGAAGGGCGTTGGTCAGGAGCAGGAGAGAGCTCATCGAGCCTCACCCGCCTGGGTCGTCCTGCGGTCGTGCACGGTTCGCTCGCCCATAACGTCTGGTTCCTCCTCGGTCCCTGCGAGGACGTTTACGGCACTGCCCTGTACCTGCGGTTCCCAAGCGCCGGGGATCCGCTGTGCCTTTGAAGGCCGTACACCTGCGGTTTCCCGCTTCGTATACAACGCTTTTGAAAGCACAAAAGGACCCGGGGGCTACTCTGCCCGAGTCCTCATGCCCAGCAGAATAGCCCACATGAGCCCAGGTCCGGCAGGTCACGTGACGCGATCCTTCGAAAGTCCACGCCTTGAGACGGCGATGCGCACCCCCCTGCGGAGGTTTCTGCGTACGGCCGACGGGGTGGAGATCGACGCGGCCCACGACTTCGGAACGGAGTCGTCCGGTGACCTTGCGTTCATCGTCGCACACGGATTCACGGGTGATCTGGACCGTCCGCACGTCCGCCGGGCGGCCGGTGTCCTCGCCCGCCGCGGGGCGGTGGTCACCTTCTCCTTCCGTGGTCACGGCGCATCGGGCGGCCGGTCCACGGTCGGCGACCGCGAGGTCCTCGACCTGGCGGCGGCGGTCGCCTGGGCGCGTGAACTCGGGCACACCCGGATCGTGACCGTCGGCTTCTCGATGGGCGGCTCGGTGGTGCTGCGGCACGCCGCGCTCTATGGGGAGAAGGGCCCGGGACCCGCGAGTGGTGAGCCGGAGCACATGGGGCGCACGGAGGCGCGTACGGACGCGGTGGTTTCGGTGAGCGCGCCGGCCCGTTGGTACTACCGGGGTACGGCCCCCATGCGGCGGGTGCACTGGCTCGTGACCCGTCCGGGAGGCCGGATCGTGGGCCGGGTCGGTCTGCGGACCCGTATCCACCACCGTGACTGGGATCCGGTGCCGGCGTCCCCGGTCGAGTGCGTCCCGTACATCGCGCCGACCCCGCTCCTCGTTGTCCACGGCGACCGGGACGGCTATTTCCCGGTCGACCACCCGCGCATGCTGGCCGAGGCCTCGGGCGGCCACGCCGAGCTGTGGCTGGAGCACGGCATGGGGCACGCCGAGAACGCCGCCGCCGACGACCTGCTCACCCGTATCGGGGACTGGGGCGCCGCGCACGCGGGCTAGCCTGGCGGGGTTCACGCAAACAGGTGCGCGGACACCACACACCAGATCGCTGATTGAGGAACGAGATGGCAAAGGGCACGGTGCGTTACTGGGCCGCCGCCAAGGCCGCGGCAGGCGTCGGCGACGAGCCGTACGACGCCGGCACGCTCGCCGAGGCACTGGACGCGGCCCGTGGACGACACCCCGGCGAATTCGTCCGCGTCCTGCGGCGATGCTCGTTCCTGATCGACGGTGATCCCGTGGGGACCCGCGGGCATGAGACGGTACGGCTGGCCGAGGGCGGCACGGTCGAGGTGCTCCCGCCGTTCGCAGGAGGGTGAGCGAGACGATGAGCAACCAGCCGTACGAGGGTCGCCGCGAGGGATACGACCCGTATCAACAGCCCAAGCAGCACCAGGAGCCCCAGCAGGGGGCGGACTGGCCGCAGCACACCCAGCAGTGGGAGGGGCGCACCTGGGAGACCCAGGCGCAGACGCCGGTCCAGGAGGCCGACCCCTCGTACCTGCCGCCGCAGGGCTACCAGACCTACGACGAGCCCCGGCAGGGGTACGGCGCCGCCGCGGGCACGGCCCTGCCGCCAAAGGCCCCGGCGCAGCCCTGGAACCCGCAGCACGCTCCCGCCGCCGACGGTCCGGCGCGTGACGGCGGGACCCTGCCCGAGAACGCGGACGGGACCGACGTCGCCTACGGGCCCGCGACGGTCACCGGCCAGAGCCGGATGACCGACGCGCAGCTCGCCCGCGCCGAGGGCCGCTCGCCGGTCATCGAGCCCGGGATCCAGCCCGCGGCGCTGACGGCGGGCTTGGCGCTGCTGCTCTCCGGGACGGCGGCGATCGGCCAGTACGCGCTCGTCGTCCCGCTCGTCCTGCTCCAGGCCGTCACCGCGGCGGGCTGGTTCCGGCTCAACGGGATGTGGCCCGCCCGGCAGGGCATCGCCCTGGCGTTCCTGGGCGCGGTGACCGCCGACGTGGCGCTGCTCGCGGCCGGCCGGGAGAACGCGCCCGCCGCGATCCTCGGCACTCTCGGCGTGTGGGTCCTGCTGACCCTCGTGCTCCAGCTGCGCAGCCACGCGGACCCGGACACCCGGATGTACGGCCTGATGGCGACCGTCGTCTCCGCGGCACTGGCGATCATCGCGGCCGGGCATCTGGCGGCCGAACCGGACGCCGTCACGGTGGGCGCGGCCGCGGTCGCCGCGGCGATCCTGGCCCGCGCGCTGCCGCTGCCCACGGCGGCCTCCGTGGCCGTCGCGCTGCTGGCCGCCGCCGGTGCCGGCATCGCGGTCGGCAAGATGACGGACCTGGGTACCCAGGGCGCCTTCCTCGGCCTCGGCGCGGGTGTGTGCGCCCTGATCGGGCACCGGGTGGCGAGCTACGACTACCCGTCCCGCTTCGTGCACTTCACCGCGGGCGTGGCGCTGCCGCTGGCCGCCGCCGCTCCGGCGGTCTACCTGCTGGGCCGCGCGCTGGGCTGACCGGCCCGCGGGCGGAGGAGTCCGGCCGTCCGGCCGCGCCGAATCGTCACAGGTGATCGACAACCACTTCGAAGGGCCCCCGATCCGGGGGCCCTTCGGGGTTAGGCTCGCGTTCGGTGGCCGCTCGGCCGTCCGGACGGCCGTCCCAGGTGGGGGAACAACGAGCATGCGCGCACTGCGAATATCCCTGATTCTGTTAGTCGTTCTGGGCGGACTGTTCGTGCTCGCCGACCGGGTGGCGGTCGGGTTCGCGGAGGACGAGGCGGCAGGCCGGATCAAGAGCACCGAGGGCCTCGCGTCCACCCCCGACGTGTCCATCGGGGGCTTTCCGTTCCTCACTCAGGTCGTCTCCGGCGAACTCGACGACGTGAAGGTCGGCATCAAGAACTACGAGGCGTCGACGGGCGGCACGGGTTCCTCCGCGGGCACCATCCGCATCGACGACCTCAACGCCGAGATGCACGGCGTCGCCTTCAGCGGTGACTACAGCTCCGCCACCGCGGGCAGTGCCACCGGCACCGCGTCGATCTCGTACGCCGAGCTGCTGAAGGCCGCCAAGCCCGAGCCCCTGGATGTCGGGTTCGGCATCAAGACCCAGGTCACGGGCCTCTCCGACGGCGGCAACGGCAAGGTCAAGGTCGCCGTCGCGGTGACCCTCCCCGGCTCCAAGGCGTCCAAGTCGCTCTCGGTGCTCAGCTCCGTGACCGTCTCCGGCGACACCGTGAAGGTCCACGCGGATTCCCTGCCCAAGCTGGGCGTCCAGCTCGCCGAGGGCCGGATCCGCTCGATCACCGACTTCCAGCAGAAGATCGAACAGCTGCCCGGCGGCATCAAGCTCGACAAGGTCGAGGCGGCCCCGGACGGTGTCGAGATCTCGGTGAAGGGTTCGGACGTCCGGCTGGTCGGGTAGAAGGCCCGACCGGACCGCGGGGGCCGATGCGTGCCGGTGGTCAGGGCCGGGTGGGTGTGAGCGTGCCTGCGCGGGAGCGGCGGAGAGCGGCCCCGGAGGGGTGACTGTCCGAAGGGCGAGACGGCCTCGTCCGTACCGCAGATGCACTGCCGGGCCGGCGACCGGACCGGCCCTCGGAATCCGTGCGGGGTGGGCCCCGGCGGTGCTTCCGTTTCACTATGCGGACGATCGCGTCTCAGCATCCGACACGCCGGTGACATGCCCGCCTGTCCGTCCCTACGATCGGACCCATGAAGCGACAGGCGGACCTCACGAAGCGGCGGGCAGTAGACCTGTGCCGCGTCGCCGCCATGCTCTGTCGCACCTTCTGAGCGGAAGCGTTCCCGTCTTCCGCGAGCCGGGCCCCTGGACCTCTCTCGTCCGGGCCACCATTGCGCCGCGCATCCCTCACCGGCATGCAGCACCGCGCAGCCTCTCCAACGCACCACCCCGCCGCAACTGCCCCGGAGGAGAACGAGCATGAGCCGCAGCGACGTCCTGGTAGACGCCGATTGGGTCCAGGATCACCTGGACGACCCGAACGTGGCAGTCGTCGAGGTCGACGAGGACACGTCGGCGTACGAGAAGAACCACATCAAGAACGCCATCCGGATCGACTGGACCAAGGACCTCCAGGACCCGGTCCGCCGTGACTTCATCGACCAGGAGGGCTTCGAGAAGCTCCTCTCGTCGAAGGGCATCGGCAACGACACGCTGGTCGTCCTCTACGGCGGTAACAACAACTGGTTCGCGTCCTACGCCTACTGGTACTTCAAGCTCTACGGCCACGAGAACGTGAAGCTGCTCGACGGCGGCCGCAAGAAGTGGGAGCTCGACTCCCGCGACCTGGTCGACGGCTCGCAGATCCCCGAGCGCGCCGCCACCGCGTACAAGGCCAAGGCCCAGGACGCCTCCATCCGCGCCTTCCGTGACGACGTCGTCGCCGCGATCGGCTCGCAGAACCTGGTCGACGTCCGGTCGCCCGACGAGTTCAGCGGCAAGCTGCTCGCCCCGGCGCACCTGCCGCAGGAGCAGTCGCAGCGTCCGGGCCACGTCCCGAGCGCCCGCAACATCCCGTGGTCGAAGAACGCCAACGACGATGGCACCTTCAAGTCGGACGACGAGCTCAAGGAGCTCTACGCCGCCGAGCAGGTCGACCTCGCCAAGGACACGATCGCCTACTGCCGCATCGGTGAGCGTTCCGCGCTCACCTGGTTCGTGCTGCACGAGCTCCTCGGCGTGCAGAACGTCAAGAACTACGACGGCTCCTGGACCGAGTACGGCTCCCTGGTCGGCGTGCCGATCGAGCTCGGCGCCAACAAGTAACCCCCAAGGCCTGAAGGACGGAATCGAAATATGTGTGGAGCGAAGGCCGGCGGCCCCGACGCCTCGACGATCAAGCCCGGTGAGACCACGATCCAGGGTCAGGTGACCCGCGACGGCGAGCCGGTGACGGGCTACGTCCGTCTGCTGGACTCGACCGGCGAGTTCACGGCGGAGGTGCCCACCTCCGCGACGGGCCAGTTCCGCTTCTACGCGGCCGAGGGCACCTGGACCGTCCGCGCGCTGGTCCCCGGTGGCACCGCCGACCGCACGGTCGTCGCCCAGACCGGCGGCCTCGCCGAGGTCGCGATCGCCGTCTGAACGGCGGACCGCCGTCGATGACGGCGGTCGAACGAACGGCCGAAGGGCCGCACCCCCGGGGGTTGGACGCTTACCGGATCGGGGTGCGGCCCTTCGGCTTGCCCGCGCGGCCCTTCGGTTCGGCCGCGCGACCACGCCTCGCTCGTGCGACGCGCGCTCTGCCCGCCGGGCCCTTCCCGCCCCGTGCCCCGGCGCCGTCCGGACCCCGTCGGCACTGCGCCGTACGGGTTGTCCGGGCCTACGCTGGTGGTATGTACGCGCGCAGGCGTCATCTGTATTTCGCCATGATGGGGACGTGCATCGTGCTGTTCGTCCTCGCCTGGGCAGTCGTACGGCTGTGGTCGGTTCCCGCGGCCGTCGCCATGTGCGTGGTGGCCATGCTGATTCCGCCGGTGGCCGCGATGGTGGCCAACCGGCGGGGGCCCGAGGACCGATGGTGGGACGACCCGTCCGGTGACCCGAAGTCCGACGAGTGGTGGGACGAGCTGGACGGCAAGAAGCGGCGGCAGCAGTAGAAGCGGAAAGGCGTCATGTCGCGAACGAGGTTGTCCACCGTGGTGCTCGACGCGCCCGACGCCCATGAACTCGCCGACTTCTACCGGAGGCTGCTCGGGTACGAGGTGAGGGCCGAGGAACCCGACTGGGTGCTCATCGGCCCGCCGTTCGGAGGGACCGCGCTCGCCTTCGAGACCGAGCCGCTCTACGTCCCGCCGGTGTGGCCCGCGGGCCCCGGCGACCAGCGGATGATGCTCCACCTCGACATCGAGGTCGACGACCTGGACGAGGAGACCGCCCACGCCGTGGAGCAGGGCGCCCGGCTCGCCGCGCATCAGCCCCAGGAGGACGTACGGGTGCTGTTCGACCCGGCGGGCCACCCGTTCTGCCTCTGGGTGGACACGCGCAAGGGACGCCGCCGGAGTCAGTAGCGGCACGGAGGCCGTCGGCGGAAGGCTTCGGCCTTGCCGGGCGGCGGTCGATGCGGCGGATGCGGCGGATGCGGCGGCGGTCAGTAGACCAGCGCCTGCGTCCCGTCCGTCATCGCCTCCTGCACGAACACCTGCGCACCCGCGATCCGTACGCCCTCGAGGACGTCCTTCTCCGTGATGTCTCGCCGGGCCGCGCACTGGGTGCACAAGGTGATGCGCCCGGCCGCCAGGACCGAGTCGATCAGATCGGGCAGCGGCGCCGCGTGCGGCAGCTCGAACTCGGCGGCGCGGCCCGGCAGCGCGAACCATGATGACTCCCCGGTGAGCCAGAGGGAGACCTCCACACCACTGGCCACGGCCACCGCGGCGACGGTGAACGCCTGTGAGCAGCGCTCCGGGGCGTCGGCCCCCGCCGTCACCTTGATCACGAGCTTGTTCGCCATGGCCGCCATGGTAATCCGAATCGTGATCAACGTCCGTGCAACCCCGTGTGCGGACCATGAGTCTCCTGTGCGCGGATACGGAATCCGTGCTTCACCTTCTGTGGGGGGACGTCTTGGTAGTACCCGAAGGATCCGAAAAACCGGAAAGACCGAGCGTGTCCGTGGACGTGCCGATTGTCGATCCCGGTACGACGCCGGACGCGCCGTCAGAACCCCGGCCCCGTCGGCGCGGTCGTACGACACTGCTCATCGCCACGGCCGCCGTGCTCGGTCTTGTCGCCGGTACCTGCACCGGATTTCTGATCCAGGCCCACCGAGAGCCCACTCGGCTGCCCTCGCTGTCGCAGCCGGTGCTGACCCAGGCCAAGGGCCCCGGTCCCGAACCGCTGTCCGCCGCCCAGGACCACCGGGTGAAGACGGACGGCGACCTGCGCAAGCTCCTGATCGCCCGGCCGAAGGGCACCAAGGCGCCCGACTGGGCGCCGGAGACCGACGGTTGGCTGGACATGGCCGGCTACGCGGACGATCTGAAGAACGCGGACCGGGAGTACAAGGAACTCGCCGGGCAGCAGTTCCGGCGGGCCGTCGGTGTCACCTGGAGCGAGACCTCCACCCGCAACGTCATGGTCCGGCTGGTGCAGTACCGCCAGGAGGAGGACCTCACCGCCCACGGCCGGGCCCACGCGTGGGACGTGCGGAACACCCGCAGCTGGCCGGTCTTCAGCGGGAGCGACGGGATGGCCTATCTCTTCAAGCCCGAGTACAAGGCCGGCTACCTGCCGCTGTACAGGGCGGGGGCGACGGCCGCGCGCGGTGACATCGCCATGGAGATCTGGATCTACGACTCCAAGCCGATCCCGAAGTCGAAGATCATGGACCTGGCCAAGCGGCAGTTGGAGCGGCTGTGAACGAGCAATCTGCGAACCCGCAGGACACAGTGCCGGTGAAGCCCGTCGAGCCCGCTCCGGAGCCGGCCGCGTCCGAGCCGACGTCTCCCGAGCAGACCTCTCCCGAGCCGGTTGTGTCTGAGCCGGTTGTGTCTGAGCCGGTTGTGTCTGAGCCGGTTGTGTCTGAGCCGGTTGTGTCTGAGCCGACTGTGTCCGAGCCGGTTGTGTCTGAGCCGGTTGTGTCCGAGCCTGCCGTGTCCGAGCCTGCCGTGTCCGAGCCCGCCGCGTCCGACGTGGTCGCGTCGGAACCGGCTGCGCCGGAGGCCGTGTCCGTCGTGGCGGAAACGGTGGCCGAGGAGCCCGTACCGGTACCCGCGCCGGGCAGGAAGCGTGTCCGCCGTGGCCGTATCGCCGCCGTCGCCGGTGCCGTCCTGCTCACCGGTGCCGTCATCGCGGGCGGCGCCTTCACGGTGGTGACCGTGCGGGACGCCGACCGTGACGCGGGCGCGCCTTCCTGGAAGTTCCCGAAGGCCAAGAGCGGCGCGGTCCGGGCGGCCAAGCCCGCGACGTCGCTGGCCGCCATGCTCGTGCCGTACGACGCCGATCTGAACCGTGGTCCGGACATCGCCGAGTTCGGCTCCGAGGCCGCGCTCAACGGGGGCAAGGCCGAGGCCCTGCGCAAGGAGGCCGTCCGTGACCTGCCCAGTTCCCGGCGGCGCGAGATCGAGAAGCGGATCGACGAGCAGCACACCAAGGGCATGGCGATGCGCAGCTACCTCTACATCGGCTCCGCGCTGAAGGGCGACGGCGCCTACGACGTCGACATCGAGCTGGCCCAGATCGCGGACAAGCGGGCCGTCCGGAACATGTCGACGTTCCAGAACCAGTTCTTCGACGCCCTCCAGATCTTCCGTGCCGGACCGAAGATCGAGGGCCACAAGAACGCCAAGTGCTTCCTGTCGCCCAAGAACAAGAAGGAGAAGCTCGACACGATGATCTGCTCCGCCTACAAGGGCGACGTGCTGGTCAGCGTGACCGCGTCCGCGGCCGCTCCGATGAACACCAAGGGGGTCGCGCAGCTGATCCGCAAGCAGCTCGACCGTATCCAGGAGCCGGGGGAAGCGGTATGACCGAGCAGACGACCCAGATATCGGCCGAGGCGACCGAGCCGGAATCCGATCCGCGCACGGTCGCGTCGCAGCCCGTCGAGCCCACGGTCGCGTCGCAGCCTGTCGAGCCGGAGTCCGAGCCGAAGGCCGCCGAAGCGTCGGCCGAGCCCGCATCCGAACCGCAGTCCGCCGAGCCCGAGCCCGAGCCAGTTTCCGAGCCGCAGGTCCGGCCGGAGGTCGTGGTGCCTCCGCTGCCCGAGGCTCCGCCGGCCGCCGCCCCTGTGGCGGGCCAGGCCGACGCCGTCGAGGGCCAGGTGCCCCCGGCCAAGGTCAAGAAGAACGGCCGGGTACTGCGTGCCGTTCTGCGCTGGACGGCCGCCACCGTGGTCTTCGCGGCGGTCGGCTCGGCGGCCGCGTACGGCATCACCGGCATGGAGCGCACCGACGTACCCGGTCTGGCGACGCAGACCGACGGGCGCTGGGACTATCCGTCGATCGTCAAGCCCCCGCTGCCGTCCGGCAGCCCGGGACCGTTCGCCGACTCGAACAAGGCCGGTGCGCACTACGCCGACCTGCGCGAGCTGCTGCTCCCGGCCCCGAAGGGCGCGAAGGCCGAAGCGGCGCTGCGCGGCGAGGACGGCTGGCTGGCGCGGAAGGACTTCCTCGCGCAGTACGCGGCGAAGGGGGACCGGGAGTCGGTCGGCAGACTGCTGACCGACGACGCCGTGCGGCACATCGCCGCCCGCGGCTGGACCACGGCGGACGGCACGCGCACGCGGATCTTCCTGCTCCAGTTCGACACCGACACCGTCGCCGAGGACCTGATCGTCCGGGATCTGGCGAACTACGACTCCGCGGCGTTCGCGCTGCGCGGTGCCGCCCTGACGGAGCGGGACGAGGCGTTCCCCGAGCGGGCCGCGGTCGAACAGATCAACCGGTACGCGTACACGGAGAGCAAGCCGTACGGCGCCGAGCACGTCCGTGAGGCCTATCTGGCGGCCGGTGACGTCGTCGCCCTCGTCGTGCAGTCCCGCAAGGGCACCGCGCCGGAGATCCCCTTCCAGCAGACGGTGGTTCTGGAGAGCCAGCTGCTCGGCTGAGGTGAAGGGCCCGACAAGGCCCACCTGAAAGAGAGGGCCGGGCCCCAGCCGCGTAAGCTGGGGCCCGGCTTTTGTGTACCTCCCCGCCCGGCCGCGCCCGGGCGGGGACCCGTTCCGCTCACCGAGGAGCACCCCGTGGAGATCTTCTTCGAAACCCTGCTGGCCCTGGTCTGCGTCGGCGTGCTCGCCTTCGCCGGGCTGACCGTGAAGAAGCTGTACCAGGGCCAGCGCTGACCCCCATCAAGGAACTGTTCAGCTCATGATCGAGATCCCGTCGGACCTCCACAAGGACCTGGTCCCCCTTGTCTTCCTGCTCGGCGACTGGGCCGGAGTCGGTGTCCACGACTTCCCCGGCTCCGAGAAGTGCAACTTCGGGCAGGAGGTCAGCTTCACGCACGACGGGCGGGACTTCCTGGAGTACCGCTCGCACAGCTGGGTGCTCGACGACAACGGCGAGAAGGTCCGGCCGCTCGAGTCGGAGGCCGGTTTCTGGCGCGTCGACGCCGACCGCAAGGTCGAGGTCGTGATGACCCGCGACGACGGCGTCGTCGAGATCTGGTACGGCGAGCTGGCTGACAAGAAGCCGCAGATCGACCTGGTCACCGACGCCGTGGCCCGTACGGCCGCCTCCGGTCCCTACAGCGGCGGCAAGCGCCTGTACGGCTATGTGAACAGCGACCTCATGTGGGTCGGCGAGAAGCAGACCCCCGAGGTCGAGCTGCGCCCCTACATGTCCGGGCACCTGAAGAAGGTCGTCACCCCGGAGGACGTCGAGCGCTGGGCCAAGGACCTGCCCGACGACATGCCGGACGACGGGATCGCCTTCTTCAAGTAGAAGGCCGCCACTCCTGAATCAGGAGGCTGCCGCGCGGTCCCCGGGCTCCCGTACCGTTCCCCAGGGCGGTGCCCACGGGAATGGTCCTAGACTTCCAGTGTGGTGAGCACCGACTGGAAGAGCGACCTCAGGCAGCGCGGCTACCGGCTGACGCCTCAGCGCCAGCTTGTCCTCGAAGCAGTGGACACCCTGGAGCACGCGACCCCCGACGACATCCTCGGCGAAGTGAGGAAGACGGCGTCGGGGGTCAACATTTCCACGGTCTACCGGACCCTGGAGCTCCTGGAGGAGCTCGGGCTGGTCAGCCATGCCCACCTGGGCCACGGCGCGCCGACCTACCACCTGGCCGACCGGCACCATCACATCCACCTCGTCTGCCGCGACTGCGCGAACGTCATAGAGGCCGATGTCTCCGTCGCCGCCGAGTTCACCGCGAAGCTCCAGGAATCCTTCGGCTTCGAGACGGAGATGAAGCATTTCGCCATCTTCGGCCGCTGCAAGGACTGCCAGGCCCGGCAGGAACCACCGAAATAAAATCGGCGACCGCGCGGTCGTAGTGTGTATGTCCATGAAGAGTCCCCTCCTGTCCCTGCCCGGCGCCGTTCCCGCCGAGGGCGTGGACGAAGGCGTAGCCGCCCACTACGGCGACCTGTTCCGTGAGCAGCGCTCCCTCGCCGAAGGCGCCGGCTTCGTGGACCTGTCGCACCGCGGTGTCGTCACCGTCACCGGCGACGACCGGCTGGCCTGGCTGCACCTGCTGCTCACCCAGCACGTCACCGACCTCCCGGCCGGGCAGGCCACCGAGGCGCTGATCCTCTCCGCGAACGGGCACATCGAACACGCGCTGTACCTCGTCGACGACGGCACGACGGTGTGGATGCACACGGAACCCGACACCCAGGACGCGCTGGTCGCCTACCTGGAGTCGATGGTGTTCTTCTACCGGGTCGAAGTCGCCGACCGCACCGCTGACTTCGCGGTCGTCGAGCTCCCGGCCGGTTCGATCGCCGAGGTCCCCGAGGGGGTCGTCGTCCGCGAGACCCCGTACGGCCGTGATCTCTTCCTGCCGCGGGCGGACCTGGAGTCCTTCGCGGAGAAGGCCGGACCGCCCGCCGGACTCCTCGCCCACGAGGCCCTGCGCGTCGAGCAGCACCGGCCTCGCGTCGGCTTCGAGACGGACCACCGCACCATCCCGCACGAGCTCGGCTGGATCGGCACCGCGGTGCACCTCCAGAAGGGCTGCTACCGAGGCCAGGAGACCGTCGCCCGCGTCCAGAACCTGGGCAAGCCCCCGCGCCGCCTGGTCTTCCTCCACCTCGACGGCAGCGAGGTCGTCCTGCCCCCGCACGGCACCGAGCTGCGTGTGGCGGGCGAGGACCCCGACGGCCGCAAGATCGGCTTCATCACCACCTCCGTACGCCACCACGAACTCGGCCCGATCGCCCTGGCCCTCGTGAAGCGCAACGTGCCGGTGGACGCCCCGCTGATGGCGGACTCGACGGCGGCGGCACAGGAGGTCGTGGTCGAGCCGTAGGGCTCATACCTCCGGGCCGTAGGGCTCACATCTCCAGAAGGACGGTGAACGGGCCGTCGTTCGTCAGGGAGACGCGCATCTGGGCGCCGAACCGGCCCGTGGCCACCGTGGCTCCCAGAGCGCGGAGTCGGGCGACGACCTCGTCGACGAGGGGCTCGGCCACATCGCCGGGAGCGGCCGCGTTCCAGGTGGGGCGGCGGCCCTTGCGGGCGTCGCCGTACAGCGTGAACTGGCTGATGACGAGCAGCGGCGCGTCGATGTCGGAGCAGGACCGCTCGTCGGCCAGCATCCGGACGGACCAGAGTTTGCGGGCGAGTTGCGCCGCCTTCTCCTTGGTGTCCTCGTGGGTGACCCCGACGAGGACACACAGGCCCTCGCCGCTGATCTCGCCGACCGTCTCGCCGTCCACGACGACGCTCGCGCCGTCCACTCTCTGCACCACCGCACGCATGCGGACCATGATGCCGTGTCATGGCTCAGTCGCGCGTTGCGGGCCCTTCGCGTGATTTTCCGGGGTAACCAACCCGCCATCCGGGGCTGATCGGGTCACTCGGTCACATAGCGGCCATCTGGGGTGGCACCATGCGGGGTGTTGCGGTCCGGCCGTTGGGCGGACCGCGCCGGTCGAGGGGACGGTAGAGGTACATGAGCACATCGAGGACCGGGCAGCAGACCGCGGCCGTGTCATTGACCCGTACGAACGCACGGTCGGAAGCGATCACAGCCCGGCCGCCGTTGCAGCGCACCGACAGCGGCCCGCTGGCTGCCGATCCGGCCCCGACCGGCGTCGTCGTGCTCCGGCTGCCCGAACTGCGGACGCTGCGCCGGGACGCCCAGCGGGACGAGGCCGACCTCAGCTATGTCCGGCGGCTGCTCCAGGGACGCATCGACATCCTGCGCGCGGAGCTCGCGCGCCGTGGGGAGCGCCGGCTGCCCGGCTCGGCCTCCGGACACCTCTCGCCCGTGGAGCAGGGGAAGCCCTCCGTCGTCGAGCGGCTCTCGGAGATCCTGACGGACGCGCCGGCCCGGTACCGCTCCTCGGCCCGCCATGTGACCGTGGGCACGCCCCACGGCGAGGAGTACCGGGAACTGGCCGCCGAGATGCTCGGCGAGGTGGAGCTGTCGGATCTGGACGCCCGTACGGACGACGAGCTGGGCGCGGGGCTCGGCCGCCTCGTCCGCTATGAGCGGCAGGTCTCCCGGCGGCGCCAGCAGCTCCAGCGCACGGCCGACGATTGCAGCGCCGAGATCGCCCGCAGGTACCGTGAAGGGGAAGCACAAGTAGACGACCTGCTCATGTGACGTGGCGGCGCCGGCGATCCCGGGGCCGAGGAGGCGCGCTTCCGCTCCGCGCAGGGGGTGCGTCCGGGACACGGTCCGGCCGCCGCCTCCGAGCGGGTCCCCGTCCCGGAAGGCCACCGCCGATGTCCGCAGCTCCCCGCACGCCCGAAGGCTCGTCCCTGTCCGCCGGCATACCGGGTGCAGCACCGGATGCACCGGACGCACCCGCTGAGACCGGTATACCGGGAGCCTCCGGCACTCCCGGTACATCTCGCACGCCCGGCACGCCCGGTACGACTCCCGGATCCGAGAGGACTCACGAGACCTACGGGACTCACGGGTCCGGCGGGCTCCCGGTGCTCGCCGAAGTCGTGCGTTCCGGCTTCGTGGAGGGCCACCACCGCGGCAGCCTGGTGGTGCTGGCCGCGGACGGCACGGTCGAGCTGGCGCTCGGCGAGGTGACGGCACCGGTCTTCCCCCGCTCGTCGAACAAGCCCATGCAGGCGGCGGGCATCCTGCGCGCGGGCCTGGACCTGGCCGGGGAACGCCTCGCCCTCGCCGCCGCGAGCCACTCCGGCGAGATCTTCCACCGTGATCTGGTCCAGAAGATGCTCGTCGAGCACGGGCTGGACGCGGGGCAGCTCCAGTGCCCGCCCGACCTGCCGCTCGACCCCGTCGAGGCCGAGACCTACCTCGCCTCCGGTGCGGTCCGCGACCGGGTCACCATGAACTGCTCCGGCAAGCACACGGCGATGCTCGCGGTGTGCTTGCAGCGCGGCTGGCCCACCGAGTCGTACCTCGACCCCGGGCACCCGCTCCAGCAGCTGATCCACTCCGTGGTCGAGGAGGCCGCCGGGGAGCCCGTCGCGGCGGTCGGGACGGACGGCTGCGGGGCGCCCCTGATGGCCATCACCCTCACGGGTCTGGCCCGTGCCTTCCGCTCCTTCGTCCTCGCTGCCCCCGGCTCCGCCGAACGCCGGGTGGCCGACGCCATGCGGGCCCACCCCGAGTACGTCGCCGGCACCCGGCGCCCCGACACCTGGCTGATGCGCGAGGTCCCCGGCACCCTGTCCAAGATGGGCGCCGAGGCCGTCCAGGCGGTCGCGCTGCCCGACGGCCGCGCCCTCGCGTTCAAGATCGACGACGGCGGGGGCCGGGCACTGGGCCCCGTCCTGGCCCGCGGCCTGTCCCTGCTGGGCGTGGAGTCCCCGGTGGTGACGCGGATCGGCAGCGCGCCCCTGCTGGGAGGCGCCCGCGAGGTGGGCGAGATCCGAGCGACTTTCTGAGCCGGTTCGGTACGGGGCGCCGGGGCCGGTCGTTCACTGGGCCTGGGCCGGTCCGCTAGGGAGCCAGGATCGGCCCCGCACCGAGTTTCCGGCCGGGTTGGCCAGGTGTTCGGGGTCCGGGTGCGGACAGGGCGGGCCGAGGCGGGGGAGCGGGGCGGAAAATCCGCGCGACACCCCGGCCGGGGCCCGCCTAGCTTGGCTTCATGACCCCGCACGATGCCAGCGACGCCATCCACGCCATCGACCCCGACGCCGGTGCCACGGCCGCGGCCGCCGACACGATCGACATCCGCCCGATCACCGCCCCCGACCTGCCCGACTGGCTGCGCGCCGTGAAGACGGGGTTCCTGCAACCGCCGGTCGTCTCGGACGAGGACGCCGAGAAGCGGGCGCCGGGGACCATCCTGTCGAGGACCCTGGGGGCGTTCGACGGCTCCCGCTGTGTGGCGACGTTCAGGTCGTTCCCGCAGGAGCTCACCGCGGTCGGCGGGGCGGCCGTCCCCGCGGACGCGATCTCCAACGTGACCGTCTCGCCCACGCACCGCCGCCGGGGCCTGCTCACCCGCATGATGAAGACCGACCTGGCGGCGGCGAGGGAGCGCGGCGATGTCGTGGCGACGCTCATCGCCGCCGAGTACCCGATCTACGGCCGCTACGGCTTCGGCCCCGCCACCACCACCGCCGAGTGGACCGTCGACGTACCGCGCACCGGTCTCGACCCCCGCTGGGCGGGTCCGGCCGACGGCGGCCGGATCGACCTCCTGGACGCCGAGGACGTCCGCAAGGCGGGCCCCGAACTGCACGAGCGGTTCCGGCGCGGCCGGCCCGGCGCGGTCGATCGCGACGCCCGGTGGTGGCAGGTCGACACCGGCCTGCTGAGGTTCGGCGGCGGCCCCTGGAAGGAACCGTTCTACGCCGCGTACCGCTCGGCGTCGGGCGAGATCGAGGGCCTCGTCTCCTACACGGCGGACGACGACTGGGGAGACTCCAACCAGCCGCACAACACGGCGGAGGTGAAATGGCTGCTCGCGGTGACGCCGGCGGCCGAGCGCGCCCTGTGGAGCTACCTCTGCTCGATCGACTGGATCACCGGGGTCAAGACCGGCCGACGCGCTCCCGACGATCTGCTGCCACAGTTCCTGCCGGACCCGCGTGCCGCCCGTACGACCAGCCACTCGGACTGGCTCTGGGTGCGGATCCTGGATGTCGTACGGGCTCTGGAGGCGCGGACGTACGGGGCCGCCGGGACGCTCGTACTGGACGTGACGGACGAGAGCGGACCCGACGGCGGCCGCTACCTGCTCCGGGCCGCGCCCGACGGTTCGGCGACCTGCGCGCCGACCACCGAGGAGGCGGACCTGGCGCTCTCCATCGCCGATCTGGCGACGCTGTGGCTCGGGGACGAGTCCGCGGTGCGGCTGGCGGCGCTCGGCAGGGTCCGGGAACGGCAGGAGGGCGCCGCCGCTGTGGCCGACGCCCTGCTGCGGACGTCCAGGCGACCGTGGTGCCCGGACATCTTCTGAACTGCGGCTGCCTGCGGGTGTGTTCTCCTTCCGTGCGGGTGCGGACGGCGACTGCTGCGACTACTGATCCGTAGCGATTCAGTTGTGGTGGTGCGGTTCGACACGGTGGTGCTGACTGACCGGGCTCCCGGCTCCCCTCCGGAGGGGAGCGCGGTCAGCCGGACTGACGACGGACGGTGGCGTCCGCTCAGCCGGACTGGGCGAGCAGCATCACGAGGATCACGGCCCCGATGCCGCTGACGGTGGTGTTCCGGGCCTTGAGCCCGACGGACAGCGCGACGAACGCGATGATGCCCATCGGCCCGTACTCCCACTGGATGAGTTGCTCGAATCCGATGGCCAGGGCGGCGACGGCGAGGGCGACGAGTGGCATGACGGTCCCTCCTTGGGGACGGGGAGGCGGACCCCCGCTGAGGACCGTCCGCCCCGACCGCCCGGCATCCAGGCGGTACTTCGGCGGCCAACCCTCCGGAAGTTTGACCATGTTGTGCAAGTTGGCGACCAACTCACTCTTACTTATCTCCGTGTTGGGACGACTCATAACCACCTGTCAGGCAACTGCCCAAAGATGGCGGGAAGTTGTAGGGTTCTGGTTGTGGAGCCGGAGCATGCCGTCGTCAACGGACGGAACAGGTCACCACGGCCGCCGAGGTCACACCGACAGGTGGCCGACGAGCTGCGCAGCCGGATCAGGTCCGGTCAGCTGCGGGCCGGCCAGCGCATGCCGACCCAGGCCAAACTGGCCGACGAGTTCGGCGTCGAACGCGGAGCGGTGCGCCAGGCGCTGCGCATCCTTCAGTCGGAGCAACTGCTCGTCAACGTGTCCAAGGGGAGCCCGGCGACGGTCGCGGACCATCCCGAGAGGGCGCTGACCGGCCCACAGGCCCAGCCGCAGTCCACCATGGTGGCGCTCGCCCCGCGGATCACGGCGGCCTTCGAGGTCCCGCACGTGGCGATCGACGCCCTGTGTCTGACCGCGGTGTCCCTCACCCTCGCCATGGGCGAGCCGTTGCGCGAGATCCACGCGGGACGTATGAAACCGGCCAAGGTCGACGTCCGGGTGATGCTTCCCAGCCGGGACATCGACCTCGCGTTCCCCGCGCCGGTCGACGACCTGGCGGACGACCGTCCGCGGCGTCGCTGGCTGGCCCAGCGCAACGCCCAGGTGCAGGTGCTGCGGCACAATCTGCTGGCGCTGCGGGCCACGCACGGCATCGACGTACGGGTCTCGTTCCGCGCGCTGCCCTTCACCCCGCCCGTGAAGCTGTACCTGCTCAACGAGTCGGAGGCGCTCTTCGCGTACTACACGCTCGCGCGGCGGGGCGAGGAGATCGACCACGAGTACCTGGAGATGTACGACGCCGAGGGAACGCAGTCGATGCTGTTCCCCTTCGGCCAGGGGGTGGGACCGAGGGACACCACGTTCGTGGAACAGTCCCACCTCTGGTTCGACGCGCTGTGGAAGACGATCAGTTCGGAACCGCTGATCACGAACTGAGGGCCGGCCCGGCGACCAGCACGGCCAGGACCACAGCCCCGATGGAGCTGCATGTCGGGTTCTTCGCCTTGATCCCGATGGTGAGCAGCAGCAGGCCGACGATGCCCGTCGGTCCGTACTGCCATTGGACGAGTTGCTCGAAGCCGACGACGAAGACGGCCGAGAGGAGGGCGATGGCGGGCATGGTGGTTCCTCCTGCTTCTCTTCGGTGACGTTCCCTGGGTGATCGATGCCGTGGATGGGCGAAGGGAGGCAAAACTTCCGCCATCTTGGCCAAGTTGGCAACCAACTCTGATTATGTTGTCCCCACTTGGTAAGTATCCATAAACAACTTTCGAGTAACTCCCCGAAGATGGGGCAGAGTTGTAGCGTCTGGTCGTGACTCAGGAGAACGTTGTGGCGAGTGACAGCAACAGAAGGCTTTCGCCCCAGGAGATCGCCGACGTCCTGCGGGAGCGGATCCGCACCGGCGAGCTGAAGGCCGGCGACCGTCTGCCCACCCAGGCGGAACTGGCCGACGAGTTCGGCGTCGAGCGCGGCACGGTCCGCCTCGCCCTGCGCGAGCTCCAGGAGGGCGGCCTGCTCAGCAACGTCAGCAAGGGCAGTCCGCCACGGATCGCGGAAGTCACTCCCACCCGGAACGGACCGCAGCCGACCATGGTGGGCCTCGCCCCCCGTCTCGCCGAGGCGTTCTCCGTTCCCCAGGTGCGGATCGACGCGGTGTGCCTCACGGCGGAGACGCTGACGTTGGGACTCGGCGAGCCGCTCCGCCAGATCCACGACGGCAGGATCCGCCCGGAGCGTGTCGACGTCCGGATCCTGCTGCCCAGCAGGAAGATCAACCTGGCGTTCCCCGTCTCCGTCGACGGTCACGGTGACGACGACCCGGTCCACAAGCGCTGGCTGGAGCAGCGCAACGCCCAGGGCCAGGTCCTGCGCCACAACCTCCACTCCCTGCGCTCCTCGCACGGCATCGACGTCCATGTGACCTTCCGGGCCCTGCCCTTCACCCCGCCGGTGAAGCTGTACCTGCTCAACGGGTCGGAGGCGCTGATGGCGTACTACACGATCATGAGGCGGGAGGAGGCGACCCTGGACGACGGAGTGCTGGACATGTACGACGCCCTCGGCTCCGCGTCCCTGCTCTTCTCCTTCGAGAAGCGGGCGGGCGGCCGGGACACCGCGTTCGTGGACGAGTCCCAGAAGTGGTTCGACGCCCTCTGGGAAACCATCACCTCGGACCTGAAACTCTCCTAGTGACTTCTGATACGACGCAGACTGATGCGGTGGCGACACAGACGGAGAACCTGCGGGACACGATCACCCAAGCGCGCTTCGTGCTCTTCGACTTCGACGGGCCGGTGTGCCGGCTCTACGCGGGGCACGCCGCCGAGAGGGTGGCCAGGAATCTGGTCGAGTGGCTCGAACAGCAGGGAATGCACGGCCTGTTGACCCCGGAGGAGCGTGAACACCCGGATCCCCTGGTGGTTCTGCACGCGGTCGACCGGCGGCGTCCGCGCAGTGACCTGGTGGCCGAACTGGAGGCACGGTTCACCCAGCAGGAGCTCAAGGCCGTGGACAAGGCCTGGCCCACCGAGTACGCCGACGCGGTGATACGGACCTGGAAGGCCGTCGGCGCCCGGCTGGCGATCACCACCAACAACTCGCCCCGTACGGCCGCCCGTTACCTGGAAGGCCGCGACCTGGCCGCATGCTTCGCGCCCCACATATACGGCCGCACCCAGAACCTGCACCACCTGAAGCCGGACCCGAACTGCCTGAACCGGGCCCTGAACGCACTCGGCGCGCATCCGTCGAAAGCGCTGATGATCGGCGACACCCCCTCGGATCTGCACGCGGCCGAGCGGGCCGGGGTTCCGTTCCTCGGCTACGCGCGTGACGAGGACAAGGAGAAGCTGCTCCGGGACGCCGGGGCCGAGCATGTGGTGGCGTCGCTGGAAATCGTGTTGCAGGTGCTGCGGGGTCAGTTCCGAAGAACGTGGGCTGCCCCGACGGGGTGAACCGCGACCGGGCCCACGCGGCGGCCGGTGCGAGTCGTAGCCGCTGCTCAGTGCCGCATCGGGGCGGCGGGGAGGTGGGCATTCGTCCAGCGCACGCGGGCGCTGACGAGCGGTTCTTCTGAAACCATGCCCATCCACGAGTGGCGACGGAGTACCGTTCTCCCCTCTTTTCTCAATTGGTCGCGGTTCTTTGAGAGAACGGTCAATGTCACCCGAATCGGCTTCCCCGGCTCTGGATCGAGCTGTTGAGGTGAGTGGCGACGCGAGCATGGTCGAAGGACCGCTCCAGGGCTACCACCACGAGACGTATGTCTTTCCCCTGCCGTATGTCTTTCCCCTGCCGGGCGGGGCCCATGGAGCCGAGCCGGTCCGCTGGAAGTGCCGGGAGCCGCGCCCCGGCCTGCTGTGGTTCGACCGGCGCTGTTTCGCGTCCGAGGAACAGCTGCTCCGCGCGCTGGACGGACGCATCGAGGGCATTCCCGACCTCATCCCCGAGTTCACCGAAACGGTTCCCCCCGGGCTCCAGCGGTTCATCGAGGGAAGCACCTTGGGAGCCCTGTACGGATCCGGTACCGAGATCCCCTCGTCCCTCTTCGCGCAAATCATCTTCCTCTTCGAGCAGTTGGTCCGCGTGAAAGCCGATTCCCTCACCGCGCGACGGACGTGCACATCCAAGGACCGGGCCGCCGAAGGCGACACCGAGGGCTTCCTGGAGCGGCTCGTCCTGTTCACGAAAGAGCAGGTGTACGACCGGAACAGGCGCGAGTTCGAGGGCCTGTTCCACAGCCTCGGACTGGGCGGCGACCCCTTCGGGAATCTCCGCGAGCGCGTGTCGGGACTGACCGACCGCCCTTTCTGTCTGCTGCACGCCGATCTCCACCGCGAGAATTTCGTCGTCGACGCGGAGGAGCGGCTCTGGACGATCGACTGGGAACTGGCGATGTTCGGGGACCCGCTCTACGACCTGGCCACCCACCTCTATCTGATGCGGTATCCGGCGGACCAAGAAGGCTGGATGACCAAGCAATGGGTCGACGCCGTCGAGAGCGCCGCACCGGGCAGTTCCGCCGGCTGGGAGGCGGACCTGCCCAAGCTGCTCGCCTACAAGAGGGCCCAGTCCGTCTTCACCGACGTCATCAGGACGGCCCTGTCGCTGGAGGGGACGGGCGACGCGGGTCTCCCCGCGTCGGGGGGCGACAGGCTCCAGCAGGTGCTGAGTGACGCGAAGGAACCGCTGGGGATGAGGGAGGTGCCGACCGCGGAGGGTGTCACGGCCGCGCTCGGCGCCTGGTGCGAGGAGCGGGCCAGGCGCCTCTGATTCGGGACCGGAGCCGGGCCCCCGTGCGGTGCGTAGGCTCGTGACCATGAGTGACACCGGACTGCGCGAACGCAAGAAGCGACGGATGTACCAGTCCGTCTCCGACATCGCCATCGGCCTCTTCCTGGACAAGGGGTTCGACGCCGTGTCCGTCGCCGAGGTCGCGGCCGCCGCCGAGATCTCCAAGCCGACGCTCTTCCGGTACTTCCCGTCCAAGGAGGACCTGGTCCTGCACCGGTTCGCGGACCACGAGACCGAGGCCGCGCGGGTCGTCGGGGAGGGCCGGGCAGCCGGGCGGTCCCCGATCGACGCGCTTCGTGAGCACTTCCTGGACGGTCTGCGCCGGGAGGACCCCGTCACCGGGCTCAACGAGCATCCCGGCATCCTCGCCTTCCACCGGCTGCTCTACGGGACACCGTCACTGGTGGCGCGGATGTACGGGTACCTGGAGCGGTCCGAGGCCGCGCTCGCCGAAGCGCTCGCCGAGCCGCTGGGGGCCGGGCTCGACGCACGGCTCGCCGCCGGACAGATCACGGCCGTGCGCCGCATCCTCGCCGAGGAGAACCTGCGGCGGATCGCGGAGGGCGAGCCGGTGGCGGCCGTACGGCCGGACGCCGAGGCGGCGGCCGAGCGGGCCTTCGCACAGCTGGCGGCCGGTTTTCCGGGCCTCGCCTGACCCGGGCGCCGACCGCAGAGGGTGTGCGACCTGGGTGTGACCAGGTGGGTGCGTGACCAGGACGTGCGGCCAGGATGCGTTACCAGGGCGTGCGATCAAGATGCGTGACCAGGTTAAGAATGTTACTCGGTTACGTAATTCCGCTACCCTGGATGGAATGACGCCCCCCGACCCCGCCCGGCAGCCCGCCCCCGACCCGTCGCTCACCCGCTCCCTCGCCCGCGAACGCGCCTTTCACGACATCTGCCGCGCCGCTCTGGCCGCGATGGTCGACGGCGCCGAGGAGCAGGTGGTCACGGGCGAGGACGTCTCGGCCTCCGGGGCCGACGCCGAGGTGCTCGGGTATCAGCTGCGCAGCCGGGCCAAGGAGATGCGGGAGCTGCCCCAGGGCCCGTTGTTCTTCGGCCGGCTGGACTTCCAGGACTCGGCCGGGGCGGCCGGTGACCACGCCGGGCAGAGCTACCACATCGGGCGGCTGAGGATCAGGGAACACCCCGCCGCCCCGCCCCTCGTCGTCGACTGGCGCGCCCCCGTCTCGCGCGCCTTCTACCAGGCCGGAGCCCGCGACCCCCAGGGCGTCGCCGTCCGCCGCCGCTTCGGCTGGGCCCCCGGCGGCCGGGGCGACTCCGCCGACCTCACGGGAATGGAGGACGAACCCATCGGGCCGGGGCGCCTCGCGCGGGAGCGGATCGAGTCGGGGAGTCTCGCGCGGGAGCCGATCGGGCCGGAGCCGATCGGGTCGGAGCCGATCGAGTCGGAGGTGATCGGAACCGGGACTGTCGGGGGTGGGGCCGCCCGGGCGGGCTCGATCCTCGCCGAGGAGATCGAACGCCCCCGCGTCGGCCCCATGCGGGACATCGCCGCCACCATCCAGCCCGAACAGGACGACCTCGTACGAGCCGATCTCGCCGCCTCGGTCTGTGTGCAGGGCGCCCCGGGCACCGGCAAGACGGCCGTCGGCCTGCACCGGGCCGCCTATCTCCTCTACACGCACCCGCAGCGCGTCCGCCGGGGCGGCCTGCTGATCCTCGGCCCCAACCGCACCTTCCTCTCGTACATCGCGGAGGTCCTTCCCGCGCTCGGGGAGACCGGCGTGCGCCAGTCGACCGTCGGGGAGGAGATCGCCCGCCGTCCCGTGACCGGCGAGGACGACGGGCACGCGGCTCTCGTCAAGCACGACGCCCGGATGGCACGGGTGCTGCGCCGGGCGCTGTACGCCAACATCGGCGTACCGGCCGACGGCCTCGCCGTGCCGGACGGCACGTACCGCTGGCGTGTCCCCGTCGCCGTACTGCGCCGCATCGTGGACGGCGTACGCGCCGAGGAACCTCCGTACGCCGTCGGCCGGGAGCGGGTGCGGACACGGGTCGTGCGGTATGTGCGGGAACGGGCCGAGCTGCGGGCCGGCCCGCAGACGAACGCCTGGGCGCAGCGGATCTCACGGGCCCGGCCGGTCGGCGAGTACGTCGACACGGTGTGGCCCCGGGTGCGCCCCGAGGAACTGCTCGCCCGGCTGCTCACCGACGCCGAGGCGTTGGGGCGGGTGGCCGACGGGATCCTCGACGCCGACGAGCAGAAGGCCGTCCTGTGGGCGAAGCCGCCCCGGTCGTGGAAGTCGGCGCGGTGGTCGGCCGCCGATCTCGTCCTCCTCGACGAGATCGCCGGGCTGATCGAACACCCCGAGGGATACGGCCACCTGGTGATCGACGAGGCGCAGGACCTGTCGCCGATGGAGTGCCGGGCCATCGCGCGGCGGGCCTCCTTCGGGTCACTGACCGTGCTCGGGGACCTCGCGCAGGGCACGACTCCCTGGGCCGCGCGGGAGTGGGGTGAACTCCTCGCCCACCTGGGCAAACCGGAGGCCGCCGTCGTTCCCCTGACGGTCGGTTTCCGGGTGCCGGAGGCCGTCGTAGAACTCGCCAACCAGGTGCTGGAGCGTCTGGGAGTGGGCGTCCCCCCGGCCCGGTCCCTGCGCAAGGACGGCGAGTTGAGGATCCGGCCGACCTCCGACCTCGCGGCCGAGACCGTCACGGCGGTACGGGAGGCGCTCGCGCACGAGGGGTCCATCGGGGTCATCGCCGCCGACGCTGACGTGGCGACCGTACGGGAGGCGCTCGGCGCCGCGGGAATCGTCGCCGCCGGAGCCGGCGAACCGGGCGCCAGGCTCGCGGTGTTGCCGGCGAGCCTGGCCAAGGGGCTGGAGTACGACCATGTCGTGGTCGTGGAACCGGCGGCGATGGCGGAGGCCGAGGAGCGGGGCCTGCACCGGCTCTACGTGGTACTGACCCGCGCGGTGTCCCGCCTGGACGTGATCCATACACGCCCGCTGCCTTGGTGACCTCCACCCTCCCCGCGACCACTGCCCGGGCAATCCCAGCGGGACTTGGGCCGCTCGGCCCCCTCTGCCGCCCCACGGCCGCTTTTCCTCCCGCGACACACTTTTGCAAGCAGGTGCTTGCAAAAGTTAGCGACGATGGGGCAAGGTGGGGGCATGGCATCGCTCAACGTCGGCAATCTTGGTGAATATCTGCGGGAACAGCGGCGCACCGCGCAGTTGTCCCTGCGGCAGCTCGCCGACGCCGCCGGGGTGTCCAATCCGTATCTGAGCCAGATCGAGCGCGGGCTGCGCAAGCCGAGCGCGGAGGTGCTCCAGCAGGTCGCCAAGGCGCTGCGGATCTCCGCCGAGACGCTGTACGTGCGAGCCGGCATTCTCGACGCCGAGCGGGACCGCGACGAGGTGGAGACGCGTGCCGTCATCCTCGCCGATCCCACGCTGAACGAGCGGCAGAAGCAGGTGCTGCTCCAGATCTACGAGTCCTTCCGCAAGGAGAACGGATTCGAGATCGCGCCGGCGGACGAGACCGGTCACGGCGTCGAGGTGCCCCGCACCGGCGAAGGCCGCGGCACCGACGGACCCGGGACTCAGGACATACAGGACGCCCAGCCTTCACCGGACACCGCCGTCCGGGGCCCCCGCACGGCCGACGGCAGCGATGCCGGTCCGCAGCAGACCGCGAGTTGACCGCGTTGCGGACCACCGAACCCTCAGCTGAAAGCGATTACGGGAGGACCATCGTCATGGCCATCACCGACGACATCCGCAAGGCCGCCACGGACCCGACCCCGCTGTACTTCCTGGCCGGCACCGCCGACCTGGCCGTCCAGCAGGCGAAGAAGGTCCCCGGCATCGTGGAGCAGATCCGCGCCGAGGCCCCGGGGCGGATCGACACCGTGAAGAACATCGACCCCAACGCCGTCCAGGAGAAGGCCACCGCCCGCGCCAAGGTGGCGCAGGAGAACCTTCAGGTCAAGGTGACGGAGCTCCTCAACAGCCTCGACACCGACCTGAAGAAGCTCGGTGAGTCCGCCCAGGACTTCGCCCTGCGCGGTGTCGGCGTCGCCGCCGAGTACGCGGTCAAGGCCCGCGAGACGTACGAGAAGGTCGCCGAGCACGGCGAGCAGACCGTGCGGACCTGGCGCGGCGAGGCCGCCGAGGAGATCGAGGAGTTCGCCATCGCCGTCGAGCCGAACGCCGAGACGGTCGAGGTCAAGGAAGAGGCGAAGCCGGCGGCCGCCGCCGAGGACGCCACCTCCAAGAAGAGCCCGGCGAAGAAGGCCTCCGTGCGCAAGCCGGTCGCCAAGAAGACGACTCCGCCCGCGAAGTAGGCGAGCGCGGAGACAGATTCCGCCTTGCGCGGACGGGCCGGGCACTCTCTGAGTTCCCGGCCCGTTCTCCGGGTACGGTGACCGTAGAGACGACTTGAACCAGGCGGTGGACATTGTGCTGATGACGGCATTCGGCGGTCTGATGTGGCTGATCTTCACAGCCATGCTCGTGCTCGCCGTGGTGGCGCTGGTGCTGGCCGGTATCGCCCGCGAGGACGCCTACCGCGCCGCCGACAAGCAGAACAAGGTGTTCTGGCTGATCATCCTCGGGATCACCGTGGCGGTGAACCTGCTGGTGCCGATACTCTTCCTCCAGATCGCCGGCCTGGTCGCCACGATCGTCTTCTTCGTCGACGTCCGCCCCGCGCTGCGCCAGGTCTCCGGCGGCGGCCGAGGCCGCCGAGGCGGCAGCAGCAGCGACGGCCCGTACGGCCCGTACAACGGCGGAAGGTAACGGCGCCCCGCCCCCCCCGGGGGGCGGTCACTTCACCCCCGAGCCACGATGCACCCGCAGTCGGGATCCGGCGGGAGGGGCCGTGCCGGTACGTCACATGCCCGTCGCTTACGCCCGGATCGAGCAGCGGCTCCCTCTCGAAGTGACGTCTGATCCAACGGCGACGGGCGGATGTACCGGCACGGCCCCGACTCCCCACCGGACCGGACCGCCAGACCCGCACCGCCAAGACCTGCACCGCAGGAACCCGCACCGCAGGAACCCGCACAGCCAGGACCTGCACCGATGGGACCCGCACCGATGCCGGCAAGGCCCCGGCACCGAACCGCGAACGCCGGCGCGAGCGAACCTGCTACGGAACCCGGTCCAGCAGCAGTACCGCCACGTCGTCCGCCAGTTCCCCGCCGTTGAGCTCGCGCGCCTCGTTCACCGCCGCGCGCAGCAGATCCTCGCCCCGGAGTCCCTGGGCGAGCTGGCGGCGGACCATGTCCACCATGCCGTCCAGCCCCAGGCGCTCCTTGCCCACGCCGGTGTGGCCCTCGATCAGCCCGTCGGTGTAGAGCATCAGACTCCACACGGCGCCAAGTTCCACCTGCATGCGCGGCCACCGGGCGTTCGGCAGCAGACCGAGCGCGGGGCCGTTGTTCTCGTACGGCAGCAGTTGGGCGGGCCGGCCCGGACGGGCGATCAGCGGCGAGGGGTGACCGGCGAGGCAGAGCCCGGCGCGGCGGCCGTCGGGCGCGATGTCCACGGTGCACAGCGTCGCGAAGATCTCGTCGTTCTCGCGCTCGTGCTCCAGGACCTGCTGGAGCGTGGACAGCAGCTCGTCGCCGCACAGGCCCGCGAACGTCAGGGCACGCCAGGCGATGCGCAGCTCGACACCGAGCGCGGCCTCGTCGGGCCCGTGCCCGCAGACGTCGCCGATCATGGCGTGCACCGTGCCGTCGGCCGTGCGCACGGTGTCGTAGAAGTCGCCGCCGAGCAGCGCGCGAGAGCGGCCGGGCCGGTAGCGCGCGGCGAAGCGCAGCGGGGAGCCCTCCAGCAGCGGGGTCGGCAGCAGGCCGCGCTCCAGGCGGGCGTTCTCCTGGGCGCGGAGCTTGGACTCGGTGAGCCGGCGTTCGGCCTTGTCGGAACGTTTCCGCTCCACCGCGTACCGGATCGCACGGCTCAGCAGCCGGCTGTCCAGCTCGTCGCGGAAGAGGTAGTCCTGGGCGCCGACGCGCACCGCCTCCGTGCCGCGTTCGGCGTCACCGGACGCGGTGAGCGCGAGGACGGCGTGGCCGGGCGCGAGCCGCAGGACGTGCTTGAGCGTCGCCAGCTCGTCGGGGCTCTCGGCCGCCCGGCCCGGCGCGGGCAGCGCGAGGTCGAGCAGGATGCAGTGGACGTCGTCGGTGAGCAGCCGCTCGGCCTCGGTGAGGTTGCGGGCGGTACGGACACGGATCGGCTTGCCGGCCGCGTCGAGCATTTCGGGCACGCCGAGCGAACCCGCCGGGTCGTCTTCGATGACCAGGAGGGTCAGATGGGTGGTGCCGGTGATCAGGGTCGTGGTGCGGCCTTCCGGTGCGGTCCCGGCGGGGCCGCCGGTGATGTCTCCGGATGGGCCGCCGGGTGAGAACACGGCTTGAGCCTGACCACTCTCCACGGCCGGGATCGCTCTCTGCCGCGGTACGGGTACGGGCATCGTCTGGGTTCCTTCCCTCCCCCCCGAGGGCGTGGTGGGCGAAGGACCTCGACCCACCGACGGGGACCATAGCGCCCGCCGGTGCCGCAACGGAATGGCGAACGGCGCGGCGCCGGGCAAAGGGACACTGTCATATGCCGCATCCCGTAACGCACTTGGACAGGACGCGGTTCGCCCGGGGATGACGAAGGTCACTTCCCCGGGGTCGGGCAGCCGGGGCAACCGTGCGTCAGGTCACGTGCGGTGCGTCACGCGTGCGCCGCGAGGCGTGCCCCGCCACGCCATGCGTCCGCCGCGAGGCGCGCCCCTTCACGAGACCGCCGCGAGGCGTGCGCCTTCACGAGACCGCCGCGAGGTGTGCGCCTTCACGCGTCCACTGCCAGGCATGCCCCCTCACGCGTCCGCCGCCACGCGGGCCCCGCCATGCGTCCGCCGTCGGGCCTGCGCCGTCAGTCATGGCGGCACACGCTGTACGCGACCCCGACCCCGACCCCGACCCCGACGCCCGACGCCTGACGCCGGCTCCCAGTGCCCGGAGCCCAGCCCCCGGTGGACCGGCTACGCGTCCGGCCGGACGACCCCCAGGATCCGCATCGAACCCGCCCCCGTGATCGTCACCGTGCGTCCGGGGCGAGGGGCGTGCACGATCGCGCCGTCTCCTATGTACATCCCGACATGGCTGGCGTCGTCGAAGTAGATGATCAGGTCGCCGGGGCGCATGTCCTTGATGTCGACGTGCTTGAGCTGCTTCCACTGCTCCTGCGAGGTGCGGGGGATGGGGTGACCGGCGGCCGCCCAGGCCTGTGAGGTCAGCCCCGAGCAGTCGTACGTCTTCGGACCCTCGGCGCCCCACTCGTACGGCTTGCCGATCTGGTCGGTCGCGTACTTCACGGCCTTCCTGCCCTGCTCGGACGCGTCGCTCTTGATGTCCGCGAGGACGCCGGAGCTCAGCCAGACCGACTGCGCCTGGTAGGCGGCCTCCTCCTCCAGCTTCGCGAGCCGCTCCTTCTCCTTCTTCTCGAGCTGCGACTCGAGCTTCTCGGCGTCGGAGATCCGCTGCTTGATCTTCTTCTTGGCCTCGGCCTTGGTCTCGCGTTCGGCCTCCAGCTTCCGCCACTGGTCGGAGGCGTCCTTCGCGTACTGCCGCAAGTCCTGCTGGGTGCGTGCCATCTCGTCCAGCAGTCCCTTGGTGGCGTGCTCGCCCTGCCGCACCCGTCCCGCGCCGTCCAGGAACTCCTGCGGGTCGTCGCTCAGCCACAGCCGAGCCTCGGGCGGCAGGCCGCCGCCCCGGTACTGCGCGCGAGCCGCGGCACCGGCGCGGTCCTTCAGCGCGTCCAGCTTCGCCTGGCCCTTGACGATCTCCTGGGCCAGTCCGACGATCTCGGCCGACTGCTTCTGGGTCTTCTCCTCGGCGGCGTTGTACGCGTCCGTGGCGACCGCCGCGTCGTGGTAGAGCTTGTCGAGCTTCTGGCGGACCGCTTCAAGGTCCTTGTTGCTCACGGGTGTCGGGGTCGCCGTCGGGGTTCTGGTCGGCGCCGGCTTCGGCTCCGGGCTCGCGTAGGCCGTCCCCGATGACGCCAGCACCACGCAGGCGCATGCGCAGGCCAGGGCCATGGCCGCCGTGGTCAGGCTCCGCTTGCCGGATCCCATTACTCCGCCCCCCAACTGATTTACCGTCAGTAACATACGGATGCCTGGGGGATCGTGCCATGTCGGCGCGCAATGCGACAGAGCCGGGCAAGAACTCCCTTCCCCTCGCACGCGAGGCAGGCAGGAATTCCCTTCCCCGGAGCCCGCATCGGCATGACGATCTCATTCCCCGGCCTGTGTGACGTGCGACTCACCGAGATCGTTCCCGGCCGGTCACGCACTGGTCGTCTCCCGGACGCCGTCGTGACCCGCGGGACCCGTGCGCCCGGTCAGGCGCGGGGCGCCAACGCCTCCCAGCGCACCGTCACTTCGCCCTGGCGCCAGCGGGCGATCCCGTCCACGACCGGCCAGTCGGCCGTCAGGTCGCGGACCGTGCGTATCCAGCGCTGCCTGGCGCCGTACGCGGCGTACGGCGCGGCGGCCGCCCAGGCGCGGTCGAAGTCGCGCAGGAAGGAGTGCACCGGCTCGCCCGGCACATTGCGGTGGATGAGGGCTTTCGGCAGCCGTTCGGCCAGGTCGGACGGGCGGTCCAGGGAGCCGAGCCGGGTGGCGAAGGTGACCGTGCGCGGGCCTTCGGGGCCGAGGGCGACCCAGACGTGCCGACGTCCGATCTCGTCGCAGGTGCCCTCGACGAGCAGCCCGCCCCTGGAGCCGGGGCCCGCCGGAGCGAGCCGTGCGCAGAGCCGCCGCCAGACCTCGGCGACCTGCTCCTCGTCGTACTGGCGCAGCACGTTCGCGGCCCGGATCAGGTGCGGCCGGCCCGGCACCGGGACCTCGAAGCCGCCGTGCAGGAAGGCCAGGCCCTCGCGCTCGTACGGCCGGGCCGCGGCGACCCGCGCGGGTTCGATCTCGACGCCGAAGACGTGGGTGCGGGGTGCGGCCGTACGCAGACGGGTCAGCAGCTCGACCGCGGTCCAGGGCGCGGCGCCGTAGCCGAGGTCCACCGCCACGGGCTCCGGTGCCCGGCGGAGTTCGGGGCCGTGCACCGCCGCGATCCAGCGGTCCATGCGGCGCAGGCGGTTGGGGTTCGTCGTCCCGCGCGTCACCGTGCCCACGATGCGGGGGCGGGACGCTGCGCGGGTTGTCATGCGTACGAGAGTAGGCGGCCCCGGCACGGGCCGGGTGACCCTGTGGACAACCGGCGCCCACCTCCGGCACCTGTGGAGAACCTCCGGCATCCGGGGTGCAGACGCGCCCCACGGTCGAACGGTTGAGCGACTCCAGGCAATGATTCGGCAAAAGGGAAATGGAGCGGACACCTCCGACGTTCCACCTCCTGGAGGGCGTGACACGTCCTCCGACCGGCATGCCCGCAGCAAGGAGGATCGCCACGTGAGCCAGTACGTGAGCAGGCTCGGGCGCCGCTCGCCTGCGGCACCATCGAGGCTCAGGCTGCACCGCAGGCCCCGTCGCGTGGCCATGCTCTCCGTGCACACCTCCCCCCTGCACCAGCCCGGCACGGGCGACGCGGGCGGCATGAACGTGTACATCGTCGAACTCGCCCAGCGGCTCGCCGCGATCAACATCGAGGTCGAGATCTTCACGCGGGCCACGACCGGGGCACTCCCGCCGACCGTCGAGCTGGCTCCGGGCGTCCTCGTCCGGCACGTCGACGCGGGCCCCTACGAAGGCCTCGCCAAGGAGGACCTCCCCGCCCAGCTGTGCGCCTTCACCCACGGCGTCATGCAGGCCTGGGCCGGTCACCGCCCCGGCTACTACGACCTCGTGCACTCGCACTACTGGCTCTCAGGCCACGTCGGCTGGCTGGCCGCCGAACGCTGGGGCGCGCCCCTGGTGCACGCCATGCACACCATGGCCAAGGTCAAGAACGCGGCGCTGGCCGAGGGCGACACTCCCGAGCCCGCCGCCCGTGTCATCGGCGAGACCCAGATCGTGCGCGCCGCCGACCGCCTCATCGCGAACACCGCGGAGGAGGCCGACGAACTCGTACGCCACTACGGGGCGGACGCCGGAAGCGTCGCCGTCGTCCACCCCGGGGTCAACCTCGACCGCTTCCGGCCCGCCGACGGCCGCGCCGCAGCCCGCGCCCGGCTCGGCCTGCCGCAGGACGCCCTGATCCCCCTCTTCGCGGGCCGCATACAGCCCCTCAAGGCACCCGACGTGCTGCTGCGCGCCGTCGCCGTACTGCTCGACGAGCGGCCCGACCTGCGCAGCCGGATCGTCGTCCCCGTGGTGGGCGGTCCGAGCGGCAGCGGACTCGCCAAGCCCGAGGGGCTCCAGAAACTGGCCGCGCGCCTGGGCATCGCCGACGTCGTACGGTTCCGGCCGCCCGTCGGGCAGGACCAGCTCGCGGACTGGTTCCGGGCCGCGTCGGTGCTGGTCATGCCCTCGTACAGCGAGTCCTTCGGGCTGGTCGCGATCGAGGCACAGGCGGCCGGTACGCCGGTGCTCGCGGCCGAGGTCGGCGGGCTGCCGGTGGCCGTACGCCACCAGGAGACCGGCTTCCTCGTACAAGGGCACCGTCCCGCCGACTACGCGCGCGTGCTGCGCGAATTCGCCGACGACGAGACCCTCGTGCCCCGTATGGGCGCCGCCGCGGCGCGGCACGCGGAACGCTTCGGCTGGGACACCGCGGCGGCGGCGACGGCGGACGTGTACACGGCGGCGACGCAGGACCACCGACGCCGGCAACGCGCCCACCACGCCTGACCCTCCGCCGCCGGGGGCCACGCCTGACCCTCCGACGGGCAGGCGAACCGGGCGCGTCACCCTCGACACGGGTCACGTACGCTCGCCCCATGACTGACGCAGCGTCGATCATCGAGCGGGTCCTCACCGAGGCCGAGCTGGAGTGGGAGAGCCCCGGGGCGGGCTCGTACGTCGTGAAACTGCCCGGCACCCGCAAGCTCTCGACGACGCTCTCGCTGATCGTCGGCAAGCACTCGCTGTCGCTGAACGCGTTCGTGATCCGCCGCCCGGACGAGAACCACGAGGCGGTCCACCGCTGGCTCCTGGAGCGCAATCTCAAGCTCTACGGGGTCGCCTACGCCGTCGACCCGCTCGGAGACGTCTATCTGGTCGGCAAGCTGCCGCTGACCGCCGTCACCCCCGAGGAGACGGACCGTCTTCTCGGGTCCGTGCTCGAAGCCGCCGACGGTTCCTTCAACACCCTCCTGGAGCTCGGTTTCGCCTCCGCGATCCGCAAGGAGTACGCCTGGCGGGTGTCCCGGGGCGAGTCGACGCGCAATCTGGACGCGTTCACGAATCTGACGCAGCGGCCCACTACCTGATCCCCGTCTCCCGAGCGGTCCGCCCCCGGCGCTCCACGGGGTTCAGGATCGTGCGTACCGTCCCGGGGTCACCCCCACCAACCGGCGGAACTGCCGGGTGAGATGGGACTGGTCGTAGAAGCCGGTCAGGGCGGCCACCTCGCCCGGTGGCCGTCCGTCGAGAAGCAGACGGCGGGCGCGGTCCACGCGGCGGGACATCAGATACTGGTGCGGGGCGATGCCGAACGCGCCGCTGAACGCCCGGACCAGGTGCGCGGGGTGGGCGTGCACGAGCCGCGCGGCCTCGTCGAGGGCGATCCCCTCCACCACCCGCTCGTCGAGGAGTTCGCGCAGCCGGCGGGCGAGCGGCCGGTCGGCGTGCGAGGCATCCACGGCCGACCGGGGGAGCAGCAGTCCGCGCAGGCGCTCCGCGATCAGCGTCAGCCTGCTGTCGGCCTCCAGCTCGTCCCCGGCGTGGGCGAGCGCCGTGTGCAACCGGGCGACCCGGCGCCGCAGCACGGGATCCGCCAGCCCCGGACCGTCCACCGCGGGTCCGATGAGGTCGTCGGCCAGGCGTGAGCCGTCCAGGTAGAGGACCCGCTTGCGGAAACCGTGCGCGGTGGCGGGCTCGCCGTTGTGCGGGATATGCGGCGGCAGCAGCGTCACCGTGTCGCGCGGGGTCCCGTGCTCATGCCGGTCGAGGTCGTAGCGGACGGCGCCGTCGTCGACGATCAGCAGGGTCCAGGCCTCGTGTACGTGCATCGGGTACGCGTACTCGGTGTAGTGCGCGTGGAAGACCTCGACGATGCCCGGGACGCTCGGGCGCCACGCGGACATCTCACGTTGAGGGGTCACGCAAAGAACGTACAAGACGACGGCGTACACCGGTCGGCAGGCTTCTCGTATGAGCGGTGAGAACGAGAACGAGAAGCCGAACGAGTACCAGAAGCCGAACGAGAACGAGAAGCCGAACGAGTACAGGAAGCCGAACGAGAACGAGAGTGGGAGCGGCGGGAGCGGGAGCGGTATGAGCCCGCCCGGCGCGAGCGGCATGAAGGGCGGGGATCGTTCGGGCATCGGCGGCGCGGACCTTGCGGACGCCGCGCCCGTCCGCTTCGACACCAAGATCACCGTCGTCCTGCGTGACGACCTGGAGCCCTGGCAGCGGCTCAACGTGACCGCCTTCCTGGTCAGCGGCCTGGGGACGACCGTCCCCGAGGTGATCGGGGAGCCGTACGAGGACGCCGACGGCGTGTCCTACCTGCCGATGTTCCGGCAGCCGGTGCTGGTCCTCGAGGCGTCGAAGGAGACGCTGACCGCCGCTCACGGCCGGGCGCTGTCCCGGGCCCTGCCGCGCGCGGTCTTCACGTCGGACCTCTTCGGCACGGGCAACGACCGGGACAACCGCGCCGCCGTACGGGCGGTGCAGACCGGCGGACTGGACCTGGTGGGACTCGCGCTGTACGGGCCGCGGAACGCGGTGGACAAGGTGGTGAAGGGGGCGCGGATGCATCCGTGAGCTGTGCGTGTTCGGCCCCGGGGTCGTCAGGCGGGGGCGTTACCTGGCCCGGGGCCGGGGCCGGGGCCAGGGCCAGGCCTGGGCCCGTCAGGCCGGGGTGGCTTCCGCGTGGGGTGTCGTGGTGGGCGCGTCCGTCGCGGCGGGGCCGGTGATGACCCCGGCCACGGCCCCGATGCCGGAGCCGGGGCTGCCGACGCCCTGCGCGGACTGCCTTACCGCCCCCGGGACCGACTCCCGTACCGCCTCCGGGACGGCCTCCCGCAGCACAGGCTTCCGTACAGGCTTCCGTGCCGACGTCCGTACCGACTCCTCCGCCGGGAACCGCCGCATGAGCAGCGCGTACCCGAGACCCGCCGCCGTGCCGACCACCGCGCACAGTCCCCAGAGCCAGGCCGCGCCGAAACGGTCGATGACGACGCCGGACATCACCGGGGCGATGAGCGAGGCGAGGGCCCAGGAGAGGGTGTACATGCCCTGGTAGCGGCCGCGCCCGTGGACGGGGGAGAGACGGACGACGAGTCCGGTCTGCGTCGGGGCGTTGACGATCTCCGCGAGGGTCCACACGCAGACGGTGAGCGTGAAGACGCCGACCGACCCGGCGAAGACGGTGAGCCCGAACCCGTATCCGGCGAGCAGGGACGAGATCACGAGCAGCCACTTGGGGTCCCGGTGCTCGATGAAACGGCCGACCGGGATCTGGAGTACGACGATCATGAAGCCGTTGACGGCGATCGCCGTGCCGTAGTCGGCCGGGGTGAAACCGGCCCTGCCCATGGCGACCGGCAGACCGACGGCACCCTGCTGGAAGACGAGGGCGACGAGGAACGACAGCCCGACCACGCTCATGAACCGCCCGTCGCGCAGCACGGTCATGAGCCCGACCGGGGCCTCCGCCTCCTTGGCGACCTGCACGGGCCGGGACTCCGGGAGCTTCGCGAAGACGACGAGCGCGCAGGCGAGGGTCATGCCGGCCTCGATGAGGAAGCCGGCGAGGTAGCTGTACTCGGCGATGAAACCGGCGCCCATGGAGGAGACGGCGAAACCGAGGTTGATGGCCCAGTAGTTGAGCGAGAAGGCGCGGACGCGGTCCTCGGGCCGGACGATGTCCGCCATCATCGCCTGCACGGCGGGGCGGGAGGCGTTGCTGGCCATGCCGACCAGGAAGGCGACCGCGGCGATGGCCAGCGGGTCGTGCATGAAGCCGAGCAGCGCGACCGAGGCGGCCGTCGACACCTGCGCCACGAGCAGCGTGGGCCGGCGGCCGAACCGGTCGGTCATCACTCCGGCGACGAGTGAGGAGATCACGCCGCCGAGGCCGTGCAGGGACGCGACGAGACCCGCGTACGAGGCGGAGTAGCCGCGGTCGAGGGTCAGGTACAGGGCCATGAACGTGGCGACGAAGGCCCCGAGCCGGTTGATGAGGGTGCTGGTCCACAGCCACCAGAACTCGCGGGGGAGTCCTGAGAGGGTCTCTCGGACGGCACGTCTCATGACGGCGGCTGGCATGGGTCCCCCACGGATGTAAGCGGCTCTGGCGGTGTGCACAACTTACGAGCCGCCTGCCTTTGAGAGCCACTCAATTAACAGATGCCGTCAACTGACGGGCGCCGGAGCGGGCGGGAAACGGCCGGACGGGGGCTCCCGTGTCCGACTGATGGCCGAAGGCGCGAGGCGTCGCGGGGTTCGATTACGCTCGGAGCCATGGCCGACGCACCGTACAAGCTGATCCTCCTCCGCCACGGCGAGAGCGAATGGAACGCGAAGAATCTGTTCACCGGTTGGGTGGACGTCAACCTCAACGAGAAGGGCGAGAAGGAGGCAGTACGCGGCGGTGAGCTGCTGAAGGACGCCGGCCTGCTGCCCGACGTGGTCCACACCTCGCTCCAGAAGCGCGCGATCCGCACCGCGCAGCTCGCGCTGGAGTCCGCGGACCGCCACTGGATCCCGGTCCACCGCAGCTGGCGCCTGAACGAGCGTCACTACGGTGCCCTCCAGGGCAAGGACAAGGCCCAGACGCTCGCCGAGTTCGGCGAGGAGCAGTTCATGCTCTGGCGCCGCTCGTACGACACCCCGCCGCCGGCGCTCGACCGTGACTCCGAGTACTCCCAGTTCGACGACGCGCGCTACGCGGCCCTGCCGCCGGAGCTGCGCCCGCAGACGGAGTGCCTCAAGGACGTCGTCGTCCGCATGCTTCCGTACTGGTTCGACGGCATCGTCCCGGACCTCCTGACCGGCCGTACGGTCCTGGTCGCGGCCCACGGCAACTCGCTGCGCGCCCTGGTCAAGCACCTCGACGGCATCTCGGACGCCGACATCGCGGGCCTGAACATCCCCACCGGCATCCCCCTCTCCTACGAGCTGGACGCCGACTTCAAGCCCCTGAACCCGGGCGGCACCTACCTCGACCCGGACGCGGCAGCGGCGGCGATCGAGGCGGTCAAGAACCAGGGCAAGAAGAAGTAGCGCGACACCAGCAAGCCCCCGACCTGCGAGTTCTTCGCGGGGCGGGGGCTTTTTTGGTGGGGCTGGGCCGTCTGTGGGCCGTCAGGTGCTTGGTCGGGCCGTCAGACGTCGTCGGTACGCCGCCACTCGTAGGCACCGACTGATGTCTCGACGACCTCTCCTCGTTGAGCGACGTGCGCCAGACATGACCCCCACGCGGGCCGGTGAAGATCAGCCGCTTGGTCACCGGGGGACCGTCCGCGACCTTCCACGGCAACGTGATCTCGACCGGCGGGAACTCCTTCACATGCGCCCGGAGGGCGTCAGCGACCGGCCCGGGGAGCGGGACGTCCCGCAGCATGCCGCCCTTCGGCGGAGCGAACACGGCATTGCTGCGGCTCAGTTTGAGCTGCTGGACCACGTGAAGCGTGTCCGCCTCGAAGGCGATCGCATCGACGGCTACGCCCAGAATCTCGCCTTGTCGGAGCCCGCGGCCGCCGCCCGGATCGACCATCGCCCGGAAGTGCCCGGGCAGGGCGGCGCGCACAGCGAACACCCTGCTCGTGTCCATCCGGTCGGCGGCGGCCTTGAGCGTTGTGCTCATGACGTGTGCGTAGGTGTCGACCCGGACTCCACCGGGTCCGGAACCGGGTGGTGAAGTGACGGCGCCGGTCCGGACACCCTGCTTTCGTGTGTCCGGACCGGCGCCGGCTCACTTGTCATGCGGCCGATTCAGGCCCTGTGGGCTCAGGTTGCTCAGGTCCTGACCGTCAGGTACTGCCAGCCGCCCCACGTGCTCACGTTGGTGGTGTCCTTCGAGCTGTGGACGTACTCCGAGCGCACCCGGAACTTCTGGTTGACCGCGTGGGAGAGGCTCAGCTGCGCCGCCACGGTGCTCCTGGAGTTGAGCGTGAAGCAGCCCGAGGTGCTGAGCGTGTGCCAGGCACCGCTGTAGTACTGCTGGACCTGGAAGTGCACGCACTGGCCGGACTTGTTCGGCGAGACGGTCGTGGTCACCGTCGGCCGCGCCGTGTGGTGGTAGACGCGGTAGGTG
Source organism: Streptomyces sp. NPDC005281 (assembly GCF_040607495.1). NCBI lineage: Bacteria > Bacillati > Actinomycetota > Actinomycetes > Kitasatosporales > Streptomycetaceae > Streptomyces > Streptomyces sp. NPDC005281. The sequence continues at coordinate 538,628 of NZ_JBEXGX010000001.1, read as the reverse complement.
GTGCCGCTGTACGTGGTGGTCGTGTAGTAGCCGCTCAGGGCCTGCGCGACCTTCACCTGGTCGCTCACCGCGCGGGTGGCCGTGGCCGGGGCGTAGCGGTAGTCGCCCGCGTAGGACGCGGTGAACGTCGTGTTGTCGACGAGCTTGTACGTGGCCGTCAGGTTGCCCTTGCTGTCTACGGTGCCTGTCTTGACCAGCGTCTTCTTGCCGCCGGCGGGCGTGGCGTAGAGCGAGACCGTACGGCCGTTGTACGTGGTGCCCAGGTGGGCGGTGACGGTGGCCGTCGCGCCGTACACGTAGGTCGAGGCGTCGGTGGCCACGGACAGGCTCGTCGTGGCGCGCGAGACCTGGACGATCGCGGAGGCGGTGGCCGCCCGGTGGCTGGTGTCGTACGCGTAGCCGACCGTGTAGGTGTTGGCGCCGCCGGTGGTCGGGGTGTCCTTGACGGTGATCGTGCCGTCGGCGGCCACGGGGGTTGTCCACGTCACGGGCGTCGTGGTGTGCGCCGCGTCCGTGCGGGTCACGGTGACCGTCTCGCCGCTGTCGTACGGGCCGTCGCTCAGCACGGCGCCGAAGCTCAGCGCGGTGCCGCGGGCGGCGGTCGTGGGGGCCTTCAGCACGAGGGTCGGGGCGTAGGGAGAGATGGTGGTGCTCACGTCGTTCGAGCCCGGCTGGTGCGTGATGTCACCCCCGAACGACAGGCGGTAGGTGAACCATCCGGCTGTCGCCGGGTCGTCGGTGACCGTGAACCGGCCGGTGGCCGGGTCGAGCGGGGCCGCGGGGAGCTGCTTCGACTCGTGGGTGTCCTCGTTCGTCCGGGTCACCTGGACGGTGTCGCCCTGTGCGAAGGGGCCGCGGCTCAGGTCGGTCATGACCGTGCCGGTGAAGGCCACCTTGTGCGGCGCCGCCGAGCTGAACTCCGGGTACGGGATGGAGGTTCCGAGCCTGGACACCCCCACCGTCAGCGAGGTGGTCGCGGGCCGGTGCGTCGCGTCGCCGGCGTAGGACACCTCGTAGGTGTACGTGCCCTCGTCCTGGCGGGTGTCGGTGATGCCGAACGAGCCGTCCGCGCCGACCGTGGCGTCGGGCAGATCGGTGCCGTCGCGGGTGACCTTCAGCGTGGCGCCGGCCGGCACGAAGCCGTGGCCGCCCACGGTTCCGTTCAGCGTGAACTGCTGGGCGGGGATCGCGTACGGCGACGGGGGCTTCAGGGAGAGCCGGGTGTCCGTGAGCTTGGCGTCGCCGTGGACGTCGAGGGTGTAGGACCCGTTGTCCCGGGTGACGGCATAGAGCGTGCGGCCGTCGGCACCCCAGGCGAGGCCGTCGGGGGCGACTGTGCCGGCCGGGAAGGCGAAGTGGTTCTCGGCGATCTGGTCGGCCGCGTAGACGTAGGCGCCCGCGCCCGAGCCCGCGGTGCTGCCGAGGGCGATCGTGCCGTCGGAGTCGACCGCGACGGAGTCCGGGGAGGAGCTGACGCCGCCTGTGTAGTACACGTAGGGCTTGGCGGTGCTGAGGTCCGCCGTGCTGTACACGTACACCGCGGTCGACTGCGGAACGAGAAGGTTCGTGCCGTCCGCGGTGACCTGGACGGGGCCCGTCGCGGCACCGCCGAGGCCCATGTCGACCTTGAGGGTGGCGGTCCCGGAGGAGACGTCGTAGGTGGCGACGTGGGTCATGGAGGACCGGGCGTCCTGCACCGCGAGCACCCCGCCGCCCGTGCTGAGAAGGGGGGCGGCCGACCAGTGCGGCATGACGGGCTGCGGGGTCGGCGCCGGGTCGGCGGCGGAGGGGTCCACCGAGCCGACGGTGCCCTTGCCGTCGTCGGCCGTGTAGCCGTACCAGACCTTGCCGCCGGCCACGGCGACGGAGACCGGGGTGCTGGCGGTGCCGGTGCCGACGCGGCCGGTCTCGGTGAGCGTCGCCGTGTCGATAGAGGCGATCGCGTCGCCGTCGGTCAGGGCCGCGTACAGCGTCTTGCCGTCGGCGGACAGCGCGAGGCCGTCAGCGCCCTGCTCGCCGTCGATGGTGGTGACGGGATTGCCGGACAGGTCGGTCACCACGATGCCGGTGGTGCCGGCGCCCTGGCTGAAGAAGAGGTGCTGGTGAGGGCCGTCGACCACCATGTGGGCGTAGTGCGACAGCGGCAGCGGGGCCGTGTTGTCGCTGTCGGCCCAAGCGACCGGACCGGTGAGGCCGACGGTGGCGGTGGCCAGACCCGCGACGACGGATATCGCCGCCGCGAGCGAGACCTGCTTGAGGCGCATGGGGCTCCTGGAGAGGGGGTGAACAGGCAGCCGCACGACCACGCCTGTCGCCGACAGGACGGCCGACGGGCGGATGCCGGACACGCGTGAGACCGCTGACCTCTCGTTTTGGTTGTACTGCCGCGTCGTGAGGTTCGGGGCTGCGTCGTCGGGCTCGGGGGCAAAGCGCGACCGGATGCCAACCAGAAGGTTGTGAGGGGGTGGGTACGGAGCCATTCGGCTTCCCGGGACCGAGGGGCCGGAGATTCCTGTCCGCCCCCCCGTGTCAGTCGAGCCAGTAGTAGGGCATGCGAAGGAGATCGCAAGCGCGGGCGGCGACCGCCTCGGCGTGCGCCGGGACGCCTTCGTCGGCCAGGCCACGAGTCAGGTGCAGGTGAAGGGACTGGAGGGTGGCAAAGGTGTTGAACGCCCAGACCGGGACCGGCCCGGGGCCTCCACCGTCCAGGGCTGCCGACACCACGGTCAGCCAGTCGGTGGCCTCCTCAGGCGCCAGGCCAGGGGCCTGGAGGATACGTGTGAGCGCACGGGCAAGCCGCGCATCCTCCAACTGCCCGTAGCGGTAGTCGGTCTGCTTGACCGTCATCCTGCGGGCACATAGTTCAAGCAGTTCAGTGCGGTGGTCAGGCAGAGCCTTCGCGAACGCCGCGGCGGCGTCGGCGCCGTGTGCGACGGCGTGCAGCCAACCCAGGGAGTCGTCCCAGCCACGTGTGTCCTGCTCGGCCGGATACCAGTCCGAGAATCGGGCATACCAGCGCTCCGCGGCCTCCTTCGGCACAAGGCCGGGGACAGTGTGGCCCCGCGTCAGAACGGAGCACAGAATCAGCGGTGCGAAGGTCCGGGCCTGTACCTCGGGGTGGGTGAACCGGTCGGCGGCGGTGTCGCCGAGCGCCCCGAGGAGCTCATCGAAATGCCCGTTCCTGATCCATCGCGCAGCGCCGGTGTAGGCGTGGTCGTCGCGGATCTCAGGATCCGGAGATACCAGCATGGCCGACAGCTCGACGGCGAGTTGAGAAGCCGGGATGCCCTCGGGGAAGGGGAATCCCTCGGCCGCGATCGATGCCCAGTCGACAAGATCAGCACTCATGACGTCAGGCTACCCAGGGCGGACTCGGGAACGCCGGGACGACTGGGCAGGCGCACGTCAGAGAGCTGGTGCTCCGGGGCTGAACTGCCGTGTCGACTGCGCCATTTCACCACCCATGTACTTGCACGCATGCCAGGGACGGATGACGGTCGGTCGCTTGAAGCCCACTCCACTGTCTCCTCGGACATGAGCGGATCTACTTCGAAAGAGCGACGCCCGTCTCCGCCTTGTTGCATAACGGCGAAGTACAGCAACCACTGCCGGCCATCATCCTGCGGAGTCAAGGAACTCGGTCGCGGGACCGCGATACTGCCGACGTCGGAGACCGGATGGAAGTACTGGGAGACTTCGTCATGACCTATTCGAGTCCCCGGGCTTACCTTGCCGCGTGCGCAGTGGCCGCGTCGGCATTCCTACTTGCCTCGTGCACCTCCGGCAGCGGTGAGGGGGAGGCCCGCAGCGCTCCGCCGTCGCCGTCCGCGCCGATCGAGTCCCGGACGCCAACCGGGTCGTCCGAGAAGAAGCTCACCGAGCAAGCCCAGGCGGTCCTTGCAGCCGTCCACAGCGGGACGATGGTCGAGGCCGGAGTCGAGCGGGTGAACGACGGAATCCACACTGAGCCCACCCTGCGCGAGGGCAGGACTTACCGGCTCAACCTGGTTTGCACCGGCAGCGGCAGCGCCCGGCTGACATTCGTACCGGTAAGCGCCGGCAAAGAGACCGAGGTGCCGTGCGATCAGTCGGTGGTCCAGCAGCGGATCACCATGCACAAGCGGGTACACATCGACGTAGACGGAACCAAGGGATCGACCGGCATGATCGCTTGGCAGATAGACGCAATCTGATCCGGGCACACGCGAATGCCGCCCGATATCCCCTTCCACCCCGCTCGTCCCTTTGGTGGCTCCCGTCCGAGGCCGCTGCACGGGATGCCTGGGCGGTCGTCCGGGAGCAGAGGCCAGCGAAGGTCGAGGTCTACCAAGAGGCCGTCTAGACAGCTCAGGCTTGCAGGTGTGGCCAGCCGTCCCGGTTCGAGAAGGCTTCCGAGCAGCAGCGGGTGGACCGATCCCACTCCTTGCCGGTTGCCAGCTCTTAGGCCTGATCAGGCACGTAGAGGAGCGACTCGCCGTCGAGCGCGGCGGCGGTGTAGGGGGCGAACCGGTCGACGTCGCAACAGGCCAAATGCAAATCCCCGCACCGGTGTTGGCCATTTCACTTGCCGAGGGTCCTGCGGGAACCGTGGGCGACCCCACAGCCGCACGGTCGATGCGCGGCCTGTCGCTCCGTCGTGAGCGTTGCTGCTCCCGGGGCCCGGGCGTTGGCCCTTTCACGGCGCGAGGCCACGGAGCCTTCGCGAAAAGTGATTGGCGGATCACCGCGTCCACTGCTACCTTCCCGGAGGCCGTGCGAGAGAACGAGGAGGTGGTACCCGTGAACGCAGTATCGACATGGGTGCTCTCCTCCGGGGTCACGGTCGGGCGATAGGTCGTCCGGGAGCGCCGTTCATGAGCACTCCCGAAAGGCACGACCATGCATTTCACTTCTGAGCAGCGTCTCGACGACGGCGTCCTCGAACGCGAATTCACCCTCGGCGAGATCCCCGGCACCCTGTGGACCCCTGGATCCGCACCGGCCCCGCTGGTCCTGATGGCCCACAACAACGGCCTGCCCAAGGCGGAACCCCGGCTGGTGGCCCGGGCCCGGTACACCGCGGCTCGCGGCTACGCGGTGGCCACCATCGACGCCGCCGGGTGCGGTGTCCGGCCCCGTTCCGCCGCCGACGAGCAGGCCCGCGCCGACCTCCGCCGGGCGATGCAGGCCGGCGAACCTGTCGACGAGATCTTCGAGTCCTTCATCGGCCCGCTGGTCGAGAACGCGGTCCCGGAATGGCGGACCACTCTGGACGCCCTCCTCGAACTGCCCGAGATCGACGGCCCGGTCGGGTACTCCGGGGGGTGGACCGCCCTCGGCATCAGCCTGGCGTTGGCCGAGCCGCGCATCGTGGCCGCGGGCTTCTTCGCCGGGGGGTACGTGCCTCGTGCCCAGCGCGAGGAGGCTCGGCAGGTCACCATCCCGTTGCTGTACTTGCTCCAGTGGGACGACGAAGGCAACCCCCGGCAACGGGCCCTGGACCTGTTCGACGCCTTCGGCAGCAAGGAGAAGACGCTGCACGCCAATCTGGGAGGGCACACCGGCACCCCGGCGTTCGAGCTGGAGGACGGATGCCGGTTCTTGGACCGGCACCTGAAGTGAGCCTGAAGTGAGGCCGGGCAGGAAGGCCGCCGACAGACGTTAGTCAGCAGTCAGCAGTCAGCAGTCAGCAGTCAGCAGTCAGCGATCAGGATGCCGCCGTCGAGGATCGGTCCCGGCCCACCTCGGCGGCGGCGCTCCCGCTGTGTATCCGCCCCTGCCGACCGGGGCCGGCTATCCACTCGTTCCGAGCGAGCCGCCCGGTACGGCGGTACGGAGCCAGGCGGCGAGGGCCGAGAAGTCGTCCTCGGTCAGGCCCTTGGACGGGTCTACGCGGTGAAGCAGGGAGGGGCTCGCGTACTGCGCTTCGACCCAGAGCCGGTCCACGGCACCGATCTCGTCGTCGACCCAGATGAACGGGCGGCCGCCGGCCCACTCGACGATGGGACGGGTCTTCCAGTGCAGACCCCTCGGACCCGCCTCCGTCGAGTCCTCGGGCCACTCCACCACCGGCAGCCGGGGCAGCCCGATCCTCGGGGCGATGGACTCGTTCGCCTCTTCCATCCACGTCGTGGCCCACACGAGTTCGCACCCGAGCGTCTTCAGGCGTGGGCCCACGGTGGGGTCGAGCCGTCCGAGCAGGGGATTCCCCGGGTCGGGGCTCGCTTCGGAGCCGGGCGCGGAGCCGGAACCCGCGCCGGAGGTCTCGTGGTGGGCGGACGAAGGGCCGAACGGGATGAGGGGGCCGTCGACGTCCAGGAAGAGGATCGGCCGTTCCACCACCTGAGTTCCCTGGGCGGTCATTCCTTGGCTGTCATTCCTGGGGTCTTCTCCGGGTTGTCGGGGACGGCAGGGGGCAGGGTGCCGTCCCCGACAACCTCTCACGACATCAGGCCTCGGCCGGCCAGTCGGTCAGCCCCTCAGCCGACCAGCCCCTCAGTCGGTCAGGCGCAATGCGGTCTGCGCGTTCGGGCCGTGCCAGCCTGTTGCTGTTCGCCATACGACGTGTACGCCGAAGGCCTCCCGGATCGCTTCGGGAGCCCAGTCGTCCGTGGGCGGCTCGGACAGGACCAGGTACCGGAGGTCCGCGGAACGCCCCTCCACCCGGTCGAGTTCCATGAGTCGGGCGGCGCCCGCGCGCAGGTGCAGGTAGCCGGAACGGTCGGCGCCGAGCACCTCGTAGCGGGAGAACCCGTCCGGGCCCTCCAGGGTCGCGTCGGAGACCCGGGAGTCCGAAGGCCGTAGTCCCGCTCGCAGGAGCGCGGCCTTGAGTTCGAAGCGCACGGCCTCGTGCGTGTTGCAGTCCCGGTCGGCCTGTGCCTCGACGTCCAGTCGCCGCGAGAGTGCCTCGCTCCACACCGTCCGTGCCTCGGACGGGGCGGGGTCGGTTTCCAGGAGAGCGGCAGTGTTCATGGGGTCGGTGTCCTTCTGTTCGAGTGTTCCGCGCGGCTCGGCCGGTGGGGCCGTGATCGTCCCGGGTGAGGCCGCCGTCATCACGTTCCGGGTTGTTTCCGTGGCTGTGCCGGTCCCGGGTGGCGTCGAGGTCTCCGCCCACGCCCCCGTCTCCGGCCCGGTGTCGATCCGATGGCGGAGTTCGCCCCGGGCCCGGTCGAGCGCGCCGGTCCAGTGCCGGAACGCCGGGTCGTCCGTCAGGGCGGCCCGCAGGCCGGGAACGTCCGACCCGACCGCCTGGCGGGTGCGCTGGGCGAGGTCCGCCAGATCGCTCAGCCGGTCGCGGTCGGCGGAACCCAGCAGACGCCAGACGCTCAGCCAGTCCACCCGGTCGCGTCTCAGGCAACGGGCGGCCATGCCCTTCAGCTCGGAGAGCAGGGCCGCCGTCTCCGGTGGGGTCGCGCCGTCGTCGTACGCGATGTCCCGCAGGACGCCGAGCGCGGCCTCGTAACGGGGTGCCATCCGGGAGGAGATGGGACGGCGGCCGAACTCACCGGACGAGACCAGGCTCAACTGGCCCTCGTTGCGCGTCACCCAGCCCTCCAGTCGGGAGCCCGTGGCCGGGGTGGGTTCGCCGTGCCGCGGGACGAGGAGGACGGTTCGCTCCGTGGCGGGGGCGAGGACCTTCACCTTCAAGTGGGAACCCGGGCCCGGTCCGAGCACCCGCACCTCGACGGATGTGCCGACCGGCAGGTCGTCGCCGATCGCGCCGACGCCTCCGGTCGAACCCTCGGTGGTGGAGGCACCGGTGTCCGCTCCATTCGCCGGACCTCCCGCCACGGGTGCCAAGTAGGCGTAGGCGGAGGTGACTTCACCGTCCGTGTCGTCGGCCGGCGTGCCGAGTTCGGCCGGCAGCGGGGTCGTGTGGAGGACCGTCAGCGTCTGGGTGCTGCGGGACAGGGCGACGTACAGCCGGCGCAGCCCGGCGGGACCGCGGTCGGCGATGATCGTCGGCTCCAGGACCAGTACGTGGTCGAACTCCATGCCCTTGGCCTGGGCGGCGGGGAGTACGGACACGGTCCGCAGCGTCTCCTCGGTCATGCCGTCCACGAGGCCGACCCGTCGGCGGACCTCCTCCAGCCAGTCGGAGTCGTCGGGAACGATGACGGCGATCGACCGCGGGTACCGGCCGTCGTTCGTCCCCGCGAGTCGTGCCGTACGGGTCGCCGCGTCGTCCAGGAGTTCCCACGGGGTCGTGGCGACGAGCCGTACGGCCTCGTCGCCGGCCCGCCGTACGGCAGTCGGGTAGGGCAGGGCGGGGGCGACGGCCCGGGCCAGGGGTGCGACGAACTCCATGATCTCCGCGGGTACGCGGTAGCTGGTGTTCAGCTCGGCCACACGCCAGTCTCCCCGGGCGGACAGGATCCCGCCCAGCTGCTTCCAACTGGTGTAGGAATGCGGGCCGGTGGCCTGGGCCAGATCGCCGAGCACGGTCATCGAACCGGTCGGGCACCGTCTGCGCAGGGATCTCGCCTGCATCGGGGTGAGGTCCTGCGCCTCGTCGACCACGATGTGCCGGTACCTCCGCGGACTCTCGCCCGCGATGAGGAAGCGGAGCTCCTCCAGGCACACCAAGTCGTCCGCGGTCCAGGGCTCTTCGGCGGCGCTCTCGGCCTTCTGCCGTTGCAGCAGGGCCTGTTCGTCCTGGTCGAGGATTCCGTCGGCGCACTCGCGCAGTCTGGTGGGGGAGTTGAGAAGGCCGCGCAGCGCCTCCTCGGGGCTCAGCGCGGGCCAGACCCGGTCGACGAGCGTGGTGACCTGCCGGTTGCGCTCCAGGTCGCGGCGGACGTTCGCGTCCCTGCCGCGGTGCGGGGCGATCAGTACGAGTTCGCCCAGCAGCCGGTCCACCAGCAGGGTGCGGAACCGGTCCCTGCGTGCCCGGTAGCCCTCGATTCCCTCCCCGGCGTCCTGGAGGAGACCGAGTACCTCCGAGCGCGGCAGGCGCAGGGACGAGCCGCCCACGATCACGACGAACGCCGGTTCGTCCTGGGCGTGCGAGGGGGCGGAGACCACGGTGTCGACGGCCTCGGGCCGGCACTCGCTCTCCACCCGCCGTCGCAGCACGGCCGCCATCCGTTCGCCGGACTTCACCAGCCGCGCGGCGGCGGAGTCCGAGCCCCGTACGTCCCCTTCCCAGAGGCGGGCCAGTTGTACGGCGGTGACGTTCCGGGTGCCGAGGGTCGGCAGGACGCGCCCCACGTACTCCAGGAAGTTCTGGTGCGGTCCGACGACCAGGATGTCCTGCGCGCGGAAGTGGTCGTTGTTGACGAGCCAGGTCACCCGGTGCAGACCGACCGCGGACTTTCCGGTGCCGGGGCCGCCCTGGATGACGAGGACGTCCGCGGGGGAACGGGTGACCAGCGCCATCTGGTCGCGTCTGATCGTCTCGACGATGTCCCGCATCCGGCCGTCGCGGGACCGGCGCAGTTCCCGCAGGAGGAACTCGTCGACCGGCTGCGGCCGTTGACGCCGTCTGCCGGAGGCTTGCCGCGGGGCCGGGACGGTACGGGGCCTGGCGTGGCGGCCTCCGGCGGGCGGGGCCGTGGTGCTCTCCGCCTCGGCCGGGGGTTCCCCGCGCTCGACGGCGTCCGGGGTTTCCAGGACTTCGGGGTCTTCCGGGATGTCAGGTGCGTCAGGGTCGTGCGGGGCTTCGGGTGGAGCGGGCTCCTCCTCGAAGAAGAGCGGAACGTCGGCCTCCTGTCCGGGCTCCGGCGAGCCCGGGTACGGTTCCGCGTCCGGGGCTATCTCGTCCAGGAAGTCCTCGACCTGGCGTCCGGCGCACTGTAACCGGCGCCGCAGGAGTACGTCGCCCGGTGTCTCCGGCAGGGCGTTGTGCCAGCTCACGGCGAGCGGGTTCGTCCAGGAGACCACCACCTGATCGCGGGTCTCGGTGTCGAAGACATGGCGTCGTCCGACATAGAACGTCTCTGGCTCGTCCTCGCCCTCCTCCTGGACGTCGATGCGGCTGATGACCAGGGCCTCGCCCCCGAGGCCGCCGTACTCGTCCGCCGTGCTCGCCGCCTTCTCGCAGACCGCGATGCCGTCCTTGCCGCTCGCGGATGCCGTGGCCGCCGACGGCGACGTCATCTCCGCGAGCCGGGCCTCGTAGCAGTCGTAGGCGCGGTCCACGGCCTTCTGCTCGATGGCGATGACCGCGTCCCGTGGTGTCGTGCTCACGTGTGTCCCCTCCTGGCGGCGCCCCTCGCGCCACCGCGGGCCAAGGCCCGCCTCCCCTGCCTCAGAGGTAGCAGAGTTCGTCGGTCAGACCACGGTCAATCGGGCAACAGCACCACAATCGCGCAGATTTCGGTCTGCCTCGAGCACATTCGATCCTCGTGTGTACGTCTTCGCGCGGTGGGCCGCGCGGGCGGATCGCGAGCCGGAGGAAGGGCGAAGGGCCCCGTCGTGGCGACAGGGCCCTTCTGTACGTACGTAAGTGATCAGCCGCACTGGCAGGGATTGCCGGACTGGCAGCCGCAGCTGCAGCCTGAGCCGCAGCCGCAGGCGCCGAACAAAGGGAGGCTTTTGATGTCGGCGGGCTGTTGGGTGTCGCGATCCTGGGTCGGGTCGGGCGTGCTGGGGGATTCGGCCATGGGTCCCTCCTTCAGGCGCGGAGGCGTCGGCGCACAGCGCACCGCACCGCTCCTGTCACCCATCACATGCCCAGCCTGGCGGGCGCATCAACGGCGCACTGAGGCGTCCTATGCGCCCGGTGCACGATTCGCGGGCGGGGGCGCCTTGAAGCGAGGGCGCGCCGCCCCCCGCCCGCGCGTCGCAGCCAGGGGGGTCACACTCGCTGGCGGCAACCGCACCGGAGGCGGCCGGGCCCAGCCGTCACCCGGTAGGGAACAACTGGGCCGCTTGCCCCGAGAGGGCGTGCCCTCCCCGGGGCGGGGCGGGGCGGGGCGGGGCGCGGTGGGGCGGTTCGGCCCCCGCGCGGGGCAGGGCCGGACGGCCTCGCGGCCCGTTCCAGGGACGACCGAGCGCGCTCAGGGCTTGCGCCCGGCAGGGTTGTCCGGCCTCGCACCCTGTTCCGGGCGCCTCCGAGTCCGTGCCCGGCAGAGCCAGGAGGCGAACCTCGTAACCCACTCCCGGCACGACCGAGCGCCTGCGCCCGCCAGGGTCAGGGCCGGCGGCTTCGCACCCCGTTCCGGGGCGTACGAGACGGCCTCGCGGCCTGTTCCGGGCCCGGATGGCCTACCCCGTTCCGGGGGCGAGGTTGGCCCCCGGTCCCGGGCCTCGGGGAAGCCTCCTGGTGTCGGCCCGGTAGGGCTATGCGCCCTCGACTCCCGTGACCGGCTGGATGTCCGACTGGAGGTCGTCGGCGTGTTCGCCGGTGACCAGGTAGACGACTCGCTTGGCGACCGAGACGGCGTGGTCGGCGAAGCGCTCGTAGTAGCGGCCGAGGAGGGTGACGTCGACGGCGGTCTCGATGCCGTGCTGCCACTTGTCGTCCAGCAGGTGCTGGAAGAGCGTGCGATGCAGGAGGTCCATCTCGTCGTCGTCCGCCTCCAGCTGCATCGCCAGGTCGACGTCCTTGGTGATGATGACCTCGGCGGCCTTGGCCATCAGGCGCTGGGCGAGCTGGCCCATCTCCAGGATCGTGGCGTGCAGGTCGTGCGGGACCGCGCGGTCCGGGAAGCGCAGCCGGGCCAGCTTGGCCACGTGCTGGGCCAGGTCACCGGAACGCTCCAGGTCGGCCGACATCCGCAGCGAGGTGACGACGATCCGCAGATCCGTCGCCACCGGCTGCTGGCGGGCCAGCAGGGCTATCGCGCGGGCCTCGAGCTCGTGCTGGAGATCGTCGACCCTCTGGTCGGCGGCGATCACGCTCTCGGCCAGCTTCAGGTCGGAGTCGAGTATGGCCGTCGTGGCGCGCCCGATCGCCGACCCGACGAGCCGGGCCATCTCGACCAGGCCGTCGCCGATCGAGTCAAGTTCCTCGTGATACGCGTCACGCATGTGGTCGTCCCTCTCGTACGTCAGCTTCCGGGGTCCGGGGTCCGGGACCGGGCGGCCGAGACCGCCGGAGGGACCCGTGAACCCCACGCTCCCACGTTCGGACCCGTACGCGTCCGTTTCCGGCATCCCAAGTGAATCAGTACTGGCTCCTGGGTGAACTCTGGGCGACGAGTGTTCGAGCTCGCACTCGGATGGCTGTGGCCAGGAGCGACGGCATGCCTAACCTGGGTGCATGGACGTGAACGCGGCGGTCGCCGCAGCGGCAGCGATCGCCGGAGTACTTACCGGTGTCATCGCCATGCTGGCGTTCCGCTGGAGCGAGCGCGACCAGAAACGCCCCACCCGTACTTCCCTGCACACGGATGCAGTCCTTCCGCCCGGTGTCGACACCGTGCTGTCCGTGCTCAGGTCCTCGGCGGTCGTGCTCGACGAAGCGGACGCAGTGGTCAAGGCCAGTTCGGCGGCGTACGCCCTCGGACTGGTGCGCGGCGGCAAACTGGCCGTCGAACCGATGCTCCACATGGCGCGTGACACGCGTCGTGACGGGGAGATACGTCAGGTGGAGCTCGACCTGCCCAGAAGGGGGACGGGGAGAGGGGAGGCCCTCGCCGTCTCCGCGCGCGTGGCGCCCCTCGGATCGCGGCTGGTCCTCCTTCTCGTGGAGGACCTGACGGAGGCGCGCCGCATCGAAGCGGTACGGCGGGACTTCGTCGCGAACGTGAGCCATGAGCTCAAGACTCCCGTAGGAGCGCTCTCCCTGCTTTCCGAGGCCGTCATGGACGCCTCGGACGACCCGGAGGCCGTCGAGCGCTTCGCCGGACGCATGCAGATAGAGGCCACCCGGCTCACCAACCTCGTCCAGGAGCTCATCGACCTGTCGAGGGTGCAGAACGACGACCCTCTCGAGGACGCCGAGCCGGTCCGGGTCGACGAACTGGTCGCCGAGGCGATCGACCGCTGCCGCCACCAGGCCGGCACGAAGCAGATCACCATGGCCGCGGGCGGCACCGCCGACCTGAGCCTGTGGGGGAACCGGGGCCAGCTCGCCGCCGCCCTCGGCAACCTCGTCGAGAACGCCGTCAACTACTCACCCGCCCGCACCCGCGTCGGGATAGCCGCCCGCCGGGTGACCGCGCCCGGTGGGGAACACATCGAGATCGCCGTGACCGACCAGGGCATCGGCATCTCGGACAAGGACAAGGAGCGCATCTTCGAGCGCTTCTACCGTGTCGATCCCGCCCGCTCCCGTGCCACCGGCGGTACGGGCCTCGGGCTGGCGATCGTCAAACACGTGGCCGCCTCGCACGGCGGGGAGGTCACGGTGTGGAGCTCCGAGGGTCAGGGCTCCACGTTCACCCTGCGGCTGCCGGAGGCGAGTGCGGCCCGCGACCGCGTGACCGATCACCACATGCCCGGACTCGACGAAGAGGACGAGACCGGACAGCCCGACGGGACGACCACCGTCACATCCCCGTACGAACCGCTTCCTGCCCCGGAGGTCCTTCCGTGACCCGTGTGCTCGTCGTCGAGGACGAGGAGTCCTTCTCCGACGCCCTGTCGTACATGCTCCGCAAGGAGGGCTTCGAGGTCGCCATCGCGACCACCGGGCCCGACGGACTCGACGAGTTCGAGCGCAACGGCGCCGACCTCGTTCTGCTCGACCTGATGCTGCCGGGGCTGCCCGGCACGGAGGTCTGCCGTCAGCTGCGCGGCCGCTCCAACGTCCCGGTGATCATGGTCACCGCCAAGGACAGCGAGATCGACAAGGTTGTCGGGCTCGAAATAGGAGCCGACGACTACGTCACCAAGCCCTTCTCCTCCCGGGAGCTGGTGGCCCGTATCCGGGCCGTCCTGCGTCGCCGAGGGGAGCCGGAGGAGGTCGCTCCGGCCGCTCTGGAGGCCGGTCCCGTCCGCATGGACGTCGACCGTCACGTGGTCACGGTCTCCGGCGGCAAGGTCGACCTCCCGCTGAAGGAGTTCGACCTCCTGGAGATGCTGCTGCGCAACGCGGGCCGCGTGCTGACCCGGATGCAGCTCATCGACCGGGTCTGGGGCGCCGACTACGTCGGTGACACCAAGACCCTCGACGTCCACGTCAAGCGCCTGCGCGCCAAGATCGAGCCGGACCCGGGCGCGCCCCGGTACCTGGTGACGGTCCGCGGGCTCGGCTACAAGTTCGAGCCGTAGACCGGCCCCGTCACCCGGCAGGGCACGGAGTACGGCACGGCAGTACGCCGAAGGGCGGGATCCCCGGAGAGGGGGTCCCGCCCTTCGGCGTGATGACGATGTCTACGTCACTGGCCGGCGGACGCCGACGCGGTGGCCGTCGCGCTGGACGACGAGGTCGTGCCGGGCTTGCCAGAGGCGGACGCGGACGGGGAACCCGTGGCCGACCCGGACGGCGAGGTGGCCGGGGCCGAGGAGGTGGCAGGCGCCGACGGGATGTCGCTCGGGCCCCACTTGGAGAAGTAGCTCTCGGCCGGGACGATGTACGCGCCCAGGCTCACGGCACCGGTCTGACTGAAGGTGAAGGTGACCTTCTGGACGCTGCCGTTCAGGACGGTCTGGGAGGGGCTGGCCAGCGCCGCGGAGGCGTTGCCCTTGCCGCCGAGGACGATCGAGCCGCCGGCCGGGACGGACAGCTTGCCCTTGCCGTTCGCGGGCGTGATCTGGGCGGTGCCCTCGCCCTCGACGCTGATCGAGTCCACGGTCTGCGCGGTGGTGCCGTTGTTGAACAGCGTCGCGGAGATCACCGCCGGACCGGTGGCCTTGACGTCGGGCTGGGTGATGACGAGCGCGTTCTGGACCTTGATGACGCCGACGGAGGTGGCCGCGTTGTCCGGCTTGACCTCCAGCGTCTGGGCGTCGCTGCCGGCGCCACACGCGGCGAGAGAGGCGATCGAGAACGCGATGACGGCGGCGGCGGGAGTGCCGCGTCGAAGGCTGCTGCTCACGGCGGCGGCAACTCCTTGAACGTGGGCGAAGCAGGACGACCTCTGTGTAAAGCCGCCCTAAGGGTCTGTCAGCGGCCTTAGGTTACCGATCCGTTCCCGCGTGATCGCACCCGACCCTCCCCAAGGCGCCGACTTTGCTCGTCCGGGGGGATCCGGGGGGCCGACCGGAGGGTCCGACCGGGGTCCGACCGGGGTCGGGTAGGAGGGGCGGGGTCGGGTCGGAGGGGATCTCGGGGTCGAGCCGGAGGGTCGGGCGGGGGCGCCGGGCATGCGCCCGCGGGCTCCGTTGCGCCCGGTGTGCGCCCCGCCGGCCACCCTCCGCCCAGGTGGCCCGTCCGCTACTTTGACCGCACACCCGTCCGCTATTCACATAAGTTCCCCGGACTGTTCCGCGGACTTCGGCTTGCGTATTTCGCGGAATGAATGTCCGGCTCTCCAGGAAAAGGATCACGGGGTCGTCGAGGGGCGATGAGCGCGTGATCATCGAACGCCTTGATCAATTCCGGAATCGGCTCGTACTCGGCTCCGTCCGTCGAACGGAGTAGCGGAAGTCGCGCTCTTGGAGCAGGACAAAACGGGATGTTCGGAGCCTGGCGGCAGGCGCCGGGTGTGTGTAACGTACGCGTTTCACTCCGCCTGGACAGCCGCTCCGACCTGCGAATACCCTCTTCCGCTCGCCCCTCGCAGCACGTTCCTGTTGCGGTTGTCAAGCCCCGAGATATGCCCTGACCTGCGAAAACGCCATTCAGAAGACGCCGTTTCCGTGTTACTCTGGATAGCCACGGAAGGGGTACCTGTCACATGACGTTCAAGGTTGGCGACACCGTGGTCTATCCCCATCACGGGGCCGCGCTGATCGAGGCCATCGAAACTCGCCAGATCAAAGGCGTGGACAAGACCTACTTGGTGCTGAAGGTCGCCCAGGGTGACCTGACGGTACGTGTGCCTGCGGACAATGCGGAGTTCGTCGGCGTACGTGATGTGGTCGGCCAGGACGGGCTGGAGCGGGTCTTCGAGGTGCTGCGCGCGCCGTACGCCGAGGAGCCCACGAACTGGTCGCGTCGCTACAAGGCAAATCTGGAGAAGCTCGCCTCCGGCGATGTCATCAAGGTCGCGGAAGTTGTGCGCGACCTGTGGCGTCGTGAGCGCGAGCGCGGACTCTCCGCAGGTGAGAAGCGCATGCTCGCCAAGGCACGCCAGATCCTGGTGAGCGAGCTCGCCCTCGCGGAGAACACCAACGAGGACAAGGCCGAGGCCCTGCTCGACGAGGTGCTCGCGTCCTGACGCCGGCTCAGTCGCCGAGACGCCACCCGTCTTGACGTACGCCCAAGCCCGCGCACAAGCGCAATGAAATGCCGCGGTGCCCGATGACGCAATTACTCTATTGCTGTCGCCGGGCGCTGCGGCATGTTCGTACCCGCGCCCATTCGGTAAACCGGGTGTTCACCCGGCATCGGCTTTCCCGAGGTATACCGGCGTATCCGATACTTGGGACACCGACCCGGGCGGTCGGCTTGACCGGATGTCACGGAAGGGTCCGGTCAAGGCGTCGCGCCCGGCGTTCCCCCAGCTCCCCGAGCGGGGGGTACCCCCAGGCCATACCCATACCGGTCGAGCACACAAACCTGACAGGAACCGATGTCTGACGTTTCGCTCCCTTCGCCGCCGGAGGCCCGCACCGCCGCCGTGATCCCGGCCGCCGGACGAGGTGTGCGCCTCGGTCCGGGCGCCCCCAAGGCGCTCCGCGCGCTGAACGGCACGCCCATGCTCATCCACGCGGTCCGCGCGATGGCCGCCTCCCGCGCCGTCTCCCTGGTCGTCGTCGTGGCCCCGCCGGACGGCACCGCCGAGGTCAAGACGCTGCTCGACGCGCACGCCCTGCCCGAGCGCACCGAGTTCCTCGTCGTCCCGGGCGGTGACAGCCGCCAGGAGTCCGTGAAGTACGGCCTCGACGCGCTGCCGCCCGGGATCGACATCGTCCTCGTGCACGACGCGGCCCGGCCGCTCGTGCCCGTCGACACCGTGGACGCCGTCATCGAGGCCGTACGGGACGGCGCTCCGGCGGTCGTCCCTGCGCTGCCGCTCGCCGACACCGTCAAGGAGGTCGAGCCCGCGGCCGTCGCCGGGGAGAGCGAGCCGGTCGTGGCGACCCCCGAGCGGGCCCGGCTGCGTGCCGTGCAGACGCCCCAGGGCTTCGACCGCGAGACGCTTGTGCGGGCCCACGAGACCGTCACCGGCGACGTGACCGACGACGCGAGCATGGTCGAGCGGCTGGGCGCGCGGGTCGTGGTCGTGCCGGGCCACGAGGAGGCGTTCAAGGTGACGCGCCCGCTGGATCTGGTGCTGGCGGAGGCGGTTCTCGCGCGGCGGAGGCTCAACGATGGGTTCTGAGACGCCGGAGCGGACGGCCGGACAGGAGCAGGGCCGGGGGCCGGTCCGGGGCCCGGTGCTCCCGCTCGTCGGGATCGGCACCGACATCCACGCCTTCGAGGAGGGCCGGGAACTGTGGTGCGCCGGTCTGAAGTGGGAGGGGGAGGGGCCCGGACTCGCCGGGCACTCCGACGCGGACGTCGTCGCGCACGCCGCGTGCAACGCGCTCTTCTCGGCGGCGGGCCTCGGTGACCTCGGGGCCCACTTCGGCACCGGGCGCCCGGAGTGGTCCGGGGCGCCGGGGGTCGTGCTGCTGGCCGAGGCGGCACGGATCGTGCGCGAGGCCGGCTTCGTGATCGGCAATGTCGCGGTCCAGGTCGTCGGACCCCGCCCGAAGATCGGCAAGCGGCGGGACGAGGCCCAGAAGATCCTGTCGGACGCGGCCGGGGCGCCGGTGTCGGTGTCGGGCGCCACGACGGACGGCCTCGGGTTCCCGGGCCGCGACGAGGGACTGATGGCGGTCGCCACGGCACTGGTCGTACGGACGGACTGAGAGCACCGGGGGCCCGGGACCGGCTCCCGGGTCGGCCGGCCAGGGAGCGGCCATCGGGTCGGCCGGCCCAGGATCGGCCTTCGGGTCGGCCGGGAGCGCCGTCCGGGTGGCCCGGGACCCGGGCCGTGAGCCTCCGACGGTCCCCGGTCCGCCCGGCGTTCGTCCGGAAGGCGCCTCCCGGGCACCGGACCGGCGGCGAGCGCCCCCCGTATGTCACGAATACATGGCCTTGCCGGGGAAAGGGGCGCGGGGCACTGCCCAGGGCCCACTACCCTGGAGTGGTGACCATTCGCCTGTACGACACCAGCGCCCGGCAGATCCGTGACTTCACCCCGCTAGTGCCGGGTTGCGTCTCGATCTACCTCTGTGGCGCGACCGTGCAGGCCGCACCGCACATCGGGCACATCCGCTCGGGCCTCAACTTCGACATCATGCGCCGCTGGTTCGCGTACCGCGGCTATGACGTGACGTTCATCAGGAACGTCACGGACATCGACGACAAGATCATCGCCAAGTCGGCCGACCGGGGCCGCCCCTGGTGGTCCATCGGCTACGACAACGAGCGCGCCTTCAACGACGGTTACGACGTGCTCGGCTGCCTGCCGCCCACGTACGAACCGCGGGCGACCGGGCACATCCCCGAGATGATCGAGATGATGCGCGGGCTCATCGAGCGCGGTCACGCGTACGCGGCCGACGGGAACGTCTACTTCGACGTGCGGTCGTACGACGGCTATCTCCAGCTCTCCAACCAGGAGCTCGACAATCTGCTCCAGCCGTCGGGCGAGGGCGAGACCGGCAAGCGCGACCCGCGTGACTTCGCCATGTGGAAGGCCGTGAAGCCGGGCGAGCCGAGCTGGGAGACGCCCTGGGGCCGCGGCCGTCCGGGCTGGCACCTGGAGTGCTCGGCGATGGCCCACAAGTACCTGGGCAGCGCCTTCGACATCCACGGCGGCGGGATCGACCTGATCTTCCCGCACCACGAGAACGAGATCGCGCAGGCCAAGGCCTTCGGGGACGAGTTCGCGAAGTACTGGGTCCACAACGCCTGGGTCACCCTGAGCGGCGAGAAGATGTCGAAGTCCCTCGGGAACTCGGTCCTCGTCTCCGAGATGGTCAAGGTATGGCGCCCCATCGTGCTGCGCTACTACCTCGGCACCCCGCACTACCGCTCGATGATCGAGTACAGCGAAGGCGCCCTGCGTGATGCCGAGTCGGCGTTCGCGCGCATCGAGGGCTTCGTGCAGCGGGTGGTCGAGAAGGCGGGGGGCGTCGTCGAGCCCGCCGCCGAGGTGCCGCCCGCGTTCGCCGAGGCGATGGACGACGACCTGGGCGTCCCGCAGGCGCTCGCCATCGTGCACACGACCGTGCGGCAGGGGAACTCCGCCCTGGCCGCCGACGACAAGGAAGCCGCCGTCGCCCGCCTCGCCGAGGTACGGGCCATGCTCGGCGTCCTCGGACTCGACCCGCTCGACCCGGCGTGGGCCGAGGAGAGCGACCGCGGCGACGATCTGCACGGGGTCGTCGACAGCCTCGTCCATCTGGTCCTCGGCCAGCGCGAGGCCGCCCGCGGCCGCAAGGACTGGGCCGCCGCGGACGCCATCCGCGACCAGCTCAACCAGTCCGGCCTGACCATCGAGGACAGCCCGCAGGGGCCGCGCTGGACGCTCGGACCACGCTGACCGCCCGCTCCGGCGGTCCCGGCCGGCCCCGGTCGGCCTTGATCGATTGTGCCGCCCGGACCTCCGGGCGGCACACTTCATATACGTACGCACGCACGTCTCACACAGACAGGTAGGTCATGGCTGCTAACAACCGCCGCATGTCCGGCAAGAAGGGCGCGCAGGTCGGCAGTGGCGGCCAGCGACGCCGGGGCCTGGAAGGCAAGGGTCCGACCCCGCCCGCCGAAGCGCGCAAGGGGCACAAGAAGAACCGCGTCGCCAACGCCAAGGCGAAGCAGATCGTCCGCAAGCCCGCTCCCCGCGGCCGCGGCGGCAAGGGCACGTCCGAGATGGTCGTCGGGCGCAACTCCGTCGTCGAGGCGCTGCGCGAGGGCGTGCCCGCCACGACGCTGTACGTGCAGCAGTTCATCGACAACGACGAGCGGGTCCGCGAGGCGCTCCAGCTCCTCGCCGAGCGCGGCGGCATCCACCTGATGGAGGCCCCGCGCCCCGAGCTCGACCGCATGACCAACGGGCTCAACCACCAGGGTCTCGTCCTCCAGGTCCCGCCGTACGAGTACGCGCACCCCGAGGACCTCGCCGCCGCCGCGTACGACGAGGGCAAGGACCCGCTGATCGTCGCCCTCGACGGTGTGACCGACCCCCGCAACCTCGGCGCGGTCGTCCGCTCCGCCTCCGCCTTCGGCGGCCACGGCGTCGTCGTGCCCGAGCGGCGCGCGGCGGGCATGACCGCCGGTGCCTGGAAGACGTCGGCCGGTGCCGCCGCCCGTACGCCCGTGGCGCGTGCCGCCAACCTGACGCGCGCCCTGGAGGCGTACAAGAAGGCCGGTCTCGTGGTGGTCGGCCTGGCCGCGGACGGCGAGGCCGAGGTCGGTGACCTGGAGGCGCTGGGCGGTCCGGTCGTCATCGTCGTCGGCAGCGAGGGCAAGGGCCTTTCCCGTCTCGTCGGCGAGACCTGCGACTTCCGGGTGCGGATTCCGATGCCCGGTGGCACGGAGTCTCTGAACGCCGGTGTCGCGGCGGGAGTCGTGCTCTACGAAGCCGCGCGCCGCCGCGCCTGAACGGACGCGCGGGCGGTCACCCTCGTGGTGTGATCGGGGTGTTCGGAACGATCTTGACGCGGTCCGGACAGTTCGGCGTGGTCAAAGCAGTGTCCTAACCACACGTCACTCGGTTAGATGAGTGTGGACACCAGAACACCCCGCACACCCACGGGGGACCGCTCGTCGGGATTCGACGACGTTCCCGCGCTGAGCATGGTGAAGGTGCCGAGCGATCCGGCGCAGGTCATCGTCAACCATGCGAGTTTCCGCGTCCAGTTGGCGGGTGCGTCACGGGGCCAGTCCCCGCGCATCGCGCGGTACTCGGGCTCTCCCGGCGCCGGTGCGCCGGGCCGAGCGGGCGGGGCCGGTCAGGCCGGCGGGGCCCGCCGCCGTGCGCCCGTCGTCTGGAGCGGGAAGTCCGCGCCGGACGACACCGGCGCCCATCGCCTGCTCCAGGCCGTACGGAGCGCGGGCGTGCCGCACGGCCCCAACAGGCCTATGGGCGAGGCCGGTTCGACCCAGCTCATCCCGCGCATCGGCGAACAGCCGGGCTACGCGGGCGCCCTGACCGTCGATACGGTCGAGACCCCCCTCGTCGGCAGCCAGCGCGCCCCCCTCGGCGACGAGCAGCGACTGCTGCCCGAGATGCGCAGCGTCGACAGCGCCTACGACGAGCCGCGTTACGGCGGGCCGCCGTACGGCGAACACGCCTACACGGACGCCGGTTTCGGGGACGACGACGGTTACGAGGACGACCGCTTCGACGAGACGGAGGGCGAAGCCCCCGTCAGGCGGCGCGGCTCCGACTCCGTGCGGCACGCCTATCACCCCGGGCGCCGGATGAACCTCGGCGTCGTGCTGCTCCCGCTGCGCGTCTTCCTCGGATTCATCTCCGTCTACGCCGGCATGGGCAAGCTCTGCGACCCCGTCTACTTCGACGGCGGCAAGCGCGGCTCGATGATGAAGTGGCTCAACACCCTGCACCCGTGGGAAGTCGCCGAGCCGCTGCGGCAGTTCGCGCTCCATCACCCCGTCGGCTCCGGACTGGTCATCGCCTTCTTCCAGGTCATCGTGGGCGTTCTGACCGTCCTCGGGCTCTGGCAGCGGGTGGCGGCCGTCGTCGGCGCGACGCTGTCGGCGGCGCTCATCGTCACCGTCAGCTGGAAGACGGTGCCCGTGTACGACGCGCCGGACATCATCTACCTCGCAGCGTGGTCCCCGCTGATCATCGCGGGTGCCCCGGTCTACTCCGCCGACGGACGGCTCTCCAGCGAGGCCTGGCGGACCCTCGGACCGCGCGCCGACATCTGGGACCTGCGCGCTCGCGTACTGCGCCGCGGCGCGCTGCTCACGGCCGTCGTCGTGGGTCTCACCCTGCTCGTCGGGTCGCTCCTCGGCGGCGCGGTCCGCGACTCCAGCCGGATCGTCGTCCCCGGTCCCGGCGAGGCCCCGCGCAACGAGCTGCCGGGCTCCCCGCTTCCCGAGACGCCCGGCGAGCGGCACCAGAAGGCCACCCCCTCGGCCTCCCAGGCGCCCACCCACAGCAGCTCCGCGACCCCGTCGCACACGGCCGGTACGCCGGGCGCGACCCAGGAGACCGGCCCGTCCGGCAGCGGGCAGCAGCCCAGCCAGACGCAGGGCAGCGGCCAGGCCCCGCCCCAGCAGTCCTCGCCGGCCGGCCAGGCCCCGAGCACCAGCGCGGGTCCCTCCAGCAGCGGCGGCTCGTCGACGGGCGGCAGCGGCGGCACCGGCGGTACGGGCGGTACGGGCACGTCGACCGGCACTTCGACCGGGGGGAGCTCCTCCACCGGCCAGCCGGGCCTGGTGGGCGGCCTGTTGGGCTGAGGCCCACAGCCTCCTCGGGCGGCCACGACGGCAGGGGCCCCGCACACGGCGTGCGGGGCCCCTGTCGTCGTGCCGGGAAGGCTCTCGTAGACCCGTGAGGGCGCTCTCCGGTGTGTCTCTAGCGGCCCAGGGCCGCGAGTTCCTTCGCGGCCTCCGTGAGGTCCTTGGCGGTGTCGATGGCGCGCCAGTAGGCGCCCTGCGGGATCGGGAAGCCGGACAGCCGGCGCTCGCGGGCCAGGCGCGGGAACGTGGTGCGCTCGTGGTCGCCGCGCTCGGGGAGCATGTCGGTGAACTCGGGCGAGAACACGTACACACCCGCGTTGATCTCGAAGGTGGAGGGCGGGGCCTCGATGAAGTCCGTGATGTGACCGAAGCCGTCCGTCTTGACGGCGCCCCACGGGATGCGCGGACGGGCCAGCGCGAGCGTCGCGACGGCGTCGCGCTCGGTGTGGAAGTCCGCCATGTCGCGCAGCGAGAAACGGGTCCAGATGTCACCGTTCGTCGCGTACCAGGGCTGGTCGGGGTGCGGGAGGTGCGCCGCGGCGTACTTGAGGCCGCCGCCGCGGCCGAGGGGCTCCGACTCGACGACCGTCGTGACGGAGAGCGGGAGGTCGGCCGAGTCGAGCCACTTCTGAAGGACGTCGGCGAGGTGACCGCAGGAGACGACGACGTGGGTCACGCCCTCTTCGGCGAGCCAGGTCAGCTGGTGGCCGATGATCGGTGTCCCGGTGCCGGGGATCTCGACCATCGGCTTGGGACGGTCGTCGGTGTAGGGACGCAGCCGTGAGCCCTGGCCGCCGGCCAGGACGACGGCTTGAACGGGGCGCGACGCGGCGTTCGGATCGGTCATGTTCGAACTGTACGTGGCGCCCCGCACGCTCGATCCCGTGGCGGCCGTTCCTTAATCAGCTCCTACCGGGCGGCCGTGAGGGGGCTGTACCCCTCGGAGAGCTGTGGTCTCCGAGGGGAGCGGGCCCTGAGGGCGGACGGCCTCCCGGAAGGGGAGACGGCCCTCCCAGGGGGGAGGCGGTCCTCCCGGGCGAGTGGCCCGGTTACGGGGCCGGGTGCGGGTGTCGTGACCTCAGAAGTGGGTGGCCGCGACCCCCGAGGCGAACGCCGTGTCGCAGACGGGCCGCGCGAAGGACTGGGCGCGCGTCGGCCCGTACGCGCGGACCGCGGCGCGGCCCAGGGCCCGGGCGATGGAGACGCAGTGCTTCGCGAGCGAGGGACGGCCGTTCACCGCTTCCTGGAGGTGGGTGAGGGCCACGCCCGGGTCCTTCTCCTGGAGCTCCAGGAGAAGCCTGTCGCGCAGGACGTCCTGCGGGGCGCGGGAGACGGCTCGTGTCGAGAGCTCCTCGGAGGACGCGGTGAGCACCGAGCTCGAGGGATTCCCCGACCAGTTGACTTGGGTCACCGCGAGAGTCCCGGAGAGCACCAGGACGACAGGCAGAACGAGGGCGAGGGTGCGGCCGATCTGGCGGGCGGGGCCACGGCCACGCCGGGGCCGCTGGTTAGTGGTGGAGTGCTTCACGCGAGTGAGGGTAGCGCGGGGTGATGATTTGGCGACATTTAGTCACCGGTTCGGGGGACGAGAAAGTTGGTTTTTCTGGGTAGCGGGTTGACGCGCGGGGCTCGTACGGGGATCGAAATGCCCGGTCTGCCGGGGTATTTGTCGACAACAGAGAGGGCCCCGCGGCCGGCCGCGGGGCCCTCTTCGTCAACCTGGGTGAATTCAACCCTTATGGGGTGTGCGCTTTCGCCCGGATGACGCGGACGTCAGCCGGATGCCCCGGAGGTCAGTCGGACAGGCGCTCGCCCGTCGAGGTGGAGAACACGTGGATCTCGCCCGGACGCGGCACGACGTGCAGCGTGGCGCCCTTGTCCGGGACGGCGCGGCCGCTCACGCGGACGACGAGGTCCTTGTGCTCGTCGCCGACCTTGGCGGTGCCGTAGACGTAGCCGTCGGCGCCGAGCTCCTCGACGACGTTCACGGAGACGGCGAGGCCGGCCGGGGCGTCCTCGGTGTCCTTGCTCAGCGACTTCGCGGCCTCGCCGTTGTGCTCGACGACGTCGAAGTGCTCGGGGCGGACGCCGACGGTGACCGTGCGGTCGCCCTTGTCGGCGGCGGCCTTCAGTGCCTCGCGGCTGACCGGGACGACGCTGTTGCCGAACTTCACGCCGCCGTCGGTGATCGGGACCTCTACCAGGTTCATGGCCGGGGAGCCGATGAAGCCGGCGACGAAGAGGTTGACCGGGCGGTCGTACATGTTGCGCGGCGAGTCGACCTGCTGGAGCAGACCGTCCTTGAGCACGGCCACGCGGTCACCCATGGTCATGGCCTCGACCTGGTCGTGGGTGACGTACACCGTGGTGATGCCGAGACGGCGCTGGAGCGAGGCGATCTGCGTACGGGTGGAGACGCGGAGCTTGGCGTCGAGGTTCGACAGCGGCTCGTCCATGAGGAAGACCTGGGGCTCGCGCACGATGGCGCGGCCCATGGCGACACGCTGGCGCTGACCGCCGGAGAGGGCCTTCGGCTTGCGGCCGAGGTAGTCGGTGAGGTCGAGGATCTTCGCCGCGTCCTCGACCTTCTGGCGGATCTCGGCCTTGTTGACGCCGGCGATCTTGAGCGCGAAGCCCATGTTGTCGGCGACGGTCATGTGCGGGTACAGCGCGTAGTTCTGGAACACCATCGCGATGTCCCGGTCCTTGGGCGGCAGGTGCGTAACGTCGCGGTCGCCGATGCGGATGGCGCCGCCGTCCACGTCCTCGAGCCCCGCGAGCATGCGGAGCGAGGTGGACTTGCCGCAGCCGGAGGGACCGACGAGGACGAGGAACTCGCCGTCCGCGATGTCGATCTCCAGGGCGTCGACGGCGGGCTTCTCGGTGCCCGGGTAGATCCGGGTCGCCTTGTCGAACGAAACAGTGGCCATGGTGATGGGCCCCCTTCACCGGCAGGAACGTGCCGGACGATCCGTTGTAAAGGTGGTGATCCACTACGGAAACGCCCATAGTGGTGTAGTCCATATGAGTGAACTGGGTCAGGACGCTACCTGGCGTTCATGTGTTCTGTCAGCACCCCGGAGCCAGTGAAGTTCGCGGAAACTCTCACCGGCCCACCGCTGTGACGTGGGTACACTGCACGGGCACGCACGCCCAGGCGCGCGGCAGGCCTCCTTAGCTCAGATGGCCAGAGCAACGCACTTGTAATGCGTAGGTCGTCGGTTCGAATCCGACAGGGGGCTCGTAGTACGTCGTCGAGGGCGGCGCGGGTTTCCGCGCCGCCCTCCGTCGTGCCGCCGAACCGGCCGCCCGGGTGGGTCAGACCGTGAACTTGACCGCCTCCAGCCAGCGGGCGTTCTCCAGGGCTCCGCCGAAGACGTAGCCGGGGCGGGCGTCGGCGCAGCCCTGTGCGCCCCAGTCGAAGCCGTGGACCTTGGCCGTCTGGCAGATCCGGCCGCTGCCGATGTTGATGGCGAAGCCCGACATGACAGGGGCGCTCTTCTTCGTGCTGCCTATGTAGTTGTTCCTGCCGTCGGCGATCACCGCCGTCCACTGCGGTTCCCACTTGCCCCGTCCGTCGGAGGACGCCGGGTCGTGGACGAAGGCGTTCGCGGCCGAGCCGCCGCTGCCCGACACCGCGATGTTGAGGGCCTTGATCGGGCTGTTCCGGCCCGAGGTGCCGGCCATCGTGCCGTCGCACACGGGCTTCTGCCAGCCCTGTCCGGAGACGTAGGCGCGGTAGCAGATGTGCCGCCCCGAGGGATCGTTGCGGGCGAGACGGCTCACGGCGGTGGCGGCGGTGTCCTGCGCGGGCTTCGCGGTCACCGTGGCCTGCGGGGGCCTGGCCGTCACGGTGACCGTGACCCCTCCGCCGCTCCGCGGGTCCTTCGCGCCCTCGGAACCCTTGGACCCCTTCGTGCCCTTCGGCTTCTTCGGTCCGGCCGACGGGGAGTCCGAAGGGCTGGGAGGGGGCGGCAGGGTCGCGGTCGAGGTGGAGATGGGTCCCGACCGTACGGCCTGCGGGCTCCGGCTCGTCTCGTCGCTCGACCGGGCGGCCTCCTTGCGGTGTCCGCCGTCGTCCGATCCGCCGCTGCCCAGGATCACCAGCGGGACGATCACGAGGGCGGCCGCGACGAGGGCCACGGGCCCGACGACCAGGGGCCTGTGCAGCAGGCCCGGGCCCTCGTACTCGTCGTCCGACTGGCGTGACCCGGCCCGGCGGACGAGCGTGGGCGCCGACCGTGCGGCGGGGGACCCCGAGCGCGCGATGGCGCCGAAGCGCGCGTCCGGGCTGGGTCGAGCGCCGAAGCCCGCGTCCGCGTCCTCGTCGGGGTCCGCGCCGAAGTCCGCGTCCTCGTCGTCGTACGTCCCGGCGGCCACGACCGCGCCCGTTCCCGTGTCCGGGGTGGGCGGCGGGGGTGGTGTCAGTGACTCCCGTCGCCGCTGCTGCTCCAGCGTGTACGCCTCTACGTCGAAGTCGTCGTCGTCATCGTCATCGTCCTCGATGTCATCGGCGTCGGCGTAGTCGTCATCATCGTCGTCGCCCGCGTCGCGCAGGTCGGCGTCATAGTCGGCGGCGGCTTCGTCGTAGGCGTCTTCGGGGGCGCCGTCGGCGGGGGTTGGCTCTTCGGGCCGTCCCTCGGGCGACGTCGTCGGTTCGGGCGGGTTCCGCTGTTCGGACGCGGCCGGCACGGCCGGCGGCTGTTCGCGTTGGTCCACGAGTGTGCTCGAACCGTCCGGGGCCACCTCGACGAACGCCACGTAACCCGCCGCCGGGTCCGAGACGGTGGCGGTCACGGTGGTGCCGCGGTCCCGCGCGTATCCGTGCAGCGTGTCGAGGATCGCCGCGTCGACCGTCACCCCGTCCGCCGACGGTACGGGCTCACCGTCGATGGCGGCCGAGCCGTCGCCGGAGATGACCACCGCGTAGCCGGGGGCGTGCGCGGGTGCCTCCTGCGGAGGTATGGGCCCGGACGTCTCCCCCGCGGGGTCCGGCCCGCCGAGAGCCGTGGGCTTTCCGGGCGTGGCAGGGTCGCCCTCCGTGGTCGGTTCGGGCGTCGCTTCATCCCGGCTCATGGCGTTTCCTTCCTGACGTTCCCGGCCGCGTGGCGCCGGCCGGGCCCGTCGCGTCGGTTCCTCGTAGCGCAACGGGCGCCGCGCGGGAACGGTTCAATGCCGGGGCGGAGCACAACGGACCGACGGGTATGTGGGCTCCCGCACACCCCCAACACCCCTTAGCGGAAGGGGGTGTTCAGTAGAGTGCGGAGAGTGAACGCCTACGAGGATTCCGTACGCTTCGCCGTGCTTGGACCGGTCCGGGCATGGCGCGGGGAGCGGGAGGTGGACGTCGGTTCTCCGCAGCAGCGGGCCGTGCTGGCGGCGCTCCTGCTCAGGCGAGGACGCCCTGTCACGCTCGGCGAACTCATCGACGCCGTCTGGGGCGAGGACCCGCCGGCGGCCGCCGTGTCGGTCGTACGGACCTATGTCTCGCGGCTGCGCAAGGGGCTGGAACCGGAACGGGGTGCCGCCGGATCCCCCCGGACGGTCGTCTCGGTCGGTGACGGATATCTGCTCCGGACACCCGAAGGCGCCCTGGATCTCGGGGTGTTCGAGCGCAGGGTCGCCGAGGCCAGGAAACTGCGCGCCGCCGGTGATCCGTCCGCGGCGGCCGATCTGCTGCACGCGGCGCTCGGCGGCTGGCAGGGGGCGGCCCTCGCGGGCGTGCCCGGACCGCTCGCCGGGTCCGAGGCCTCCCGGCTGGAGGAGCAGCGGCTGGACGCGCTGGAGCTCCGGGTGGACGTCGACGTGGAACTCGGACGCCATGGCGAGGTGATCGCCGAACTGGTCTCGCTGACCGGGAAGTACCCGCTGCGGGAACAGCTGTGCCGGCAGCTCATGCTGGCGCTGTACCGGTCCGGGCGGCAGGCCGAGGCGCTGGCCGTCTATCGCGGGACGCGCGGCACCCTCGTGGCCGAGCTGGGCATCGAACCCGGAGCGCCGCTGAAGGATCTGCACGACCGCATCCTGGCCGCCGACGCCTCCTTGGACGGCCGGCCGGCCCGGTCGTCGCCGCCCGAACCCGCACCGCCCGTGAAGCCGGCTCCGCCGGTCCTCGCGCACGCGGCGATTCCCGCCCAACTGCCCGCCGACCTGCCGACGTTCGCCGGCCGATCGGCCGAACTCGACCGGGTGCGCGCCCTGCTGCCCGTGGCGGGGTCGGCTCCGACCACGGTGGTGATCGGCGCGATCGGCGGTATGGCCGGCATCGGCAAGACCACTCTCGCCGTGCACTGGGCCCACGAGATGGCCCACCGCTTCCCCGACGGACAGCTCTACGTCAACCTGCGGGGCTTCGACCCGACCGGCGTGCTGATGGCGCCGGACGACGCGATCCGGACGTTCCTCGACGCGCTCGGCGTCCCTCCGATGCGGATCCCCGCGAGTCTCGACGCCCAGGCGGCGCTCTACCGCAGCATGCTCGCCCGGCGCCGGGTGCTCGTCCTGCTCGACAACGCCCGTGACACCGAGCAGGTCCGCCCGCTGCTGCCCGGTTCCCCGGGCTGTCTGGTGATCGTCACCAGCCGCAACCAGCTCACCGGTCTGGTCGCCGCGGAAGGCGCGTTCCCGCTGACCCTGGACCAGTTGTCGCCCGCCGAGGCGTACGACCTGCTGGCGCGCCGCCTCGGCACCGGCCGGCCGGCGGCCGAACCGAGGGCGGTCGACGAGATCATCACGCGGTGCGCCCGGCTCCCGCTGGCGCTGTCCATCGTCGCCGCCCACGCCGCCGCGCACCCCGGTTTCCCGCTCAGCGCCATCGTGGACGAGCTGCGCGAGAGCCATGGCAGCCTCGACGCCTTCACCGGCGGCGACGACATCGCCACGGACGTACGGGCCGTCTTCTCCTGGTCGTACAAGGCGCTGTCCGCCCCGGCCGCCCGTCTGTTCCACCTGCTGAGCCTGCATTCCGGGCCCGACATCTCCGCGCCCGCCGCGGCCGCTCTCGCCGGGCTGCCGCCTCGGGAGGCCCGCGGCCTGCTCGTCGAGCTGACCCGGGCCCATCTGCTCACCGAGCACTTCCCGGGCCGCTACACCCTGCACGACCTGCTGCGTGTGTACGCCGCCGAACGCGTCCAGGCCGAGGAGGCGCCCAAGGAGCGGGACCTGGCGCTGGAACGGCTGCTCTCCTGGTATCTGCACACCGCGGACGCCGCCTACCCGCACATCACCCCGCGCCGCCGACGGATCCCGCTCGATCCGCTGCCTCCCCTGTGCCGGCCGCGGGAGTTCACGACGCACGACGAGGCGCTCGGCTGGTGCGAGACGGAGCGGGGCAACCTGGTCAGCGCGGTGCATCAGGCCGCCGCCTCCGGGCTTCCCGGCATCGCCTGGCAACTGCCCGCGGTCCTGTGGGGGTTCTTCTATCTCCGCAGTCACATGCACGACTGGCTCGACACCGCCGGGGTGGGGCTGGCCGCCGCCCGCGCCTCCCACGACCGCGAGGGCGAGGCCCAGGGACTCGCGGACCGGGCCGCCGCCCTGCGCAGCTCGGGCCGGTTCGACGAGACGATCGAGCACCTGCACCAGGCGATGGCCGCCTGCACCGCCCTCGGGGACGACGACGGCACGGAGTCGGCCGTGGCCAACCTGGGTGACGCCTATCTCCAGTCCGGGCAGCTCGACGAGGCCGTCCGGTACATCCGCCGCGGGCTGGCCAGTGACCGTGCCGTCGGCGGGGCCTGGGGCGAGGGGATCGCCCTGAGCAATCTGGGCGACGCCTATCAGCGGCTCGGCCGGTTCGACGAGGCCGTCGAGTTCCTGGACCAGGCGCTGGCCGTCCTGCGGACCAACGGCAACCGCTGGGTCGAGGGCGTCACCCTCGACATCCTCGGCACCGTCCACCGCCGGCTGCGGCACCACGAAGCCGCGGTCGTGTACTACCGCCAGGCGCTCGCCACACACCGGGACATCGGCAACCGGTGGGGAGAGGGGCATTCCCTGAGCAACCTCGGGGACGTCCATCTGGACGCCGACGAGCCGGAGGCCGCGCGCGACAGCTGGCGGCAGGCCCTGGCGATCTTCGCGGAGTTCGACCATCCGGACGCCGAGAAGGTCCGCGCGAGGCTCGGCCGTCTGGAGGGCGGCCCGCCCGGAGCCCGCGCCCAGGGGCCTGCCGAGCCGGGGCGGACCGCCTGACATGCGTCTCCTTCGGTTCTTCGGTCAGGGACCGGCCGAGGCCCCGGGGCAGGGCCTCGGCCGGGTTCACCCGAACAACGGGCCGCGGCGGAGGACGGTTCAACCGGGAGGCCGGCCCGCGTCGCGGTAGGCCCGGCCGCCTGCGTTGGCGGTCGTACCGTCGTAGAGACCGGTCGGGCTGGTCACGGTCGAGAGCGTGAACCACGCGTAGCGCTCCACGAAGTCCAGGCCGTCCAGCATCGACGTCGACGACCTGATGAAGTCGGTCTGCTCCTGCTCCCATGGATAGCGGGGTGTGCCCCGGGAGAAGTCGATCAGGCCGTACTCGGTCAGCCAGACCGGCTTGTGGTAGCGGTCGTGGACGGCCTGGAGGTAGCCGCGCAGCTGGTCGGTGGCGGCCGGGCCGAAGTCGGCGCCGTACCAGTGCAGCGGGATGAAGTCGACGCGCAGTCCGCGCTCGTCGGCTCCCCGCATGAAGCGGTCGAGCCAGCCGCCGGGCACGTCGGCGCCGGTGGCGACCGCGGGTGCGCCCAGGCGCAGGCCGGTCGCCTCCAGCCGGGGCCACAGGTCGAGCGCCTGCTCGGGAGTCATGGCGGCCTGCCGCGGCGAGTCCGGCTCGTTGAAGCCCAGCAGTTCCTTGCCCTCCTTCGCGGCCTGCCCCAGTTCGGCGTCGGTGACCGAGCCGGGACCCCAGATCATCGGGACGTAGTCGACTCCGGCCGGCTTGGTGACGGCACCGGTGGAGGACGCCCAGTCGAAGTACCAGGACGCGCCGGAGTCGGCCAGCGCCTGGGAGGCGCCGTCGACGGGGTTGAGGCTGACGCCCTTGCGTCCGGCGGCCGGGATCTGCGGGCCCGGCGCCGCCGTGGTGGCGGGGTCGGTCGGCGCGGTGCCGGTGCCGGTCCCGAAGGCGACGGTCAGTCCGGCGCACCTGGTGCACTGGTACATGACCTTGTTGCCGGGCTCGGCGTCCTGTTTGGACCAGGCGTACGCGGTGGGGCACTTCTGGTTGACCATGTCGCTGTAGCCGGTCTTGTGATCCCGGTCGGGGTTGACGCACACCAGCGGCGTGCCCGTGCCCGGGTCCTTGACGAGGTTGTCGGCCGGGCAGGCGGACAGCAGGTCCTCCGCGCAGCCCGCGACCGCGCACTCACCGCTCGGCGGCGGGGCCGCTCCGTCGGGCGTGATGGTGACCGGTGCCGCGACGGCGTTGACGTAGCTGACGTCGTACCAGGGCGCGAGGGAGTCAGCCGGATCGAAGTTGAACTCGGCCAGTCCGGTGGGCTGTTCGCCGGTGGAGCAGTGGTCGGCGTACGGTCCGCAGTCGCCGACGGCACAGTGGAACGTACTGCCCTCCTCGCCGCCGCAGCCCTGGCGGGCGAAGAAGGTGCCGCGCCAGTGACCGGCCCCCTCGCGCTCGGGGACGGTGAGGGTGGCCGACTGGCCGGGATCCAGGACCGGCAGACCGGTGAGCGCGGTGGAACCGTCGGCGTTGACCGTGCTGCCGACCCAGATACGACCGTCCGTCCTGTTCTGGAGGGTGACGGTGTGCTCGGCCGTGCCGACGTCGGCGGCCGGGGTGCCCTGGATCCTGTCGCCGCCCGAGCGGTGGGCCCGTACCGCCACGGCGGTGCCTGTCACACCGACGACGACCAGGAGCAGGGCCAGGAGTAAGGATGTGCGTCTGCGCATGGAGCGTGTGCCTCTCCGTCGGGAGGGAGCCGGTTCGGTCCGGCGACCGGTTGCGTCGCCGCAGGCACGACGGATGGGCGGGGGTGGACGGTTCACCCGCCCGGTGTCAGGCGCGTCGCGCCGTGTTCCGGGCGGGCGGGTTCTGCCGGACGGGCACCGGGCTGACGGACCCGGACCGCGAAGGAGAGCCGGTGCTCCCCGGGGCCGACGAGTTCGAAAAGGCGCCGGGCGATTCGCGCAGGGCCCGATGGCCGTCGCCGCTGAGCAGGGACGGCACCGGGGCGGCACCGAGGAGCGGGGACACCGGGGTCGCCTGGTCCAGCAGCGGGGACAGCGGGGACGCCCGGTCCAGCGATGGGGAGAAGGGCGTCAGGTTCGGCGAAGGGGACAGCGGGTTCGCCCGGCTCGGCATCGGGGAGACCGGTGGCTCAAGGCCCGGGGAAGCCGAGGACAGGGTGTGGTCCGCCGGCCGGATGTCCCACTCGGCCCGTTCGGCGCGGTCCGCGCGTTCGGCCGCGAGGAATCCGTGTCCGTCGGTGACACCGCCCGCGCGTGGGCTGAAGGTGGCGCCGGTGGTCTGTTCGGCCAGCGCGAGGCGTTCGGCCTCCTGGAAGCCGTGTCCGTCGGTGACACCGCCCGCTCGCGGACTGAAGGTGGCGCCGGTGGTCTGTTCGGCCAGCGCGAGGCGTTCGGCCTCCTGGAAGCCGTGTCCGTCGGTCATCTCGTCCGGGCCGGGGGCGTCGAAGCCGCTCCTCGGCGTCGGGGCGCCGAGGGCCTCCGAGGAATCAAGGCGCCGCGCGGGGCGCTCCCACCGTGACCGCAGTACGTCGTCGCCCGGTCTCGGGGTGCCGTCCCGCCGCGTGTCCGGATCGTGGCGGGTATCCGGGTCCAGCCGTGCGGCCGAGTCCTGCCGCACACTCGGGTCCTGCCGTGCGGCCGAGTCCTGTCGCGCATTCGGGTCCCGCCGGGTGCCCTCCCGGTCCCGGTCC
Source organism: Streptomyces sp. NPDC005281 (assembly GCF_040607495.1). Classification (NCBI taxonomy): domain Bacteria; kingdom Bacillati; phylum Actinomycetota; class Actinomycetes; order Kitasatosporales; family Streptomycetaceae; genus Streptomyces; species Streptomyces sp. NPDC005281. Next base: position 505,352 of record NZ_JBEXGX010000001.1, on the reverse strand, counting down.
GAGGCCGCTTCCAGCCCCAGCTCCCTCAGGTGCGCCCTGCCGGCGTATCGCGCGACGGCCGGCATGCTCTCGGGAGACTCCTCGTACGCCTTCTTCCACTTCTGGTCGGTCCTGACCAGGTGCAGCACCGCATCCTCGAAGGCTTCGCGCGCGTCGGGCGGAAGCCGGCGGATCCGCTCTTCGAGGAGCGCCATGCCCTCGTGCACGGAGGGGTTTTCCGAGCCGGGCCGTGGTCCGGCCGCGGGTGCGGTCGGGGGCGTCTGCCCCAGCCCGTCACCGGGGTGTACGGCGGACCGGCCGAGGGACTCGCCGCCCGGCCCGCCTTCCGGTCCGCCGCCCAACGCGCTTCCTGAACCGCCGCCGGGCGCGGGGCCCTGCCCACCGGGCGCCGAACGCGCTCCGCCGGTGAAGCGGCGCAGGATACGGCGCAGTTCGGCGGCCAGCCGCTCCCAGACGCTGTCCGCGTCCGCTCCGCCGCCTGCCCGGTTCCGCAGGCCGTACTCGGTCTTGAGCAGGTCGCGCGCCAGCCTGGCCTCGGGGCGCCGCCGGGTCAGCCGGTTCCGGCTTCCGGAGGCCCCGATGCCGTTCGCCATGACGTCCCTCCTTCGGTCGAGCGGGTTCAGGCTCCGCGCAGCTCGAAACCGTTCGGCAACGGCAGCAGGCCTGGGGGCAGTTGAACCTCGGGGAGCCAGTGGGCGCCGTCGACGGGACGCGGCGGGTCCGTACGGTCGTAGCACCCGTTCGCGGACGGCGCGGACCGGCGGCGTTCCAGAAGACCCTGTGCCGCGAAGCGCCTTGCGCGGGCAGCGGGCATGCGCGTACCTCCCCAGCCTCTCGGCGGTGCGGTGCCGGCCGGGTGCCGGCACGGCTTCGGGAAGCACAACGGGCGGAAGGCGCCCGGGAGTTCAACGCACGGGCGAGGGGGTCGCCCCGGCACGGGCGCCGTCGGGACGGCTCCGGCGATTGAACCCGAGGTGGTGCACCCTCCGTTGTGCCCCACAACCGGGTGCCGCGACGCACCGGCCGAACGGACGGGAACCGGGGGACAGGAGCACCGGGGAGAGACAGAGAGACGACGGCACCCGGGCCAGCACGCCGACGACGCAGGAGAGGAAATCCGTACATGCCACGGACCAGCGGCTCGGGCTCGGACAGCGAAGAGTCCGTCAAATCCTTCACCACCGCGAGAAGCGACAGCTCCACGGTCAGCTACACGGCTGCCGCAGGATCGTCGACCTTCCAGGCGAACACCGGTCAGCCGCCCGCTCCAAGCACCCCACCGCCCGTTCCGGGCACCCCGCCGGCGGTGTCGATCACTCCGCCCGCCGTGTCGGCGAGCCCGGTGCCCCTCACGGCCAGTCCGACGGCCAGTCCGACGGTCAGCCTGGCGGCCACTCCGCCGGCCAGTCCCCCGCCCCTCCCCGCCGTCGACCCGCCCGGGCAGAACCCCGTGGGCGTCTTCGACGTCGAGGCACAGACGTTCCTCGCGGCCGATGCGCAGCAGAGCGCCGTCTACCGGTGGAGCCAGGACGGGGGGAAGTGGCTCAGCGAGAACCGGGAGCACGTCAAGCGCTTCGCCTTCGAGGCCGTCCCGCTGATCCTCCAGTCCGCGGGCAAGGGCACCGACAACAACCACCTGAACATGGCGGGCGTCGGTCTGGCGGGGGTCAAGAACGCCGCCTACCTGGTCCAGGCGGGGGTGAACTACTACAACACCGGGGACAAGGCCTATCTGGCGCAGGGAGCAGCCGCGGTGGCGGGGCTCGGCGGTGCCGTGGCGTCCGGCTACGGCAACGACACCACCCTCCCGCAATCCAGCCAGAACAACTGGCAGTCGGCGGGGGCGGCTTTTCAGGCCGGTTCGGCCACGTGGAGCTACACCTCCCCGGCGGCGCAGCAGCAGCCGGCGCCCACCGATCCCGCCGCGTCCGCCACGACGGTGAACCCGACGTCCGTGCCCGCCCCCACGGCGGCGTCATCGTCGTCCCCGTCGCTGCCGGCGGACCAGCAGCAGCCGCCGATCCTGCCCGCGGGGCGGGAGGTGGTGGGACGGCAGGACTCGGTCGCGACGGGCGTCTCGACGGGTTCGACCACGACCAACCCGGCTCCGGTGCGCCGGACGACGACCATGGTCCAGCGGACCAACACCACGAACGGTGCCAACGGCAACGGCAACGGCACCGGCCGGGCCCGGAGCAACAGCTGAAGAACGTCCTCCGCGCATCGCGGCGGCCGCCGGCCGGAGACTCTCCGGCCGGCGGCCGCCGCTGCCTGGGGCTCGTCACTTCTTGCTGGGGCCGCCGGGCTTCTTCTTGTACTGGTCGCCCCGCACCCACGCCGCGAGACCGCCTCCCGACTTGTGCTGTTTGGCCTCCTTCGTCTCCTTCGACCTCTGCTTCCCCGTCGAACCGCTCTGCACCGGGACCGGGACCGGGTCCGCGGACGGCGGACTGGGGTTCCTGGGGGCGTGCGCCAGCGGCGCTCCGAAGTCGGAGGAGGCCGAACCCGTGCTCGGTGTGCGCTCCTGCGTGTTCGTGTACGAGGGGTTGTACGACCTGGCGTCATGGACCGGCGACGGGGGTTGCTCGAAGAGCGACTGGCTCTCGACGGGGGACTCGGTCTGCCGCATGGAGTACGACGCGCCGGGGCCGACCGGCCGGGGCGTGTACGTGTACAGGGGCTGCCCGGTGTACTGGGCCCCCTGCGGGAAGTAGCTGCCCCCGCCCCCGGGGACCGACGACGTCGGAGAGTAGTCGGCGGTGGAGGTGCCGAGGCCCATGCCGGACACGCCCTGCGCGAGCTGGTCGCCGTAGTTCGGGGAGCCGGGCCACTGCGCCGTGCTCGCCCGTCGTACCTGCTCGGACTTGAAGGCGGTCAGCTTGCTGTCCAGGGTGACGGCGGCCACGGCCTGTTCGTTCAGCGCGGTCCGGACGGCCGCCTCGGTCTCCGCCCTGCTCGCCCCTTGCAGGGAGGCGTTGGTCGCCGCCCTGGTGAGCTGACGGTTCACCGTGCCGGACAGGTCCTTCGGGCTCTCCGCGGCCCCGGGGACGTTCGTGGCGGGGTCCGCCATGACGACGACCGCGTTCGGGTCGTCGAAGACCTTGTGGAAGCTCTTCAGGGAGTGACTGCTCGACGCGCTGTCCTGCGAACTCGACGAGCTGGTGGAGGACTTGGAGGACTTGGAGGCGTTGCGCGCCTTCTCCTGGTTGCGCCAGCGGTTCTGCTTGTCCGCGAAGTCCGGGTCGTCCGGGGAGGGGATCTGGTCGAACGAGTTCTGCGAGTGGATGTTGAAGGTCGCCTTCGTCTTCAGCGACCACGTGGACGAGTCCTGGGAGTCGCCCCGGATCCCCATGACCTTGACGTGCATGTTGGAGACCTCGCCGGCCTCGATCCGCTTCTTCAGGTGGGGCCACTCGTGCGCGGTCAGAACGCTGTTGTCCACCTTGCCCTCGAGGATCACCGCCTCGACCGGCCCGCGCGCCCCGTCCACGTAGTGGCTGGACATGTACGTCCAGAGGTCGGCCTGCACCGGTGCGTCCGACCAGTTGCTGAAGCCGCAGTTCCGTCCGTTGAAGATCTTTCCCGGGGGTGAGGTCTCCAGGATGAGACCGCCGGCCTTCGCGGCCTGCCGCGCCGGGTAGTACGGCTCGGTCTTGCTCCACAGGTACTTCTTGCTCAGGGTCTCCTGCGCCTTCGCGTCGCGCATCTTCGCGAAGTTCTTGTCCCGCTTGTTCTCCCGCCACCAGGAGGCCGGGACGTGCAGGGCGTTGATCCGGTCGAACTCGCCGATGAGGTTCGTCGCCGCGTTCTCGGACCAGGACGGATCGGGCTTGTTCCCCTGGTTGAGCCATGTGCCGTTCCGGTGCAGCTGGTCCATGTAGCCGTCGAAGGCCCGCATGAACTGCTTGTCGTGGTGCAGGCCGTACTTCTTCACCTCCGATCTCATCTCCGCTTCGTCGGACCTGAACTTCGTCTCGTCGAAAAGCGCCAACGTGAGGTCCTCCTCGCCGGTGGCGAGTGACTGCCGTTCACTCGCGCTGTCGAGCCGCCGTTACGACCGGTCGCTCCCGGAGCGCCCCGACGGCCGTGACAACTGCAACGGTTCGCCGGGGCCCGGCGGTTCAACCAGGCGCCGGCACCGTCGATCCGCCGGATCCGTGAACCCCGTACCGCACAAGTGCGTTGTGTGCCCGGACGGGAGACCCGGGCTTCGCGCCCCACGGCCTCGTCGACCATCGTCCGGCGCGGCTCGCACCGCGCATCAGGAAGGAGTGCCATGACGGTCCAGACGGCCGACGCCGAACAGGCGACCGCGGCGCCGAAGTTCATTCTCTACCTGGAGGCGCCCGAGTACGGCAGGGCGCTGCGGCAGCTGACCCTGTGGGTGCACCATGTGCTGCTCCCGGTCTACGGCAGGGAGGTCACCTCCCTGGCTCCGTGGTGCTCGCGCTGGTGGGAGCACCCGGAGGCGGTCGCCCAGCTGCACGGGCTGTGGCTCGCCTGGGGGGAGCTGAGCGACACCGGATCCGACGCGGGCCTGAGCGGTCCGGCGGGCTGGCACCGGGACTACCTGGGCCCGATCATGCAGAACCTGCGGGACCCGTCGGGGGTGTTCGCCGGCTGCAAGCCGGGATCGCACCGCCCGAAGGAGGTGCCCACCGTCGACGCCGTCGACCCGTTCGGGCCGCCGCCCGGACCGCCGCCGGCCGCGGGCTGAGACACGCGGACGGGGGCGGACCACACCGGCCCGCCCCCGCCCCGTCCATGCCTCAGGCGTCCGCGCCTCAGGCGTCCGCGCCTCAGGCGTCCGCGCCTCAGGCGTCCGCGCCTCAGGCGTCCGCGCGTCGGGCGTCCATGCCTCAGGCGTCCGGGCGGACCACCCCGAGGATCTCCATCGACGCGGCCGGGGAGACGTACACCCAGCGGCCGGGCCGGGGAGCCTGGATGATCTTCCCGTCGCCGATGTACAGGGCGACATGGCTGGCGTCGGCGAAATAGATGACGAGGTCGCCGGGCCGCATGGCCTCGATCGGCACGTGCTTCAGCCGCCGCCACTGCTCCTCCGAGGTGCGGGGGATCGGGTGGCCCGCCGCCAGCCAGGCCTGGGAGGTGAGGCCGGAGCAGTCGAAGGAGTCGGGGCCCTCGGCTCCCCACACGTAGGGCTTGCCGAGCTGGCGGGTGGCGAACGCGATCGCCTTCCTCCCGGCCGGGGTCGCCTCGGTGCCGACCTTGTCGAGGATGCCCGTGCCCACCCACGCGGCCTGGGCGTCGTCGGCCTCCTTCTTCTCCAGTGCCGCGAGCCGCGCGACCTCCTTCTTCTCCAGCCGCGACTCCAGTTCCTTCGCGTCGGCGATGTGCCGCTCGATCGAGTGGCGTTCGGTGTCGCGGGCGCTGCGGCTCGCTCTCAGCCGCTTCAGTTCGGCCGAGGCCTCGTCGGTGCGGGCCCCCAGGTCCTTGCGGGTGGCGCCCAGGGCGGTCAGCACCCCCTGGGTGGCCTGCTGTGCCTGGCGGGCCAAGGACGCGTTGTCCAGGGCGCGTTCGGGGTTGTCGGAGAGGGCGAACTGCATCTCGGCGGGCAGGCTGTCCCCCCGGTACTGGGCGCGGGCCGCCGCCCCTGCCAGGGAGGTGAGGCGGCCCAGCCTCGTCTCGGCCGCCTCGATCCGGGAGCGGAGCGAGCGGACGCGCCTCTCCTGCTCGGTCACCTTCTCGTCGGCGGCGTCGTACTTGTTCGTGGCGACCTCCGCGTCGTGGTAGAGGCGCTCGAGTTCGGCGTGTACCTCGGTGAGGGTGCCGGGCTCGGCCCGGGCCGGCTGCGGGGCCGTCGCCGTCAGGGCGAGGGCCAGGGTGACGGTCGCCGCCGTCCGCCGGCCGTGTACGCGCAGGGTCCGTCTCATCTGTGCCGAAGCTCCTTCCATGGGCGTCCGTCGGGCTGTGCGGGGCGGGGTCGTCCCCACAACGGGGCGGTGGCGTCGGGTGGTTCAAAACGCGGGTATGAACCGGTCGGACGCGCGCGCCGTTGTGCGTCCCAGGTGCGGTCGGCGGACGAAGGGATCGGTATGGGCGCGGAGTTGGTGCTGCTGGCGCTGTGCACGGGGTTCGGCCTCGGCTTTCTGACGCTGGCGACACGGTCGGCGCTGGGGGCGGTGACGCTGTGGGTGCGCGGGCTGCGGGTCATGGGCCGGGTGACGCCCCGCGGCGTCTTGGACCGGCGCCCGGGCGGGCTGGTGGTGTTCTCCGACCAGCTGGGGCGGGGGCTGGTCCTCGACCCGGGGTGGCGGGGGCCGCTGTGCGGGCTGCCGCCGGTCGGCGGCAGCGTGCCCGTGGTCTACGCGCAGAACCGGCCGGCCACGGCCCGGCTGTGGACACTGCGGTATCTGCTGGCGCCGTCGTTCGGCTGGTTCCTCTCCTCGACCCTGGCGTTCGGCACCGGCGTCGTGGTCTCGTCGTGAGCCGTGGCCCGGGCGCGGCGCGGAACGGCGGGGGCGCGTCGGGCCACCTCGGGCGGGTCGACGGGATCGACGTGCTGCGCGGATTCGCGCTGCTGGGCATCCTGCTCGTCAACGCCCAGCTGATGGCGGGCCCTTACACCGCGTTCGGCGGCGGTCCGGGCGCCTCGGCCGCCGACCGGGCGGCCGCGTGGGCGGTGACCGCGACCACCACCGTCTATCAGCTCTTCTCCTTCCTGTTCGGCTACAGCTTCGTCCTGCACCGGAGGGCCGCCCGGCGGGCGGGAGCCGTGTTCCCGGCACTGCATCTGCGGCGTACGGCGGGGCTGTTCGGCCTCGGTCTCGCGCATGCCGTGCTGCTCTACCCCGGCGACATCCTCATGACGTACGCGGCTCTCGCGCTGGTCCTGTACGGCCTGCGCGGCCTGACGCCGAGGGCCGCCGTGCGCCTCGCGATCTGTCTGGTGGCGGGCCTCGCCGTCCTGCTGCTCGGGTACGGGCTGCTGACCGTCGCCCTCACCGAACCGCTCACCCCGGCCGGGTACGCGCCCCGGGTCGCGGAGTCCGTGGCCGCCTACCGGGGCGGCGCCCTGTCCGTGATCGGGGCGCATCTGCGCGAGCTGCCGTCCGCGCTCGGCGCCAACCTGATGTACGCCCCGGACATGCTGGCCGCGTTCCTGGCGGGACTCGCGGCGGCCGGGACGGGACTGGTGGAGCGGCGCGGCCGGGACAGGCGATGGCTGCGGCGGACCCTGTCGCGGTGGCTGCCGGCCGGTCTGGCAGGCGGTGTCGTCACCGCCTGCTGTGCGAACGGCCCCCTGGACAGCCGGTGGTTCCTGGTCGGGCACGCGGTGTCGCTGCTGACGGCGCCGGCCCTCACGGTGTCGTACGCGTGCGCGGTGCTCCTGCTGGCCGGGGCCGTGCGCCCGGCGGCGGTCGTGCTCGCCGCCTCCGGGCGCATGGCGCTCAGCCACTACCTCACCCAGTCGCTCGTCCTCGCCCTCGTGTTCACCGGGTACGGGTTCGGGCTCTACGACCGGGTCGGCACCGCCGTCGTCCTCGCGGGCTGCCTGACGCTGTACGGACTCCAACTGGCCTTGGGTGTCTGGCTGATGGGCCGGGTCCGCTACGGGCCCGCCGAACTGCTGCTGCGCACGCTCACGCTGGCGCGGCGTCCCGGCCGGGCGCCGGCTTCCCCAGACTCACACCCGGCAGCGGACGGTCCGCTGCCCGTCGCGTGATCGCCGCGGTCTCCGCCTTCGCGGCGGCCGAGATGGCGCCGGCTCCGGGCTCCTTGTACCAGGGACGGAGCCGGATCAGGGCGGGCCTGACACCGGTCGCGAGGAGCAGCGCGGTCCCCTTCGGCAGGGCGCGGATCCGGTCGGGCGGAAGGACGGCCTCCTGTCGGTAGGAGTACGACCGTGACGTGCCCTCCCTGCCACGGGAGACGCTCGGGGTGCGGACGTCGTGCTGACCGACGAGGGTGGAGATCTTCTGGACGAAGTCGGCGTCGTCCAGACCCGCGCCGAGGAGTTTGATGGTCGCCGCGCTCCACAGCGCGTCCATGCCGACCTCGCCCCAGACCCGGGCTCCCTGGCGGTAACTCTGGAGCAGCGTGACGACGTTGATGCCGCGGGATCCGAAGTGCGAGTACAGATCGGGGAGATCGGAGATGCGGCACACGTTCGCCGCTTCGTCGAGCACCGCGGTCAGCGGTGGGTCGAGGCGTCCGCCCATGCGTTCGGCGGCCACGACCCCGGCCCGCATCGTGGCGTCCGCGAGCCCCGCGATGACGCCGGCCGCCGAACCGCCGCCGTCCTTGGACAGCAGGTAGAGCGTGTCGTTGCCGAGGACGTGCTGGTCGGGACGGAACTCGGGGAGGTCGGGGTCGGGGGTGACCCAGGCGAGGATCTCGGGGTCGAGGAGACAGGAGACGGTCTGCCGGGCGGTCTCGTAGATCCCGTCCCGCGTCTCCACCGCGCCCCGCACCGTGCCCTGGAGCTGCTCGGCCATCGCGACGAGCCCGACCTGGCGGAGCAGGTCGACCGGGGTGCGGTCGGCGGGGTCGGCGAGCCAGGCGAGGAGTTCGGTCAGCGGGGTCCTGCTGCGGGCCGCGGCGAGGAACAGCGCGGTGAGCGTGTTCTGGGCGGCCGAGATCCAGAAGTCCTTCTTCGCGCTGTCGTCGTTGACGGACGCGACGAAGTGGCCGGCCATCCGGCGGGCGCCCTCGATACTGTGGCACTCGCCGAGGATGTTCCACCACATCGCGCGCGAGGTGTGGGCGATGCCCTGCGGGTCGAACGTCCAGACCGTGCCGGCCTTGGCGCGTTCGGCGCGGGTGACGGCGTACACGTCCGCCTTGTTGGACGTGAGCAGGACGGCGCCCTGGGCGCGCAGCACCCGGGGCACGGCGATCCCGGTCGACTTGCCGGCGCGGGGCGCCATGAGGTCGAGTTCCACGTCCTCGTAACTGCTGCGCAGCTCGGGGCCCTTGGGCTCCAGGTCGCCGAGGAGGTTGCCGGTCTCGTCCGGGTGCACCTGGTCGCGGCCCTTGAGGCCGGGGCGCAGTTCGCGGGCGCGGGCCTCGATGCCCTTGGGGCACATGGCGGCGAGTTCACGCCGCCCGGCCAGGCCCTTGGGGCGGGCCGAACGGTCCATGAAGAGGCGTACGACGACGGCGAGGGGCACGGTCACCAGCGCGAGCAGGCCGAGCATGCCCCCGTAGACGGCGGCCGCCGGCGCCCCTGGCCACAGCGCGCCGGGTCCGCCGGAGACCAGGCGGGTGACAGTGGACAGGGCGAACGGCGGGGCGGTCCAGCCGTTGCCCGACAGGCCGGCCCCGAGGGTGCCGCCGGACCAGGCGACGGTGAACACCAGCAGACCGGTGCCGGCGACGGCGACGACGGCCCAGGGCAGCAGATCGTGCGGGTCGCTCCCGCCGCGGGGGGCGCTCACGCGGTCCACCGCCCGGCCGCCGCCTCGGTCCCGGGGCCGCCGGGGAGTCCGTGGGCCCCCTCCCGCGCGGCCCGTGCCACCTGTTCGGCGGCGCGGGCCGCGGCCTTCTCGATGGCGTCGTCGTTCGGCGTCCAACGGGTGTTGGTGTTGTGCAGCTGGCGCTCCGCGTCGGTGATGGCGACCTTGATGGGGATGCCGGGGCGGCCGCCGACCTTGATGAGGAAGCGGCCGCGGCCCGGCGGTTCCTCGTTTTCGCCGCTGACGCCCCAGCCGGGCGGCGAGGACCAGGACGACACGAGGTCGATCTCGCGCCGGGACAGCCCGACCACCTTGCCGAGGTCCTCCATCTCGGTCTTCGGCAGCCCCGCGCACACCACCATCCCGGCCCGTTCGACGAAGCCGCGGGCCTTGGCGCGGTCGGCGTCGGTGCCGAGGGCCTCGGCGTCCTTGAGCGTGTGGGTGATCTTCGCGTCGCCGAGGCCGAGCGAGCGGTTCAGCCGGGTCAGCGCGTCGATGCGGTCGACGATGCCGGAGGCGGCCCGCAGCGGGCGCCACAGTTCGTCGAGGACGGTGAAGAACCAGCGCCTGGGCGCGAGTCCGGCGTCCGCGAGGGCGTGCGAGGCGGCCACCGTGCCCAGTCCGTCGGACCAGGCGGCGAGCATCGCGGCGGCGGTGAGCTGGGTGTCCGCCTCGCCGATGCCGGAGATGTCGATGCACACGGCGGGCGCGTTCGGGTCGATCCGGGTGGACGTCTCGGAGGCGAAGGTGTCGCCGAGCGGGCCGTCGAGGATGCCTAGCAGGGAGCGGTGCAGCGGGTCGACGGCGTCCCGGTAGCGGGCGTCGTCACCCCGGTCGAGCGTGACCGAGCGCACCCGGGGCGGGCCTTCGGTCAGTACCCGCAGCACGTCGGGCAGCAGCACCGAACGGCCTTCGGGGGTGCGTTCGCGCAGGTGGTGCAGCACGGCGGAGAGCACGGACTGCTCGTGGTCGTCCATGGGGCGCCCGCGGACGATGGTGATGAGGGCGGCGACCATGTTCAGCACACGCCCGTGGGCCTCGGCCTTCAGGACGTCTCCGGCCTCGCCGCCGATCTTCGCCGCGGCCTCGCCCATGGCGCCCGGGTCGAGGACGTTGATGCCGCCCCGGCCGCGGCCGATGGAGATCACCTGGCCGCCCAGCGCGCGGACGGTGTCGGCGTAGTCCGGCTTGAGGTCGCCGAGGACGAGCGGGACGACACCGGTCGCGGCGAGTCCGATCAGCATCCGGTTGATGAGCGTGGACTTGCCGAGGCCCGGCATGCCGAGCATGAACAGAGAGGGGTTGGAGATGTAGCGGGCCCGGGTGAACCAGTTCAGCGGGTCTCCGCAGACGGTGGCGCCGGTGAACAGGTGCTGCCCGAGCGGTACCCCGGTCATGGGCGAGCCGGAACCGGCGGCGAACGGCCACATGCCGCAGGCCTGCACCGTAGTGGCCCGCCACATGGTGGGCGGGTCCATGTAGCCGACGCGCCCACCGCCCACGCCGTACCAGCCGCGGTGCGGGACGAAGAGTTCCTTCGGCTTCGCCGGGGCCTTCTCCTTGCCGGGCCGGGCGGCCTTGCCCGCCGCTGCCGCCGGTCCGGTTGGTCCTGCCGGTCCGGTCGGTCCTGCCGCTGGCGCCGCCGGTCCTGCCCGGCCGCTTCTGCCTGTCGGGGCCGTCGCACCCGCCGCACCCGCCCTGCGTGTCCTGCCTGCCGTGTCCGGCACCAGGAGCCCGGAACGGCCCGCGTCGAACTCCGCGGCCGCCCGTTCCTCGGCCAGCCGGTCGGCCCGCTCGGCCTGCTTCTGCTCGCGCCGGCTCACAGCGCCTCCTGGAGTTCGTGCGGGACGAGGGTCTGCTCCCAGGGGAGGATCCCGGCGGGCAGGGTGCAGCTGAACGCCGCCGCCTGCATCCGGTCCGCGGGCCGCATCAGTACCCGGGACGCCGCGGTCAGGTTGCGGACGGTGACGCTCGCGTCCGCCAGCTCTTCCATGCTGTCCACGGTGACCGTGAGCATCAGCGAGAACTCCACGAGCCCGGCGCCCGAGGCCTCCTCGGCGGCGGTCTGTTCGGCCGCCCTCACCTCGGAGGCCGCGCGGGCCTGCACCATCCCCTTGCCCGACGAGGCCATGAACTGGGCGCTGCGCCGGTCCGCCTCGACGATGCGGGCGGAGGTGGCGGGGTCGATGGGCCGGTAGACCAGGGCGACCCGCTTGCGGCGGGTGCCGGGCGCCGCCTCCAGCATGCCCCGGAGCACCGACGAGCGGATGGTGCCGCGCGGTGCGAGCGTCAGCATCCAGGTCCGGGAGACGCCGGAGTCGTGCTGGTAGCTGTTCACGGTCTCGACGGCGGCCGCGGGGCCCGCGTCGTCCCACTCCAGGCCCGTACCGCCCTGCTGGGCACGGGCGTTGAGGACGTCGGCGGCGACGGCGGGGTCGTAGGCGACGCGCACGACCTCGGCGATCCGCTCGGCCGACAGCGGGTACGAGGCACCGCCGCCCGCCGCGACGAGCCCGCTGAGCAGGCCCGGGATGCGGATGGCGAGGTCGGCGATCACGTCGTCCTTCTTGCGCCGCTGGCCCGGCGGGACGCCGTAGGTCAGGGTGATGTAGGTGTGCATCTCGGACGACGCGCTCGGGTAACGCTCGACGACCTCCTCCATCACGGCACGGGCGGCCGGCGGGGCGTCGGGGTGGATGCGGGGCAGCACCTCGTGGGCGAGCCGGGTGCCGGGGTCGGGGGCGGTCTCCACGATCACGGTCGCGCCCCGCAGTCCGGGCTCGTGGGCCAGCCGGGCCAGCCACTCGCCCCAGAGGGCGACCCATACGTCGACCTGGTCGGGGTCGATCAGCGAGCCACCGTCGGGGTCGCAGCCGAGCACGATCGTGTACAGGTTGCGGACCGGGTGGTGCAGGACGCCGAACGGGCGGTCGTAGGCGTCCCGGCCCTCCGTCGCGGTGACCTTGTTGAGCAGGCCCGGCGGGCGGAACCGGCCGCCGGGGCGGGCGGACAGCGGGCCGGAGACGTAGAGGTGCGCGCCCTTCGCCTTGCGGCGCCACCATCCGATGCGCAGGGTGATCAACTGGTAGACGTTGCGCCCGTCCTGGGTACGGATGGCGAGCGGCACCAGGAACACGACCGTCGGTACGAGCACGACCAGCGCCGCGTACAGCGAGATCAGCGACGCCAGCAGGGTGACGATGAGCCCGCCGAAGACCCCGAAGGTGCCGACGAGCCCGAGCGGTCCGAGCCCCGGCCGTCGTGGCCTGCGCCAGTTTCCGTAGGTCGGATGGATGACGGCTTCCGTTGACATGGGTCCGGTTTCCCTTCGTGAGGTGACGGGGGTGCGGCGCGGTGGGACCGCCGGGCTCCCGCGGGGGGAGGGGGAAGCCCGTGGTGAGACCGCCGGGTTCCCGCGGGGGGAGCGGGAACCCGGCGGCCGTTTCAGGGGCGACAAGCAGGAAAGGAGGGCGGGGGCCAACTAGCCGACGGGGATCACTTGTTGTGGCCCAGTTCGCCGTCGGCGCCCTCGACGGCGCCGGTGACGGTGGAGCTGGCCACCTGCGCCGCGGCCACCGCCGCGAGCACGGCGACACCCGCCGGTCCGGCGGCCGCGGCCGCGCCGCTCGCCGCTCCGGCACCGGAGGCACCGGCCCGGCCCGCCGCGGCCGCGCCGTTCGCGCCGCCGGAGCCGGTCGCACCCGACTCGCCGCCCACTCCGGACCCGCCGCCCGCGCCGGACGAACCGCCCGAGCCGCCGGATCCGGTCGCCCCGCTCGGACCCATCTGCCCGCCGCCGCCGGAGGAGCCACGGCTGCCGCCGAGCTGGACCGCGCCACTGGCGAGACTGGAACCCGCCTGGCCCATCGAGGACATCGGGTTGCCGGTGCCCATGGCGGCGGTCGCCGGCACGATGAGCTTCAGCAGCGCGGGCAGGGCGATGGCCGACAGCAGCATGACGCCGATTCCGGCGATCCGGGTGTTGATGGTGCTGGTGTCGCCGCTACCGCTGTTCCTGCCCGAATTGATCATCGCCATACCGGCGTTGAGCACGAGGGCGACCGCGGGTTTGTAGAGCAGCCAGGCGATCATCCAGCCGATGTGCTTGCGCCACCAGCCGGCGCCCCAGTCGGTCATCGAGGCGGCCGCGGCCATCGGGAGGGTGCCGAGGAGCAGCATCATCACGCCGAGCCGGATGTACATCAGAACCGTGTGGATGATCCCCGCGATCAGCAGCAGGAACGCGAGGACCAGCAGCAGGAAGGACTGGATCCCGCTGCCGTCCGAGCAGGCTCCGACGTTGTTCAGGGAATCCCGTACGGCGTTGTTGAACAGGTAGTTGGAGTAGCTGTCCCCAACGGCCGCGGCGGCCACGACGACGGTGGTGGCGGCGCCCGAGACGAGCACCACCCGCATGATGCCCTTCAGCGCCGTGCGGCCCGCGTCGCCCTTGCGTTCGATGGCCATGCGGCAGGCCGCGAAGAGCAGCGAGCCGACGGCGAGGTAGACCACGATCCACTGGGTGTCGCTGCTGATGTCCTTCGACGTCTGGGTCTGCTCCAGCGTCGGGACGTTGGTGGTCAGCGCCGCGAACACCGCGACCGCGCCCGCGAGGATCGTCTTCGCGATCAGGTCGACGATGGTCCCGATGGGATCGCCGAGAAAGCTGAAGAACCCCTTCACCAGGTCGATGACCGGATTCCCGGACGTGCAGTTCACGTCAAACCCCCCAAAGGATGAAGCCGTTGGTGCTCTGGACGGCCGACACCGGCGAGTGCAGCGAACCGTTGTCGTCGGGCTGGACCTTCCAGTCACCGCCGCTCCAGCGCAGGGAGATGTCGGTCGCCGCGTATCCCTGGGCGCTCTTGAGGAGCAGTCGGACCGTCGCCGCCCTGCCCGTGTACGAGCTCACCGAGAAGCCCGCGTACGTGGCGACGGTCGTACCGCTGTTCTGGTTGTCGGTGCTCGTGACGGTGGCCCGCTGGAACTCGAACATCTCGCGGCCCTGCCCGGAGACGACCTGCTGTTCGGTGACGGTGCGCCAGTCGGATCCGCTCATCTGCGAGGGGATGATGTGCGCGGCCAGCGCGGCCCCGGTGGGCGTGTGCGCGTAGCACCACCACAGGGGCCCCTGGATCAGGGTCGGCCCGGCGGAGGCGGAGACGGGGACCCGCGCGACACCGAGGGTCCGCCAGCTCACGTCCTTGGGCGCGGCCTGGGGCAGTGCCGGGCCCGCGCTGTCGTCGGTACGGCAGCCCCGGGGCCGGCCGTCCTTCGTGGGGGACGGGCCGGCCAGCGGGCCCTCGGAGGCCGCGGCGTTCGCGTGGGCCGTGGTCGTGTCCGGGCCGGACAGCAGGGTGACGATCCCGCCCACCACGACCACGACGGCCAGGAATCCCGCCGACAGCTGCCAGCTGCGCTGCTTGTAGTACGGCCCGGACTCCGCGAGCCGGCGCTCCCTGCGCTTGAACATCACGACCGTCCGCCGGGCCTACGCGAAGACGAAGCTGATCAGCGGACCCGCGGTGGCCACGAGGACACAGCCGCCGAGCACCATGCCGAGCCGGCTCATGTGCTCCGAACTCTCGCCCCGCTTGACGGACACCGCCATCATCGCGCCGGTGATCAGCACTCCGGCGACACCGGCGGCGGTACCGGCCCAGGCGGCTATGCCGAGGACCGTGTTGACCTTGGAGGTGAGTTCTCCGGGGGCGTTGGCCGCGGGCTGCGGGACACCGGCGGCGAGGATGTTTGAGGCTTCGTAGAGCAGAGAGGACATGAGGATCTCCGAGGGATTCGGCGCCCGGCACGAGCGGTGGGCGGAAGGTGACTGGCTTGACGGGAAGGCGTGTTGAGGTCAGGGGCCGAGGAGCTGGAGGCTGCCGAGGGCCGCGACGAGCGGTCCGGCGCACGTGGCGATCAGGCAGCTGAGGGTGACGAAGAAGACGCCGCGGAAGTGCTCGCCGCCCTCGCCGGGGTCGCCGCGGCGCAGCTGGAGCGCCATCTGGATGCCGACGATGATCAGTCCGCCGACCCCGCAGGCCGAGGCGCACCAGGCCAGCAGGCCGAGGATGGTGTCGGCCTCCACCGGCGGGGTGTAGGCGGCCAGGAACCGCGGGTCGAGGAGGGACTGGGTCACGACACGGCCCCCTCGCCGTAGAGATCGGCGCCCACCAGTGCTGCGAGCGTGGCGAGTTGCCGGGGGACGGACTTCGGCCGGCCCCCCGTACGCCATGCCGGTATCCACGGCACGCGGTGCACCCGGGCGACGGAGCGGAGTACGCGGATGCGGCGCAGCAGACCGAGCGGCAGTCGTCCGGGGGCGTCGGCGACGAGGACCACGCCCAGCAGTTCGAGCCCCTGGGGGGCGTCGCCGTCCTTGAGCGCGCCGAGTGCCTGGGAGACGGAACGCAGTCCGCGCGCGTTGGTACGGCCGACCAGGACGACCCGGCGCGGCTCGCCGCGGGCGGGGTCCGGCCAGCGTGCTCCCACCTCGACCCCGCCGAACGCCTCGGCGAGCGAGGTCGCGCCGGAGCCGCCGTGCGCCTTGACCCATCCGACCTCGTCGCGTGACGTGCCACGCGCGGTCCTGGGCCGCTTCGGACGGCCCCAGGACGGCTCCGGGGCGGGAGCCGAAGCGGTACGCCGCCCGGGGGCGGACCGCGACGACGCGGGCTTCGGCCTGGGCACGGTCTGCGGGGCGGTCCGCACCTCGGGCGCCGCGGCGAACACCGGCTGCTCCGGGTGGACTTGGGACGAGGCGGGCCCGACGCCGGGAGTCGGGGCTCCGGCGGCCGGCGCCGTCGGGGCGACCGGGACCACCGGGACGGCAGTGGTGGCCAGGACGGCGGCAGTGACCGGGGCGGCCGGAGCGGCCGCGGTCGTGGGGGCCGTCGGGGCCTGCGCGGCCGGGGCTTGCGGTGCCGGGGCCTGCGGTGCCGTCGGCCGGCCGGTGCCCTCGGCCTCGGGAGCGGCGGGTCGTGCTTCCGCCGGTGCCCCCTGCGGGTTCCTCGGTCCTCGTACCCACGACCCCGGGCCCGACGGCATCGCCGAAGGAGTGCCCATGTGCGCCCCGCCCCCCTCTTCGCTCGTTGATCGGCTGCTCTGGCTCATCTGGTTTCCACTGGTTTGAACTTCTTTGCCCCGGGGCCCGTTTGGATCTGTCGAGCCCGTCGGACAGCACAACGGGCCGTGTGGCCGCAGCGGTTCAAGGCAAGGGGAAGAAGGCGGACGCTCATGAGTGAGGAGAGCGGGGGAGGCGGTTCGTCGACCGCCGTGCGCAACGGGATCATCGCGGGCACCGGCTGCGGCTGTCTGCTGTCACCGCTCGCCCTGGCCGGAACGCTGGTCGTCGTGGTGGTCCTGGGCGGGTTCGGCGTTCTGCTGGCCCCGCTCATCGCGCTGTATCTGCTGTTCCACGGCGGAGGCGGCGATCCCCCCAGCCAGTCCGACGCGGACCAGTCCCTCGGCATCTTCCAGGGGGACGGCAAGGGCGAGCTGGACACCTCCACCGTCCCCGCGGACCTGGTGGACCCGATTCAGAAGGCCGGCGAACTGTGCGGCGCCATCGGCCCGATCGTCATCGCCTCCCAGATCGAGAAGGAGTCCGGTTTCAACAGCGCCCTGGTCGGCCCGAACGGTGAGAAGGGTCTCTCGCAGCTGCCGCCCGACATCTTCAGCCAGTACGGCAAGGACGACGACAACAACGGCAAGACCTCGGCCCTGGACACGAAGGACTCGATCATGGCGCAGGGCCGCTACCTGTGCGAACTGGCCAAGCAGGGCCAGCAGATGATCGACGCCGGCGAGGTGAACCAGAGCGACGGGGACGGGACCACCAACAGCGTCCTGGACCTCGCGCTGGCCGGCTACGACGTCGGGATGGACGCCGTCCGCGCGGCCAGGGGGGTGCCGCGCACGAACGAGGCACAGGGCTATGTCCTCGCCATCCGCGCCCAGTTCGCGAAGTACCAGGGCATCGGCGCCCCGCCCTCCGGCGCCACCCCCGGCGTCACGCCCGACCCGGACTCGACCACGACCGGCCCCTCGCCGGCGACCACATGAGGAGGACAGTCATGGCCCGCTTCGATGTGTACATCTCCGGCGACGGGCTCGCCGAGATCGACGGACACACCCTGGTCCCCGAGCCCGGTCAGTCCGTGCACGAGGCCGTCCTCGACCGCCTGGAGGGGAACGCGCGCGAGCAGGACGACGCCGTCCTGGCGACGGTGTACGACGGTCCGGGCGCCGCCCGGTTCCTGCTGGAGGTGCTTCCTGACGGGTCCAGCCGCGTCCTGGAACCGGGCGAGGACACGCCCTCCGCTCCCGGACCCTCGGCCCCCGGACCGGGGGAGGGCACGGTCGCGCAGCCCGGACCGGCGGCCTCTGAACCGGGTGAGGACACGGTCACCGGTCCAGGACTCTTGACCCCCGAACCGGGGGAGGGGACGGTCGCGGAGCCCGGAGCCGGGGCGCCCGGACCGGGCGGCGGCGACGTCCCCGCCACCGTCGTGGTTCCCGCCCCCTCGGCGGCCGGAGCCTCCGCCGTCGCCACCGCGGTCGCCCGGGCCCGTGCCACGGCCGCCGCCCTCGCCGAGGTGCCGGACCCGGCCGCCGTCGCGGCCCCCGCCGTCACCACCGTCCTCCCCGCCGACCTCACCGAACGGATCGGCCGGGTCAACGCGCTGGCCGCCGACGGCCGGCTCGACGAGGCGTTCGCCGACGCGAGCGCGCTGCGCGAGAGCCTGACGGGCTCGATGGGCGCCGAGCACCCGTACGCCGTGGAGGCGCGGGCCGTCGAGGCGTACCTCGCGCATCTGCGCGGCGACCACCGGGAGGCCATCGTGCTGGCGCTGGCCGTGGCCCGGATCCGGTGCGGGGCCCGGGACGGCCGGGCACCCGCGGAGGTGGCGCGGGCCGCGGCGGCCTGGCAGCAGCTCGACGACGACCGGGCCGTCGTCGCCCACGGGCGCGAACTCCTGCACATGTGGGCCATGTTGGACCGGAACGGCCTGCTGCCCCCCGGCTACGCGGCCCTCGTCGGGCAGGTCCGCGGACAGGTCGACGCGCTGGAGGCGTACGTCTGAGCCCCGGGCGCCGCCCGCGACCCCGCAGCCACCCGTGGTCACACCCGTCCCGACCTGCTCGTCCATCGCTTCGTAGACCCGATGTCAAACGAACGTGGAACGCCCCTCGGAACACTCCGTTCCCCGGAGGCCCCGGCCCAGGTCCATCCGACCGGGCCCGGTCATCCCAAGGAACAGGAGCACACCATGAACGTCACCGTCATCGGATCGGCGAGCGCGGTCTCTTCCGAGGAGCGGGCGCTGCGCGACCTCTACCTGGAGCACGGTCCGGCGCTCTACACGTATGTGCTGCGCATGCTGGGCGGGGACACGCACCGTACCGAGGACGTCATCCAGGAGACGCTGCTGCGCTGCTGGAACAAGCGGAACCTGGTCGACGACGAGGGGATGGCCGTACGCCCCTGGATGTTCCGGGTCGCCCGCAACCTCGTCATCGACGCGCACCGGACGCGGATGGCGCGGCCGCTGGAGATAGGCGGGGCCACCTGGCTGAGCGAACTGGGCGCCGAGGTGGACGACATCGAGCGGATGCTCTCGTCCATCGTGGTGCAGGAGGCCCTGCGGGGGCTGACCCCCGCCCACCGTGACGTGATCCGGGCGACGTTCCTGGAGGACCGCACCACCCAGGAGGCCGCCGAGGTCCTGGGGATCCCGCAGGGCACGGTCAAGTCCCGGGTGTACTACGCGCTGCGCTGCTTACGGCTGGCGCTGCGTGAGCACGGCGTCGTCGCGGACGAGGACGGCCGCCGACGGCAACCGGCCGCGGACGAGGACGGCCGGCTGCGGCAACCGGATCCGGCCCGGACGGTCGCCTGACCGGGCCGGGCCTGACCGGACCCGGCGGGTCAGGTCGCGTCGGGCCGGGCCGGGCCGCCCCCCTCGGGTTCGGTGGCGTTCAGGTCGCGCAGGGTGTCCCGCAGGTCCGCGGCCTCGGGGTGGCCGTTCTCCTCCAGGAGGACGAGCGCCGCCCGGAAGGCGCCGATCGCCGCCTCCCGGTCTCCGGCGGCGAGCCTGGAGTCGGCGATGTGCCGCAGGGTGTCCGCCTCCAGATAGTGGTCGCCGACCTCGCGGTACAGCGCCAGCGCGCGCTCGAAGCGTTCGACGGCGGCCTCGTACCGGCCGAGCTGGTGATGGGCGTAGCCGACGCTGTCCTGCGCCGCGGCCTCACCGATCGGGTCGCCGGTCTCCTGGTGCAGCGCGACGGCCTTCTCGCAGTGCTCCATCGCCTTGTCGTGCTCACCGAGCAGGATGTACGTCCAGCCCACCTCGTTCAGGACGATGGCCTCGCTGCTGACGTTGCCCTCGGCCCGGTACAGCTCGCGGGCGTGCGTGTAGTGGTCGAGCGAGACGGTGAACCGGCCCTCCCCGTTGGCCTGGTAGGCGAGGCAGCGCCGGGTGCGGGCCTGGCCGGGCCCGTCGCCCTCGGCCCTGAACAGCTCCAGCGCGCGGCCGAGGTCCCGCCGTGCCTCGGCGGAGTGCGCGAACCGGGTGTGGAAGAAGCCGAGGCCGCGCAGGGCGTGCGCCTCGCCGGTCCGGTCGCCGACGGTCCGGGCGGCTCGCAGCGCGGCGGTGTTGATCTCCATCAGGTCGTGCCAGAAGCCGAGCCGGTCGAAGTACAGGTCCAGTCCGACGGCGGTGCGCCACGCGTGGTCCTCGTAGCCGTGGGCGGCACCGTGCTCGACGACCGCCCGCAGGACGTGCCGCTCCGTGCGCAGCCACTGCATGGCCTGTCTCCGCCCGGTGAACCGGACGGTGCCCGCGTCCGTTGTGCTCGGCGGCAGGGGAAGTGTCTCGCGGAGCGGGCTGATGATCGCGGAGGCGTGGTGGGTGGTGTGCAGATAGTGGTCGTGCATGCGGTGCAGCGCGGCCTCGCGCAGCTCCCCGGTGTCCTCGGTGTCGGTCAGTTCGCGGGCGTAGGCGCGCAGCAGGTCGTGGAAGGCGAAGCGTCCCGGCGCGTGTTCACCGAGCAGGCTGGCCCCGGTGAGTTCGGCCAGCAGCCCCCGCACGGGGCGCGCGGGTGCCGCGGCCAGGGCGGCGGCCGAGGCCGTGCCGATGTCGGGTCCCGGGTGCAGGGACAGCCGGCGGAACAGTTCGGCGGCGGCGGACGGCAGCGCGTGGTACGACCAGGAGAAGACGGCGCGTACGTCCGTGTGGGCGTCGCCGCCGGTGAACGCGTCCAGGCTGCCGTGGGTCTCACGGAGCTCGCCCGCGATGTCGGCGAGCCGGAAGCCGGGATGGTGGGCGGCCCGTGCCGCCACGATGGCGAGGGCCAGCGGCAGCCGGGCGCAGAGTCCGACGATGGCCTCGACGGCCCCCGGTTCGGCGTCCACGCGCGCCGCGCCGATGCGCCGGGTGAGCATCGCGCGGGCCTCCCCGGCGGTCAGCGGGCCGAGGGTGAGCGGGTGGGCGCCGTGGCCGGCCACGAGACCGGTCAGCCGGCTGCGGCTGGTGACGATGACGAGACAGCCCGGGGTGCCGGGCAGCAACGGCCTTACCTGGGCGCTGTCGCGGGCGTTGTCCAGCACGATCAGGACGCGGCGGCGGGCGAGGACGCTGCGGTAGAGGGCGGCCTGCGCGTCGAGTCCCTCGGGGACGGCCTGGGGCGCCACGCCGAGGGCGACGAGGAAGGTCTCGAGTGCCTCGGAGGGGTCCATGACGGAGCCGCCGCGGTCGTATCCGCGCAGGTTCACATAGAGGCTGCCGTCGGGGAAGCGGTGGGCGACCCGGTGCGCCCAGTGCACGGCCAGGGTGGTCTTGCCCGCCCCCGCCATGCCGTTGATGAGCCCGATGACGGCCGTGTCCGGATGGTCGTCGGCGGGCAACAGTGCGTCCACCTGGCGGAGTTCGGTGTCCCGGCCGGTGAACAGGGGGAGATCGGCCGGGAGTTGGGAGGGATGTACGTCACCTCCGGCGGGTGGCGGGTCGTCCCGGCCGGTGTCGTCCGCCGGTTCGGCGTCCGGGGCGTCCTCGGGGTCGGTGGCGCCGGGGTCCGCCGCCGGCACCGGTACGTGCGGCGGCGACAGGTCCAGGTCCCCGGCCAGCAGCCGGGCGTGCGCGGCCCGCAGGGACGGGCCGGGCTCGATGCCGAGTTCGTCCACGAGGGTGCGCCGGGTGCTCGTGTAGACCTCCAGGGCCTCGGCCTGCCTGCCGCAGCGGTACAGGGCCACCAGCAGCAGCTCGCACACGGCCTCGCGCAGCGGCTGGGCGGCGCGCAGTGCCACCAGTTCGGGCAGTACCGCCTCGTGGCGCCCGAGTTCGAGCTCCACGCGGAGCCGGTACTCCAGCGCGGTCAGCCGCCGCTCGGCCAGGCGCGCCCGCTCGGCCTCCGCGAAGGGGCCGGGAACGCCGGCCAGGGGGGTGCCGTGCCAGCTCGCGAGCGTGGTGTCCAGCAGGCGGGCGGCTCCGCGGCCGTCGCCCCGGGCGCGGCGGAGTTCGGCCCGCGCCAGGTTCTCCTCGAAGTCGCCGAGGTCGCTGGTGATCTCCTCGGTCCGCAGCGCGTATCCGTCCGCGATGGACACCAGGAGCCGGGGCGGGGCGCCCGGGGTCCGTCCGGGCTCCAGCAGCTTGCGCAGCCGCGACACATAGGTGCGCAGCACGGGGACGGCACCGGCCGGCGGATCGTGCCCCCAGAGGCCGTCGACGAGTTCGCCGACGCCGACCGCGCGCCCGCGGCGCAGGAGCAGCACCGCGAGCACGGCCCGTTGCTGGGGTGGGCCGAGGGCCAGTTCCGTCTCCTCTCGCCAGGCGCGCAGCGGGCCCAGTAACGCGAAACGGTAAACTCCCGCACCATCAGTGACGTTCACGGCATCAGAGAGTAGCGAGGGCTGTTACGAACACTCGGTCGATTCGGCCATTTCACAGTTTCGTGTCGTGTACGCGCCGGATCGGCCCCCGACGGCCGGGGTCGCCCGCGCCGGGTCCCGGGCTTCAGGCGCGCTTGCCGAGGGCCTCGAGCGCGTCGTCCGTCAGCCGGTACACCGTCCACTCGTCCTGCGGGCGCGCGCCGAGCGACTCGTAGAAGCCGATCGCGGGCCGGTTCCAGTTCAGGACGGACCACTCCAGGCGCTGGTAGCCGCGCTCGGCGCAGATCCGCGCGAGCTCCGTGAGCAGTGCCCGGCCGTGGCCGCCGCCGCGCGCCGAGGGGCGTACGTACAGGTCCTCCAGGTAGATGCCGTGGACCCCGCGCCAGGTCGAGAAGCTGAGGAACCACAGCGAGAAGCCGGCCGGCTCGCCCGTGACGTCGTCCTCCGCGATGTGCGCGTACGCGGCCGGATTCTCTCCGAACAGCGCCTCGCGCAGCTGCTCCGGCGTCGCCCGCGCCTCGTCCAGGGCTTTCTCGTACTCGGCGAGTTCACGGACCAGGGCGTGGATGACGGGGATGTCTTCGGGAGTCGCGTTGCGGATCATGGGCCGAGACTAGATGCCCTCGTGGCCGCCGGGGCTCGGACGGCCGTTCCGCCGGGGGCTCCTGTCGGCGGAGCAGGATCGTCCGGATTGTCGTTCGCATAAGGGACACTACCGGCATGGATGAGGCGGGTCATGCGAGGTGAACGGGTTTTCCACAGGGTGTGGATGTATGTGCGCGGCGCGCCGGGCACCTACGTCTGGCTGACGATTCTCTTCGTCACCACCGTGGCCCTGCACCACATGTCCCCGGATTTCGAAGAGGACTTCCTGCGGCAGCGCTCCACCAATCTCCATGAGCTGTCGAACAACCCCGTGCGGGTGCTGTTCGCGAGCGCGATGTGGATCGACGGCGGGCGCTGGTTGCCGTACGCCGTCCTCTACACCGTCTTCCAGGCGCCGGCCGAACGCTGGCTGGGAACCGCCCGTTGGCTCGCGGTCAACGCGGTGGCACATGTCCTGTCGACGCTGGTCAGCGAGGGTGCGCTGCTCTGGGCCATCAGGCACGGCGTGGCACCGCACTCCGCGGTCGACACCCTCGACGTGGGGGTGAGCTACGCCCTGGCGGGGGTGGTCGGCGTGCTCACCTACCGGATCGCGACGCCCTGGCGGTACGCGTATCTCGTGGTCGTCCTCGGGGTGTACGGGATTCCCCTCGTGACCGGGCGCACCTTCACCGATCTCGGGCATTTCACCTCCGTTCTCTTCGGTCTGGCCTGTTATCCGTTGACCAGAGGGCGCGGAAAAGCATGGAATCCGAAGGAGACAGTCGACACTTATCGGGGTTAACGTCCCGGCATGAGCAGCTCGGCGAGCAAGGTCGTGAACGGTGGCGTCTCCTTCTGGTACGCGGACGACGGTCTGCCCGCGCCCCGGGAGCCACTGCCCGGCGACGCGACCGCCGACGTCGTCGTGGTCGGCGGCGGTTACACGGGACTGTGGACCGCGTACTACCTGAAGAAGGCGGCCCCCTCCCTGCGCGTCACCGTCCTGGAGCAGAAGTTCTGCGGCTACGGCGCCTCGGGGCGCAACGGCGGCTGGCTCTACAACGGCATCGCGGGCCGCGACCGGTACGCGGAACTGCACGGCAGGGAGGCGGCCGTACGCCTCCAGCGGGCCATGAACGACACCGTGGACGAGGTCGTCCGGGTGGCCGCCGAAGAGGGCATCGAGGCCGACATCCACCGGGGCGGCGTCCTGGAGGTGGCGTACACGCCCGCCCAGCTGGCACGGCTCAAGGCCTTCCACGCGCACGAGCTGTCGTACGGCGAGAAGGACCGCGAGCTGTACGGCGCGAAGGAGACCGCCGGACGGATCCGGGTCGCGGACGCGGTGGGCTCGGCCTGGACCCCGCACGGGGCCCGGCTGCATCCGGTGAAGCTGGTGAAGGGTCTCGCCGCGGCCGCCGAGGCGCTCGGCGTCACCATCCACGAGCAGACGCCGGTGACCGAGATCCGCCCCCGGCAGGCGGTGACGCCGTACGGCACCGTCCGCGCTCCCTACATCCTGCGCTGCACCGAGGGCTTCACCGCGAACCTCAAGGGCCAGAAGCGGACCTGGCTGCCGATGAACTCCTCCATGATCGCGACCGAGCCGCTGACGGCCGGCCAGTGGGCGGAGATCGGCTGGGAGGGCCGCGAGACGCTCGGCGACATGGCGCACGCCTACATGTACGCCCAGCGCACCGCCGACGGCCGTATCGCGCTCGGCGGACGCGGTGTCCCGTACCGCTTCGGCTCGCACACCGACAACGACGGCCGCACCCGGCAGGCGACCGTCGACGCCCTGTACGAGATCCTCGTCCGCCTCTTCCCGTCGCTGACCGGCGTCCAGGTCGCCCACGCCTGGTCGGGCGTGCTCGGGGTCCCGCGCGACTGGTGCGCCACCGTCACCCTGGACCGCGCCACGGGCCTCGGCTGGGCCGGCGGCTACGTCGGCTCCGGTGTCGCCACCACCAACCTCGCCGCCCGCACCCTGCGCGACCTGGTGCGGCAGGACTCCGGCGAGGCGGGCGCGACCGAGCTGACCGAGCTGCCCTGGGTCGGCCACAAGGTCCGCAAGTGGGAACCCGAGCCCTTCCGCTGGATCGGCGTCCACGGCATGTACGCGACCTACCGCGCGGCAGACCGGCGCGAACTGGCCGGCCACAGCACCCGGTCGTCCCGGCTGGCGCGGATCGCGGACCGGGTGGCGGGACGTCACTGACCGAGGGCACCGCATGCCGGTGGTCCGGCGGGCCCCGAGGGTCCGGCAGTCCAGTGGGTCCCGCGGTCCGGTGGGTCGCCGCGTCGCCGGCGTCGGGAGGCGGAGGGGTCAGCCCACGGACTCCGGGACCGCCGCGCCCGACGCCGCGTGCTTGGGGGCCTTGGCCGTGACCATGAGCCCCGCAACCAGGCTGGCCAGCAGCAGGATGCCGGTGGCCCACCAGATGGCCACGGTGTACCCGTGGACGACGCCCTCCTGGACGATCAGCGCCTTCTGGGCCGGATTGCGGAGATGGGCGGCGATGTACGCGGTGCTGCTGGTGGTGGCGATGGTGTTCAGCAGGGCCACACCGATCGAACCGCCCACCTGCTGCGAGGTGTTGACCGTCGCGGAGGTCACGCCCGCGTCCTGCGGGGCGACCCCGGCGGTGGCGGTGGCGAAGACCGGCATGAAGGTCAGGCCCATGCCGAGCCCCATCAGGACCAGACCGGGCAGCAGTTGGCCGGCGTAGTCCGAGCCGACGGTGAGCTGGGTGAAGATCACCATGCCGCCGGCGGCGAGGATCGTGCCCGGCACCATCAGCATGCGCGGCGCCACACGGGGCAGCAGCCGCGCCGAGATCTGCGTCGAACCGATGATGATCGCGACGGTCAGCGGCAGGAACGCGAGACCGGTCTTCACCGGCGAGTAGCCGAGGACGACCTGGAGGTAGTAGGTCATGAACAGGAACATGCCGAACAACGCGACGACGGCGAGCCCCATCGTCAGGAAGCAGCCGGCGCGGTTGCGGTCCTTGACGATGTGCAGCGGCAGGAGCGGGCTCGGCGCCCTGTTCTGCCACCAGACGAACGCGACCAGCAGCGCGACTCCGCCCGCGATGAGGCCCAGCACCAGCGAGTCCGACCAGCCGCGCGAGTTCGCCTCGCTGACCCCGTAGACGATCGCCACCAGTCCGCCGCAGCCCAGCACCGCGCCGGGCACGTCCAGCCGGACGTTCTTGTGGCCGGGCCGGTCACGCAGCAGTCCCAGCGCGCCGAAGACCGTGATGACCGCGATGGGGATGTTGACGTACAGACACCAGCGCCAGTTCAGGTACTCCGTCAGCAGGCCGCCCACGATGAAGCCGATCGCCGCGCCCGAGCCCGCCAGCGCCCCGTAGATGCCGAACGCCTTGCCGCGTTCCTTCGGATCGGTGAAGGTCGTGGTCAGCAGGGACAGCGCCGAGGGTGCGAGCAGGGCGGCGAAGGCGCCCTGGAGGGCACGGGCGCCGAACAGCATGCCGGACGTGGTGGCCGCGCCGCCGATGCCCGACGCCACCGCGAAGCCGATCAGCCCGATGATGAAGGTGCGTTTGCGCCCGACGAGGTCGGCGATGCGGCCGCCGAGCAGCAGCAGCCCGCCGAAGGCCAGCGTGTAGGCCGTGATGACCCACTGCCGGTTGCCGTCGGACATGCCGAGATCGCGCTGCGCGGACGGGAGGGCGATGTTCACGATCGTCGCGTCCAGCACCACCATCAGCTGGGCGAGCGCGATGATCACCAGCGCCCACCAGCGATGCGGGTCGGAACCCACCGGCGCTTCTGGTTCACCTGTCCGGGTGACACTCATTCGCTCAGAAGACCATGAAACCGAACGAGTCGCATCTTTGGGTGAAAATGCCTCGCGAGGTGTGTCGCGAGGTGTGTTCCGCCTACTCGTGGTCATGGTTCCGGCACCGCCTTTCCGGTCGTGGCCCCGCTCTCCGGGGCCGGTGCGCCGAGCCGCCTCGGCGAGGGGGGACGAGGGGTCCTCAGGCCCGCCTGAGGCCAAGGCGGTCCCTGAGGCGCAGGGCCAGCGCCACGGCCTCCAGCGCGCTGTTGAAGGACACCTCCGAGAGCACGCCCGGAGCCGCGACCTGGTCGCCCACGAGATAGACGCCGTCGCCCCGGTCGATGCGCGGGCGGTCCCGCCAGGTGGTGCCGGGCAGGTCGACCGCGCCCGTACGGCCGTTCGCGACGGCCGCGCGCCGCCAGGTGACCCGCTCGCGCCAGCCGTCGAAGGCCAGGTCGAGCAACTGCTCGGCGCGGGCGACGCCGTGTGCCCCGGACTCTCCGGGGGCGATCGGGATCTGCCCCTGGAGGAGCTGCTCCCCGGCCGGGGCGAGGCTCCGGTCCCGGGCGGTGAAGCGCTCGATCCAGCCCGGCGCGTCCAGGTCGGAGACGGCGAACGCGTCCCCGCGGCGGCTGCGCAGTGCCAGGTCGACGAGGGCCGTACGGCCGCTCGTCCAGGTCAGCGAGTCGTCCTTGAGCAGGCGCCGGGCGGAGTCGAGCGAGGTGGCGACGATCACCGGGCCCGGGCCCGCGGGGACGGCGTCCACCCGGGCCAGCGTCTCCATCCGCACGCCGAGGTTCCAGGCCCGCCCCGCCATCCGGTCGATGACGTTGGCCCAGCCGCCCCGGGGGCAGTGCGCCTCCGTCGGCACCTTCATGGCCCGCCGCAGCCGCTCCTGCACGAACGCCGCCGACAGGGAGCCGGGATCGTGGTGGAAGAGGGCGACGGCCGAGTAGTGGGCCGCGGCCCGCGCGCCCTCCTCCCCGGCCTGTCCGCTCGCCCAGGTCATGAAGTCGACGTCGGCGGGCGCCTGCTGGCAGGAGCGCCGCAGCAGCTTCAGCATCGCGAAGGGCGGGGTGCGGCGCAGCGCGCCCCGGTGGCGCAGCCGCAGCCGGGCGGCTTCCCTCGGCGGGATGGGGGCGAGCGCTCCGATCAGGTCCCGCTGTGCGAGCCAGGTCCAGTGCGGTCCCGCGCTGTAGAGGGCGTGCGGTCCCTCGTTCGTCCGGTAGGGCCCCTCGGCGGTCCTGGCCCGCCCGCCGAGGGTGTGGTGGGCCTCGTACACGGTGACCTCGGCGCCCGCCTCGGCGGCGGTGATGGCGGCGGTGAGTCCGGCGAAGCCGCCGCCGACGACGGTGATGCGGTGCATGGCTTGAGGTCTCCTCTGCTCGGTGCCGGCTGTCCGGCGCTCGGGGTTCCCGCGGTGCTCCGGGCCTGCTCGGGCGGAAGGGCGCGACAGTCCTCGGCGTGCCCTCCCGTGGATACGACGGAACGCGGGCCCGGAATGTGACATGCGGGGCGTTCTCGCAGGCCGGCGCCGGTTGTCAGTGGGGGCGGGCAGGATGGGGGCATGGCGAGGAGACTGGCGGGCGGGCGCGGCGGGACGGGTGCGAAGGCGCCGGGTGCGGGGCCGAAGGGGGCACGGCGGCCGGAGGTGCGGCTGCCCCCGCTCGAGCCGTACGACGGCGCGGAGCTGGAGCCGGACGGCGACTACGACGGGCTCGAGTTCCGGGACGCGGACTTCGCCGGGCAGGACGGCGGGGGAGCCCGCTTCATGGACTGCGCGCTGACGGGGTGCGCGCTGGACGAGACGCGGCTGCACCACGCGCGCGTGCTGGACTCGGTCCTCACCGGCATCCGGGGGGTCGGCACCGATCTCGCCGAGTCGATGCTGCGTGATGTCGAGCTGATCGACGCCCGTCTCGGCGGGGTGCAGCTGCACGGCTCCGTGCTGGAGCGGGTGGTCGTGCGCGGCGGGAAGATCGACTATCTGAATCTGCGCAGGGCGAGACTGAAGGACGTCGTCTTCGAGGGTTGTGTCCTGGTCGAGCCGGACTTCGGGGGCGCCCGCCTGGAGCGGGTGGAGTTCGTGGACTGTGTCCTGAAGGGAGCCGACCTCACCGAGGCCACCCTCGTGGACGTGGACCTGCGCGCGGCGGCGGAACTGGACATCGCGCGGGGTGTCGAGCGGCTCGCCGGCGCGGTCATCAGCACCCACCAGCTCCTGGACCTGGCACCGGTGCTGGCGGCGGCTCTGGGGGTACGGGTGGACGGCGGCGCGGAGGGGGCCTGAAACCCGTCGGGCGTCAGGTCAGTCCCGGGGGGCGTCCGTGAGGTCACACCCGGGAGTCGTCCGTGAGGTCACCCTCTAGGAGACGCGGGGGAAGCGGGCCTGGAGCGTCCAGATCGCCGGGTTCTCGGCGAGGTCCTCGTGCAGGTCGGTGAGGTCCTCGAGCAGGTCGTGCAGGAAGTCACGGGCCTCGCGGCGCAGTTCGGTGTGGGAGAAGGTCAGCGGTTCCTCGTCGCCCGGCATCCAGTCGGCCTCGATGTCCACCCAGCCGAAGCGGCGCTCGAAGAGCATGCGGTCGGTCGACTCGGTGAAGTCCAGGTCCGCCTGCTGGGGACGCGAGGCCCGGCTGCCGAGCGGGTCGCGGTCGAGCTGCTCCACGATGTCGCACAGCGCCCACGCGAAGTCGAGCACCGGCACCCAGCCCCAGCCCGTGGACACCTCGTGGTCCGTCTTGGTGTCGGCGAGGTAGACGTCGCCGCAGAACAGGTCGTGCCGCAACGCGTGGACGTCCGCGCGCCGGTAGTCGGTCTGCGGGGGGTCGGGGAAGCGGTTGGAGAGGGCGTAGCCGATGTCGAGCACGAGGTGATGGTGTCACGCCGGGGATCCTCCGCTCCCCGGCCGGCTGGGGAAGGCGGTTTCCGGCCGGACCATGGTCATCGCGGCGCCGGTTTCCGGCCGGATCGGGGGTGCCGGAACCGGCAGGGGCAGACGCGCCCCGCAGGTGGGCGAGTGGCGGCCTAGGATCGCGGATGTGCCCCGATCTTCCGTCACCGTCCCCTTTGCCCTGGCCCTCGCGCTCGTCGCCGGGCTCACCGCCTGCGGTGGGGACTCCGTGCCCGGGAAGCCCGGCGCGGCCGGTGTCGGCGACCCGTACTTCCCGAAGATGGGCAACGGCGGGTACGACGTCACGCACTACGGACTCACCCTCTCCTACGACCCCCGGGGCAAGCGGCTGACGGGGACGGCCGAGATCACCGCGCGGGCGCTTCAGGACCTCAGCGCCTTCCATCTCGACCTGCTGGGGCTGCGGGTCTCCGGCATCACCGTCGAGGGCCGCGGCGCCGGCTGGAGCCGGGCGGGCCAGGAGCTGACCGTGCGCCCGCACGGCGACCTCCACAAAGGGGAGACGTTCAGGACGACGGTCCGCTACTCCGGGACCCCCCGGACGATCACCGACGCCGACGCCTCCAAGGAGGGCTGGCTGCGCACGGCCGACGGCGCCCTCGCCCTCGGGGAGCCCACGGGTTCGATGGCCTGGTTCCCCGGCGACCACCACCCCTCGGACAAGGCGTCGTACGACATCAGGATCACCGTCCCGAAGGGCCTCCAAGCCGTCTCCAACGGCGAGTTGACGAGCGAGTCGACCACGGCAGGCCGGACGACGTACGCCTGGCACACCGCCGAACCGATGGCGAGCTATGTGGCGACGCTCGCGATCGGCAGATACGACATCACCCGCTCGACGGCGAAGAACGGGCTGCCGGTCTACGTGGCGGTGGACCCGGCCCAGAAGCAGGCGAGCGAGAAGGTGCTGGGGCAGATCCCCGAGATCATGGACTGGGAGGAGTACAACTTCGGCCCGTACCCCTTCTCCTCCACCGGGGCGATCGTGGACCGCCCCGACGACGCGGGCTACGCCCTGGAGACCCAGACGCGCCCGGTCTTCCCCGGCGCTCCCGACACCGGGACCCTGGTCCACGAACTGGCCCACCAGTGGTTCGGCGACTCCGTCACCCCGAAGTCCTGGCGGGACATGTGGCTCAACGAGGGGTTCGCGACCTACGCGGAGTGGCTTTGGCGGGAGGACCACGGCGGCGACTCGGCCGAGAAGATCTTCAACTCCCTTTACCGGGGCGACTATTACGAACCGGTCGACAACAGCGAGATCTGGGCCTTCCCGCCCGCCGACCCGCCCGGCCCCGCGCAGATCTCCGACCCGCCCGTCTACTACCGCGGCGCGATGGTTCTCCAGAAGATCCGCCGGCTGGTCGGCGACGACACCTTCTACGACATCGTCCAGGGCTGGGCCGCCTCCCACCGCCACGCGAACGCGGACACGGCCGAGTTCACGGCGTACGTCGAGAAGGCCGCGCCGGACAAGGACTTCAGTGGGATCTGGAAGGACTGGCTGTACGGGCAGGGCAAGCCGGCCCACCCGTGAGCCGCGCACGAGAGGAGCCCCCGGCGAACCGAAGTCCGGGGGCTCTTCTCGTCATGCGTGCGCTCGGGGCCGTCAGACGCTGACGCCGAAGTCCTGCGCGATGCCCACCAGGCCCGAGGCGTAGCCCTGGCCGACCGCGCGGAACTTCCACTCCGCGCCGTTGCGGTAGAGCTCGCCGAAGACCATGGCGGTCTCGGTGGCCGCGTCCTCGGAGAGGTCGTAGCGGGCGATCTCGGCGCCGCCGGCCTGGTTCACGATGCGGATGTAGGCGTTGCGGACCTGACCGAAGTTCTGCGAGCGGTTCTCCGCGTCGTAGATGGAGACCGGGAAGACGATCTTCTCGACGTCGGCGGGGAGGCCCGCCAGGTTGACGTTGATCGCCTCGTCGTCGCCGGCGCCCTCACCCGTCGTGTTGTCACCGGTGTGGACGATGGTCTGGTCCGGGGTCTGCTTGTTGTTGAAGAAGACGAAGTGGGCGTCCGAGTAGACCTTGCCCTGGGGGTTGACCGCGATGGCCGAGGCGTCGAGGTCGAAGTCGGTGCCCGTGGTGGTGCGGACATCCCAGCCGAGGCCCACGGTGACGGCGGTCAGGCCCGGAGCCTCCTTGGTGAGCGAGACGTTGCCACCCTTGGACAGGCTTACAGCCATTGTTGGGAGTCCCTTCCCTCATGATGTACGGGCTTCGTACTGAGGACGAAGCTACCGTCACCTCTATGAACGCCAAGGGGGGTACCCGAGGTTCCGTCTGTCTTTACCTTTTTTACCCACAGTCCCCTCTTCGCCCCGGGACGAGCCGAAAAACGGGTGACGCGGGCCGGTTCGGCAAGGGACCATGAACACATGTCCGGTCCCTATGTCATCCGCGGCTCCGTCTCCCTGCCCGAGGCCGAGCTCATGTGGCGTTTCTCGCGCTCGGGCGGGCCGGGCGGGCAGCACGTGAACACCAGCGACTCGCAGGTCGAGCTCCGCTTCGACCTCGCCAACACCGAGGCCCTGCCGCCCGTGTGGAAGGACCGCGCCCTCGCGAAGCTCGAGGGACGGCTCGTCGACGGGGTCATCAGCGTCCGGTCCTCGGAGCACCGCTCCCAGTGGCGCAACCGCGAGACAGCGGCCGTGCGCCTCGCCTCCCTTCTCGCCGAGGCCACCGCGCCGCCGCCGAGACCGCGCCGCGCCACCCGCATCCCCCGGGGCATCAACGAACGCAGGCTGCGCGAGAAGAAGGCCCGCTCCGAGACGAAGCGGGGCCGCACCGGCCGCGACTGGGGCTAGGGCCTGCCAGACAATTCCCGTCTGCCCTGCGACGCCATGCACGCACTCTCACCGCACCGGCCCCAGACCCGAGTACATCCAGTACGCAGGCCTGGGGTCGGCACGCCGAGAGCACGCACCTGACGCCGCCGGGCCGCCCTTCGGGCGACGACGCGAATTGTCTGGCAGGCCCTAGGGCCTGCCAGACAGGCCCCGGCGCAGGCAAGACAGGCCCTGGCGCCTGCCAGGCAGGTCCTGGGACCCGGCGGGCAGGCCATGGTGTCGGGGCCTGCGGCAGAGCCTGCCCGGCTGTCGCCCGGCTGGCGCGGCCCCCCGCGTCGCGTCCCGGGCCCGTTTCAGCCCAGTTGCCGGTAGCGGCCCTTGAAGTACGTCAGGGGTCCGCCGTCCGCGCTCGGAACCCCGGCCGTCAGGACGCGGCCGATGACGAGGGTGTGGTCGCCCGCGGTGATCCGCTGCTCGGTACTGCACTCCAGGGTGGCCAGGGCGCCGCCCACCAGGAGCGCGCCGGACGCCTCGCCGCGGACGTACGGGATGTCCTCGAAGAGGAGCCGGTCGCTGATGCGGCCCTTCATGGAGAAGCGGCCGGCGATGTGGCGCTGGCTCTCCGAGAGCACGGAGACGCCCCACAGCGGCTGTTCGTCGAGCAGGTCGTCCATCCGGGACCCCTCGCGCAGACTGACCAGGACGAGCGGCGGGTCCAGGGACACGGACATGAACGCGGTCGCGGTCATACCGACGTCCTCGCCGCGCGGCCCGTCAGGGGCCAGTGCGGGCTCGTGCGCGGTCACCAGGACCACGCCCGCGGCCAGCAGGGTCATGGCGGCGCGGAACTCGTCGTTGCTCACCCCCTCAGCATGCACGGACGCGGAGGCGGGAAGAGCGGGGGAAGTCGTGAGCACGCCGAAACGCTAGTCTCCGCGCCGAGGGCGCCACATCGGACCTCCGCCCGAACCGGGACCTAGGTCCGGGGACGGAGAGGGGCCGGGAACGGCGGGCGGCCCGGCCGCCGGGAACGGCGGGCGGCCCGGTGCCGGAACGGGCGGGGTGGACGCGAGCCGGGACCGGGGCGGCCGTACTCTCTCCGTACTCGCCCGGCGTCACCGGGCGCGCACAGGTTCTGCACGGCCGGCCGACAACGCACGCTGCAAACGCACACTGAAATGCAGAAACTCCACTCAATTGCTCAGGTTAAGCTGTGACTTGAGTCACAGGAGCCATATTTTGTTGACCCTGTGTACCGAGTGTGGAGCGCGCTGTGATTCAGTGGCGGAGGCGTTACGCAGGGGAAGCTACCGAGCAGTACGGCATGAAGGGATTCGACGGGAAGCGCCGGGAAGTCGGCACGGAACCGAAGAGCACCCAGTGAGCCGGGAGAACCCTGGAGTTGCTGCGAGGTCTCGAGGGGAGGGCGCATGGAGACCGAGTCGGAGCCCTACGTCCGTCTTGCGACCCTGCGGCAGCTGCACCAGGTGATGGCGGACATGAACACCGCCCGCAGCCTGGCGGACACGCTGCAGACCGTCGCCGACGGCGTGGTCACCGGGCTCGGCTACGAACTGGCCTGCGTCAACCTCGTACGCCCCGACGGCGACCTGGTCGTCGCCGCTCTCGCCGGGAACTCGGCCGCCGAGGCGCTCATCACCGGCCGCGTCGGCTCCCGCACCTCCTGGGAGCGCCGGCTCACCATGGGCGAGGCCTGGGGCGACCTGCGGTTCATATCGCACACCGAGGGCTGGGTCCTCGACGAGGACGACGTACCGCAGTGGTACACCGACGGCCCCGCGCCCCGCTTCGAGGACGAGTGGCACCCCTCCGACCGGCTCTTCGCCCCGATGTACACCCCGAACGTCTCCGGCGGCGGGAGCGGCCACGGCGAGCTGATCGGCGTGCTGTCGGTGGACCGGCCGCGCAACGGCCGCAGGCCGGGCGCCTGGGGCCGCGAAGCGCTCCAGATGTACGCCTTCCAGGGCGCCATCGCGATCAGTAATGCGCGTCTACGCGCGAATATGCAGCGCGCCCTGGTCCGCCTGGAACGTGAGCAGCAGGCCCTGCGCGCCAGCGAGGAGTCCTTCCGCCAGGCCTTCGAGTACGCGCCCTCCGGCATGGCGATCGCCGAGATGGGCGGCGACCAGCACGGCCGCATCCTGCGCACCAACGACGCCCTGTGCCGGCTGCTCGGCCGGCCCGCCTCCGCGATGCGCCGCTACTCCTTCTCCGACCTTGTGCATCCCGAGGACATCGGCACCCTGCTGCGGACCTCCGCCGAGGGCGGCCGGGCCGAGCTGCGGCTCGGGCGCCGCGACGGCACCTACGTCTGGGTCCACCTGCGCAACTCCGTCGTCGCGGACGCCGCCGACGGCCCCCGCTTCCTGCTCAGCCACGTCGAGGACATCGAGGACCGCAAGCGCCGTGAGCTCCAGCTCGCGCACCGCGCCTCGCACGACGCCCTCACCGGCCTGCCCAACTCCGCCGAACTGCGCTCCCGGCTCGGCGCCCGCCTCTGCCGGCGCCCGCAGTCCCTGCCGCCGGGCGCGGTCGCCTCGCTGGACGCCGCGTACGGGCACGGGGACTTCGCCGGCGAGTACGAGGACGGCGGCCACCCCGCCTACGACGGGAACGGGCACGGCTTCGACTTCCAGGCCGGCGCCGAGGCGTTCGAGGCCTTCGACCACCATGTGCACACCATCGCTCCGGAGGGCGAGACGGACGACGGGACCAAGGGGCTCGCCGTGCTCTTCTGCGACCTCGACGGGTTCAAGTCGATCAACGACCGGTTCGGGCACAACGCGGGTGACGAGGTTCTCATCGAGGTCGCCCGCCGCCTCACCCACGGAGTCCGCGACGGAGACACGGTGGCCCGGCTCGGCGGTGACGAGTTCGTGGTGCTCGCCGACGGTCTCGGCCGCGCGGACGCCCAGGACCTCGCCGTACGCCTGCGGAACGCGATCATCCCTCCCATCAGGGTCGATGGCCGTGCGGTCCGCGTGGGCGCGAGTTTCGGCATCGGGTGGGCCCACTGCGGGATGACGGCGGACGAGGTGTTGAAATCCGCTGACGAACGGATGTACGTGGAGAAACGTTCTCGTCCCAAACAGCACAGGCGTGCGGGATAGTCGCAGGTCAGTGCGGCGATGCGGTGAAGGCCCCCCGTTCGGCCCAGCGAAACCGGGTAGGCTCGCCATTCAATCGTGTACCGCATCAGTACCGCACCCGCTGAGGAGACCAAGGGATGACGCCCGGCAACAACGGCGCGAGCACGCCCGAGGACGACGACCCGTTCGGCTATCTGTACGCCGACGGTCAGGCCAACGGAGCCACGCCGCCCTCTGGAGGCGGCGGCTACGGCTACCCGGGCTCGGTCAACCGGGTGCGGGCGGTCGGCGAGCGCAAGTACGGCCAGCAGACCGCTCAGGGCGCCTACGGCCAGCAGGCTCCGACCGCCCCCTACGGCCAGGTGCCGCAGCAGGGCGGTCACGGCCAGCCGAACGCCCACT
The DNA here is from genome assembly GCF_040607495.1 of Streptomyces sp. NPDC005281. NCBI lineage: Bacteria > Bacillati > Actinomycetota > Actinomycetes > Kitasatosporales > Streptomycetaceae > Streptomyces > Streptomyces sp. NPDC005281. The sequence goes on along the minus strand of NZ_JBEXGX010000001.1, from coordinate 469,437 downwards.
ACGGAGCCCCCGAGACCGTTCCCGGCGGCGCGCAGACGGCGCGGACGCCGATGCCCGGTCACGGTGACGGCGGCGGGCGCGGCCGTGGCCCGAACACCAAGGGTCTCCTCATCGGCGCGATCGCCGTGGTCGCCGCCGTGGTGATCGGCATCAGCGTCGCCATGCTCGGCGGCGGGGGCGACGACAACAAGGGCAACGCGGCTGACCCGACCCCCTCGACCGCCCAGAGCGCGTCCCCGTCCGAGGCGCAGACGAAGGGCGCCGACCAGCCCGCGGCGCTCCCCAAGATCGACGCCAAGGCGCTGAACCTGGGCGCGGGCGTGACGACGGCGTCGGACGTCAAGGGCGCCAAGGCGGACGGCGGGGTCTACGTCACGGGGTTCAACCACGTGGGCGCGTCGATCACCTGGAACGTCAGCGGCATCCCGAAGGCCGGCAAGTACACGCTGTACGTCAACTACGGCGTCCCCGGCACGGACGCCAACGCGTCGCTCACGGTCAACAGCAACACCCAGGACCGCCCCCTCAACCTGAAGAACTTCGCGCATGCCGCGCAGGGCGACTACGAAAAGGGCTGGACCAACACCTGGGGGGACATCACCCTCAACAAGGGCACCAACACCATCCAGATCTCCTGTGCCGACGGCAACCAGTGCGACGCGAACTTCGACCAGCTCTGGCTCGAAACCGGGTGGAAGTAGTCCCGTCGTATCCGGCCGCCGACGCGTAGAAGGCGGCCGGGCGGATACGGGCGATACCCCCGGCGGCCGTATCGGGCTGCCGAGTCTCCGGGCGCCTTCCGGCTCCGCCGGTCATGACTGCCGGGCTTCCGGCTCCACCGCTCAGGCCGCGGTGGCCTCGTCCGTCACCGTGACCGAGCCCAGCAGGCTCTCGTACAGCGTCCGGTCGAACTCGCCCGCCACGGGCGCCGCCACCGTCGCGGCCGACAGGGCGACGGCACGGGCGAGCCGGGCCGGCCAGTCGAGCTTCTCCACCAGACCCGACAACAGGCCCGCGACGGCCGAGTCGCCCGCGCCGGTCGGGTTGCCGTGGGCCCGCACGGGCGGGGTGGCCCGCCAGTGGCCCTCGGGTGTGTGGGCGAGCAGCCCGTCCGCGCCGAGCGAGGCGACCACCGCGTGCGCGCCGCGCCGCCGGGCGTTTCGGGTGGCCTGCAACGGCTCGTGGGAGCCGGTCAGTTCGGCCAGTTCCTCGGCGTTCGGCTTGACGATGTCGGGGCGCGCGGCGACTCCCCGGCGCAGCGGCTCGCCGCTGGTGTCCAGCAGGACCGGGACCGCCGACGCGCGTGCGGTGCGGACGAGTTGGGCGTAGGCGCCGACCGGGACGCCCGGGGGCAGGCTGCCGCACAGGGCCACCGCCGAGGCGGAGCGCAGCAGTTGCCCGTACGTCTCCTGGAAGGCCGACCACTCGGCGGGGGTTATCACCGGCCCGGGTTCGTTGAGCTGGGTCGTGTCACCGGTCGTCGTGTCGACGACGGCTATCGTGCGACGCGTCGGTCCCTCCACCGGGACGAGCGCGTCCACCACCCCGGCCGTCGCGGCCAGCTGGTCCCGTACGGCGCGGCCGGTCGCGCCGCCGGTGAAACCGGTGACCGTCACCTCGTGGCCGAGCGCGGCCAGCACGCGTCCCACGTTCAGGCCCTTGCCGCCCGGCCGTTCGGTCACCTCGCTCACCCGGTGCGTGCTGTGCGGACGCAGCGCCCGCACGCGATAGGTGATGTCGAGGGCGGTGTTCAGCGTGACCGTGAGGATCACCTGGCACGACCTCCCCCGAAGAGTTCTGCGACGTGGGCGCCGGTCGGACGCCCGCCGGTGGTTCCGGAGGCTCGATCATGCCAAACACAACGGCGGTCGGCCCAGTCCCCCCGGGCCAACCGCCGTAAGCAACAAAGGCATGAATCACCCCAGTTGGGGATCGACCACCCATTCGCCGCCGCGCATCACGCCCTTGAGGGCGAAATCGGCGTCGAGGACCACGAGGTCCGCGTCCTTGCCCGGCTCCAGCGAGCCCACCCGGTCGTACCGGCCCAGCAGGCGGGCGGGGTTGGCCGAGATGGCCGCCACGACGTCCTCGACCGGCAGCCGGTCGACGGTGACGGCGCGCTGGAAGGCGCGGTCGAGGGTCAGTGTGGAGCCCGCGATCGAACCGCCCTCCACCAGGCGGGCGACGCCGTCCGCGACCTCGACCTCCAGCGGGCCGAGCATGTAGCGGCCGTCGCCGAAGCCCGCCGCGTCCATCGCGTCGGTGATGAACGCGACCCGGGCCGCCCCCGCGTGATGGAACGCCAGCTCCAGCGAGGCGGGGTGCAGATGCGTGCCGTCGTTGATCAGCTCGACGGTGATCCGCTCGTCCTCCAGGAGGGCGGCGATGGGGCCCGGCGCGCGGTGCCCGAGCGCCGGCATCGCGTTGAACAGGTGCGTCGCCACGGTCGCGCCCGCGTCGATGGCCGCCTTCGTCTGCTCGTACGTCGCGTCGGTGTGCCCGATCGCGGCGATCACCCCGTGTTCGGCGAGCAGGCGTACGGAGTCGAGGCCGCCCGGCAGTTCGGGGGCGAGCGTGACCATGCTGGCCCGGCCGCGCGCCGCGTCGATCAGCTTGCGGACCTCCGCCGGGTCCGGGGCGCGCAGCAGTTCCTCGGAGTGCGCGCCCTTGCGGCACGGCGAGATGAACGGGCCCTCGAAGTGGATGCCCGCGATGTCGCCCTGCTCTGCGAGCTCGGCCAGCATCCCCGCGCGCTCGGCGAGGCCGTGCATGTCGCCGGTGACGGTCGAGGCGACGAGGGTCGTGGTGCCGTGCAGCCGGTGGGTGTGGATGCCCCGCAGGACGTCCTCGGCCGTTCCCGAGGTGAACGACGCGCCGCCGCCGCCGTGGTTGTGGATGTCGACGAAGCCGGGGACCACCCAGTGGCCGGACAGGTCGGTCACGGGCGTGTCCGCGGGGACCGCCCCGGCGGCTCCGGCCTGCCGCGTCCCGGGGGCGCCCGCGCCGGCGATCCGCCGACCGTCGATGATCACACGGCCGTCGTGCACGATCCCGGTGGGCAGTACCACCCGGGCGCCGGCGAGAACCTTGCTAGGGGCCATCGGGTGGTTACCTCCGCGGAGTCGTAGAAGTGGGGTTCAGGAGGTCCCGGGCGAGGAGCCCGGCACCGAGGCATCCGGCGGTGTCCCCGAGGGCTGCGGGGACGATGGACGGCAGCTTCTGGAAGGTGACACGACGTTCGACCGCGGTCCGCAGGGGTGTGAACAAGGTTTCCCCGGCCTCGGCGAGCCCGCCACCGATGATCAGGGTGCGCGGGTCCAGGAGGGTGAGCGCGGTGACCAGGCCGTCGGCGAGCGCGTCGACGGCCTCCTGCCACACGGCCCGCGCCCTCGGGTCGCCCGACTCGACGGCCTTGGCGCAGTCCGCCGCGTCCGCCTCGGGGTCGCCGGACGCCTCGGCCCAGGCCTGGCTGACGGCCGCCCCGGAGGCGTACCTCTCCAGGCAGCCGTGCTGCCCGCAGGGGCACGGGGACCCGCCGGGCCGTACGACGATGTGGCCGATCTCCCCGGCGAAGCCGTGCGCGCCCTCCTCGACGGAGCCGTCGATGCCGATGGCGCCCGCTATGCCGGTGCCCAGCGGGACGAAGAGGAAGCGGTCCGCTCCCTGTCCGGCGCCGATCCGGCCCTCGGCGAGCCCGCCGGTGCGCACGTCGTGCCCGAGCGCGACGGGTATGCCGCCGAGCCGCTCGCCGAGCAGCGCGCGCAGCGGTACGTCGCGCCAGCCGAGGTTGGCGGCGTAGACCGCGATGCCGCCCCGGGCGTCGACGATGCCGGGGACGGCGACGCCGGCGGCCACGGCGCTCTCGCCGAAGCGCTCCTCGCCGTAGGCGCGCAGTTCGGCGGCGAAGGCGAGGATGTCCTCGACGACGGCGTCGGGCCCGCGCTCACGGCCGGTCGCCCGGCGGGCCTGGTGCAGCAGCGCGAGGTGCCCGGGAGCCTGCGGCCCCGGCGCGCCGGGGCGGTCGGGGGAGGGCTCGTTGTCCACCCCGACGAGGGCGGCCTTCATCCCGGTGCCGCCCACATCGAGGGCGATGACGTGTCTCACGGGGGACAGTGTCGCCTTTACCCCTTGAAAGGTCTAGTCCACTCGCTGGATAGGGGGCCTTGTGTCCGCCTTGTATCGCATTCCGAGACCGATGCCCCCCGGTGCGGCGGCCCCGGCCCCCGGCCCCGGCGCCTGTCGGTGCCGGGGACTACCGTGCTGTCCATGGAAGAGCTGCCCGCGCGCGAACGGAGCATTCTCGCCCTGGAGCGCCGCGGCTTCCCCGGTCCCGGCGCCAAGGAGCGCGCCATACGCGAACAGCTGGGCCTGGCCCCGGTCCGCTACTACCAGCTGCTCAACGCGCTGCTGAACGACCCGCGCGCCCTCGCGCACGACCCCGTCACGGTGAACAGGCTGCGCCGGGTACGGGAGAGCCGCCGCGACGAACGGTGAAAAGTTCAGCCCCTCCGGCGTTTGAGGAGCGGGGTCCGGGGCGGAGCCCCAGGTACGGGACGGGTAGGGGCGGAGGGGGCGAGAAAGGCCTGCCCCACCCCTACCCGCCCGGGGCGACACGCGGCCGGATCAGTCGAGTTCGGCGACGGGACCGAACCGTGAGACCGGATGGCGATGGAGAGCAGTGGGACCCCCGGCGGGATCGAGGCAATCCGGGTCGCGGGTCCCCGCTTCGGCCACGAGTCGCGGGTGCGCCCGCCCCCGCCCGGATAGGGTCACCCCATGGGCAGCCACCCCGAATCCAAGGACTCCTTGCCGGCCCCGGTGACCCCCGCCGGACGCGACGCTCTGGAGGCGATCCTCACGCGCCCGGCCCGGACGGTCGTCGCACTCGATTTCGACGGAACCCTCGCCCCCATCGTCCCCGACCCCGACCGGGCCCGCGCGCACCCCGACGCGGTCCCCGTCCTGGCCGTGCTCGCCCCCAAGGTCGCCTCCGTCGCCGTGGTCACCGGCCGCCCGGCCGGAGTGGCCGTGCGCCACGGCGGCTTCGCGGGCGTCGCCGGTCTTGAGCACTTGGTCGTCCTAGGCCACTACGGCGCAGAGCGCTGGGACGCGGTGAGCGGCACGGTCACCGCCCCCGCTCCGCACCCCGGGGTGGCCTCCGTCCGCGCCGAACTGCCCGGGTTCCTCGACGGGATCGGGGCCTGGCAGGGCACCTGGATCGAGGAGAAGGGCCGCGCGGTCGCCGTGCACACGCGGCGCGCCGGCGACCCCCAGGCCGCGTTCGAGGCGCTGCGGGAGCCGCTCGGCGAACTCGCCGCCAGGCACGGTCTGATCGTCGAGCCGGGCCGCATGGTCCTTGAGCTGCGCCCGCCGGGCATGGACAAGGGCGTCGCCCTCATGGAGTACGTACGGGAGATCGGCGCCGAGGCCGTCCTGTACGCGGGCGACGACCTGGGCGACCTGCCCGCCTTCGCCGCCGTCGACAAGCTCCGCTCCGAGGGGATCCCCGGGCTCCTGGTGTGCAGCGGCAGCTCCGAGGTCGCCGAACTCGCCGAACGCGCCGACCTGGTGGTCGACGGGCCGGCCGGGGTCGTCCGCCTCCTTGCCGCTCTCGCGGCCGCCCTCGGCTGACCCGGTCGCCTGTCGCCCCGGGCGGGCCGGGGCGGGGGGCAGGCCTTTTTCGCCCCCTCCGCCCCTACCCGTCCCGTACCCGGGGCTCCGCCCCGGACCCCGCTCCTCAAACGCCGGAGGGGCTGATTTCAGGCTGGGATCTCGCTCAGCCCTCCAGCTCGTGCAGCTGGTCCAGGAACCACTGGGCGGGCGGCAGCGCGGTGGCCGCGGCGGCCAGCCGCTTGGTGCGCTCCGCCCGTTCGCCGGGCTGCATGCCGAGCGCCTCGTGCAGCGCCCGCGCCGTACCGGTGATGTCGTACGGGTTCACCGTGATCGCGTCCTCGCCCAGTTCCTCGTAGGCCCCGGCCTCCCGCGACAGGACCAGCACGCAGCCCTCGTCGGAGACGACCGGGACCTCCTTGGCGACGAGGTTCATGCCGTCCCTGATGGGGTTGACGAGGGCGACGTCGGCCAGCCGGTACGCGGCGAGCGAGCGCGCGAAGTCGTCCTTCACATGCAGCACCACCGGGGTCCAGCCGGGCGTTCCGTAACCGGAGTTGATCTCGTCGGCGAGCCGCTGCACCTCGGCCGTGTAGTCCCGGTAGACCGCGAGGTCCTGCCGCGACGGATAGGCGAAGGCCACATGGACGACCCGCTCGCGCCACTCGGGGTGGTCGTCGAGCAGCTGCCGGTACGCCAGCAGCCCCCGCACGATGTTCTTGGACAGCTCGGTCCGGTCGACGCGCACGATCGCCTTGCGGTCCGCGCCGATCTCCTCGCGCAGCGCGGCCATCCGTTCCTCGACGTCCGCCCGGTGCGAGCGTTCGCGCAGGAACTCGGCGTCCGCGCCGAGGCCGTGCACCCCGATGAGGGTCTCCCGCAGGGGCGCCCCTGCGCCGTCCAGGTGCACGACCGCCCGGGGCGCCCCCGATGACCAGGACCCGGTACGGCGCCCGGGGGCGGCCGTCTCCGCGCAGCGCAGGAACGCCGTGGCCCACCGCCAGGTCAGGAAGGCCACCCGGTCGGCGCCGAGCATGCCCGCCATCAGCTCCGCGCTGATGTCGTCGGGGAGCATCCGGAAGTAGTCCTCGGGTGCCCACGGGGTGTGGGAGAAGTGGCCGATGCGCAGGTCGGGGCGCAGTTCGCGGAGCATCCCGGGCACCAGGCACAGGTGGTAGTCCTGGACCAGCACCGCCGCGCCCTCGGCAGCCTCCTCGGCCAGCGCCTCGGCGAAGGCGCGGTTGTAGGTCCGGTACGACTCCCACCGGCTCCGGAACTCCGCGTCGAAGACCGGCTCCAGCGGGGTCTGGTAGAGCATGTGGTGGACGAACCACAGCACGGAGTTGGCGATGCCGTTGTAGGCGTCGGCGTGCACCTCGCCGTCGATGGCGAGCATGCGAACGCCGTCCTCGCCGACTCCGCGCCTGACGGCCTCGCGGTCGCCGTCGCCGAGAGCGGAGCACACCCAGAGGGCGCCCGCTTCCGGCCCGATCGCCGAGAGTCCCGAGACGAGTCCGCCGCCGCCGCGCCTGGCGTGCAGCGAGTCGTCCTCTCGTACCTCGTACGTGACCGGGCCGCGGTTGGACGCGACCAGAATCCGGTGGGCACCATGCGTTGAAGCCATGCCTCGAAACCTAGCCCCGTGTCGAAACGCTCAAACGCGCCCTTCGGCCGTATGCGATCGCGGCCGTCCGGGCCGGTCTAGGCGGCCTTGCGCCGCTGGTACTCGGAGATTTCGGTCATCGGCGGCCTTTCCTCGGTGTCCACGGAGTACGTGCGCGGCCGGAAACCGTCCCGGCCGCGCTCGAACTGGGTGAGGGAGGGCCGGATCAGGTGGCCGCGGGCCAGCCGGAGCTGGGCGGTGCGGTAGATCGCCGCGGCCATCCGGCCCAGCGCTTGTCCGTCCTGGTGGCGGTGCTTGCGCACCCCGACGTCGACCTGGGCGAGGGCGTCGAGACCCACCAGGTGCAGGGAGTCGACGAGCATGCCGAGTTCCACGCCGTAGCCGACGGGGAAGGGGAGCTGTTCGAGCAGGGAGCGGCGGGCCGCGTACTCGCCGCCGAGCGGCTGGACGAAGCCCGCGAGCTGGGGCCAGTGCATGTTCAGCAGGGGGCGGGCCATCAGCTCGGTGACCCGGCCGCCCTGCCCGCCGGTGCCGGCCAGCGGGCGGTCGTACATCGCCTTGACCAGGTCCACGCCGGGATCGGTGAGCAGCGGGCCCACGATGCCGGAGACGAAGTCGGACGAGAACTCCTTGAGGTCCGCGTCGATGAAACAGACGATGTCCCCGCTCGTCACGAGCAGCGACCGCCACAGCACCTCGCCCTTGCCGGGCACGGCCGGAATCCGCGGCAGGATGTCGTCGCGGTGCACGACCCGCGCGCCCGCGGCGGCGGCGACCGCGGAGGTGCGGTCCGTGGAGCCCGAGTCGACGACGACGATCTCGTCGACGAGCGGCACCTGCTGCATCAGGTCGTGGCGGATGATCGCGACGATCTCGCCGACCGTCTCCTCCTCGTTGAGCGCGGGCAGCACGACACTCACCGTCGACCCGCTGACGCGTTTGGCCGCCATGAGCCTGTGCAGCGGTCGGTCGGTCACGGACCAGGAGCGTGTGCTCAGCCAGCTTTCGACTTCTCTCAGCACCGTCTGCGGCTCCTCACTGTCTGATCACACGCTCTCATCGGCGTGCCCGCTGCGGCCAGCGGCAGATCGATCGGCTCGTCTCGCGGTTCGGACGACTATCTCAACTGTCCTGGCCTTCGGTTACAGTCTTGAACAACGCGCATGACCATCGCATGTCCTGGATCATGGGCGTGTATCGCGTTCAACAGTTCAACAATCAAATACCGCTCATCCAGAGGGGCAGAGGGATACGGCCCGATGAAGCCCCGGCAACCCTCCAGCCGGTCTCGTACCGATCGATGTCGATCGCGTCGCGAGGCTCCCGGCTCGGGAAGGTGCCAAATCCGTCTCACGGCGAAGTGCGCTGTGAGGAAGATGAGGAGAAAGGGCCTCGCCTCCATGGCTGCGCAGACAGTTGCAAGCACCACGAACTCCGCCGAAACGGTCGATCTCGGCCCGGCCGCGGCGCTTTCCTGCCGCGAGTGCGGACACCGCGTCCCGCTCGGCCCGGTCTTCGCCTGCGAGGAGTGTTTCGGCCCGCTGGAGATCGCCTACGACTTCTCGGCCTACGACACCGAAGAGCTCCGCAAGCAGATCGAAGCGGGACCCGCGAACATCTGGCGCTACGCGCCGCTCCTGCCCGTCCCCGCGGACGTGGCGGACAAGCCGAACATCAACCCGGGCTGGACCAAGCTCGTCCAGGCCGACAACCTGGCCCGTGAGCTCGGGGTCGACGCCGGAAAGCTGTTCGTCAAGGACGACTCCGGCAACCCGACGCACTCCTTCAAGGACCGCGTCGTCGCCCAGGCCATCGAGGCCGCCCGCGCCTTCGGCTTCACCACCCTCTCCTGCTCCTCCACCGGCAACCTCGCCGGAGCCGTCGGCGCCGCTGCGGCCCGCGCCGGCTTCCGTTCCTGCGTGTTCATCCCGCACGACCTGGAGCAGGGCAAGGTCGTCATGGCCGCGGTCTACGGCGGCGAACTCGTCGGCATCGAGGGCAACTACGACGACGTGAACCGTTTCTGCTCCGAGCTGATCGGCGACCCGGCCGGCGAGGGCTGGGGATTCGTCAACGTCAACCTGCGGCCCTACTACGCCGAGGGTTCCAAGACCCTGGCGTACGAGATCTGCGAGCAGCTCGGCTGGAAGCTCCCCGACCAGCTGGTCGTGCCGATCGCCTCCGGCTCCCAGCTCACGAAGATCGACAAGGGCCTCCAGGAGCTGATCAAGCTCGGACTCGTCGAGGACAGGCCGTACAAGATCTTCGGCGCCCAGGCCGAGGGCTGCTCCCCGGTCTCCGTCGCCTACAAGGCGGGCCACGACGTCGTACGGCCGCAGAAGCCGGACACCATCGCCAAGTCGCTCGCCATCGGCAACCCGGCGGACGGGCCGTACGTGCTGGACATCGCGCGCCGCACCGGAGGCGCGGTGGAGGACGTGAACGACGAGCAGATCGTCGACGCGATCAAGCTGCTCGCGCGCACCGAGGGCATCTTCGCGGAGACCGCCGGCGGGGTGACCGTCGGCGTCACCCGCAAGCTGATCGAGAACGGTCTCCTGGACCCGGCCCTCACCACGGTCGTTCTGAACACCGGCGACGGCCTCAAGACCCTGGACGCGGTGGCCTCCGACACCGGGCTGACCGCGACCATCCGCCCGAACCTCGACTCCTTCCGAGAGGCTGGCCTCGCATCATGAGCGTCAACGTCCGCATCCCCACCATCCTGCGCACCTACACCGGTGGCGCCGCCGAGGTGACGGCCGAGGGCGCGACCCTCGCCGAGGTCATCGGCGACCTGGAGAAGAACCACACGGGCATCGCCGCGCGCGTTCTGGACGACCAGGGCAAGCTGCGCCGCTTCGTGAACGTGTACGTCAACGACGACGACGTGCGCTTCGAGCAGGGTCTGGAGACGGCGACCCCGGACGGTGTGGGCGTCTCGATCATTCCGGCCGTCGCCGGAGGCTGATCGTTACCCTCGGTAATGCCGAACACATTGCGTTCACATAATTGCCCCCTCCGTAAGACAAGCGGAGGGGGCAATTCTGTAGGGTTGAACGCGCTAGAGTTGGGGAAGCCACTCCGCTTTTGATGTTGGTTTCATGCCGGGCGCATATGAGTGAGCATTCGCCGGCCGACAAGAAGTAGCCAAAGTAGCTCGCCTTTTTGGGCACTTTATGGCATTTATGGGGCCCGACTTGCCCCGGATTCTTGCATGTCCTCCGCATATCATTGATCAGCCATGCCCAGAATTCTCGTCCGATTGACCTGTTGCAGAGGGCAGTTGGACAGATACATTCAGCCGCGGTCGACGCGTTCCGGCGCACACCCCCAACCAATGGGGGGTGAGGTCTGACCCGGATCCGCGAAGTGTGGATCTGTGCAAGGGCCAGTAATAGGGGAGTTAGGCATGGCTCAGGGCACCGTCAAGTGGTTCAACGCGGAGAAGGGGTACGGCTTCATCGCGGTCGACGGTGGTGCGGACGTCTTCGTGCACTACAGCGCGATTCAGATGGACGGCTACCGCACCCTTGAAGAGGGTCAGCGAGTGGAGTTCGAGATCTCGCAGGGCCAGAAGGGTCCGCAGGCGGACATGGTCAAACTCGCCGTCTGATCCGGGCGCGAACGACCACCGACTCAACTCACGCACGAGGGGCCCGCATCCCACCAGGGATGCGGGCCCCTCGTGCGTGCTCGGCCGCCCCCGTCAACCCGTTGCCGGACGGCTCGCTTCGCGAGCGCACCCTGCGCCCGCCCGTCGCCCGACCGCCACCCCCCAACGGGCTCGCTTCGCGAGGGCACCTTGCACTCGGGGGGGTCGAGTGCTAATCATTGGCGTTAGCACTCTCCCAGTGAGAGTGACAGAATTTGGATCGGGTCAGCGAGGCCCGCGGGCCTGTGGGGCAAGGAACCACAAGGCTTGCAGGCCGTCCGTCGCGGGCGCGGGCACGATCCGGAGCAATCCACCCCGTCCGGGAGGACCACTTCACATGGCCAAGATCATCGCGTTCGACGAGGAGGCACGGCGCGGTCTCGAGCGCGGGATGAACCAGCTCGCCGACGCCGTCAAGGTCACCCTCGGCCCCAAGGGCCGTAACGTCGTCCTCGAGAAGAAGTGGGGCGCGCCCACGATCACCAACGATGGTGTTTCCATCGCCAAGGAGATCGAGCTCGAGGACCCGTACGAGAAGATCGGCGCCGAGCTGGTCAAGGAAGTCGCCAAGAAGACGGACGACGTCGCCGGTGACGGTACGACCACGGCGACCGTTCTCGCCCAGGCGCTCGTGCGCGAGGGTCTGCGCAACGTCGCCGCCGGCGCCAACCCGATGGCCCTCAAGCGCGGTATCGAGAAGGCCGTCGAGGCCGTCTCCGGTGCCCTGCTCGAGCAGGCCAAGGATGTCGAGACCAAGGAGCAGATCGCTTCCACGGCCTCCATCTCCGCCGCCGACACCCAGATCGGCGAGCTCATCGCCGAGGCGATGGACAAGGTCGGCAAGGAAGGCGTCATCACCGTCGAGGAGTCCCAGACCTTCGGTCTGGAGCTGGAACTCACCGAGGGTATGCGCTTCGACAAGGGCTACATCTCGGCGTACTTCGCCACCGACATGGAGCGTATGGAGGCCGTCCTCGACGACCCGTACATCCTGATCGCGAACTCCAAGATCGCGAACGTGAAGGACCTGCTCCCGCTCCTCGAGAAGGTCATGCAGGGCGGCAAGCCGCTGCTGATCATCGCCGAGGACGTCGAGGGCGAGGCCCTGTCGACCCTGGTCGTCAACAAGATCCGTGGCACCTTCAAGTCCGTCGCCGTCAAGGCCCCGGGCTTCGGTGACCGCCGCAAGGCCATGCTCGGCGACATCGCCATCCTCACGGGCGGCGAGGTCATCTCCGAGGAGGTCGGCCTCAAGCTGGAGAACGCGGGTCTTGACCTGCTGGGCCGCGCCCGCAAGGTCGTCATCACCAAGGACGAGACCACGATCGTCGACGGCTCCGGCTCTGCCGACCAGGTCGCCGGCCGCGTGAACCAGATCCGTGCCGAGATCGAGAACTCGGACTCGGACTACGACCGCGAGAAGCTCCAGGAGCGTCTGGCGAAGCTGGCCGGCGGCGTGGCCGTCATCAAGGCCGGTGCCGCCACCGAGGTCGAGCTCAAGGAGCGCAAGCACCGCATCGAGGACGCCGTTCGCAACGCGAAGGCGGCCGTCGAGGAGGGCATCGTCGCCGGTGGTGGCGTGGCCCTGCTCCAGGCTTCCTCGGTCTTCGAGAAGCTCGAGCTCACGGGTGACGAGGCGACCGGCGCCAACGCCGTGCGTCTGGCCCTGGAGGCCCCGCTCAAGCAGATCGCCGTCAACGGTGGTCTCGAGGGTGGCGTCATTGTCGAGAAGGTGCGCAACCTTCCCGTCGGCCACGGCCTGAACGCCGCGACCGGTGAGTACGTCGACATGATCGCCGAAGGCATCATCGACCCGGCGAAGGTCACGCGCTCTGCCCTGCAGAACGCCGCCTCCATCGCCGCGCTGTTCCTGACCACCGAGGCCGTCATCGCCGACAAGCCGGAGAAGGCCTCCTCGGCCGCTCCGGGCGGCATGCCGGGCGGTGACATGGACTTCTGATCGACCCCGGTCGATCAACGTCCTGACGTTCCGAGGGCGGCACCTTCCCGCGAGGGAGGGTGCCGCCCTCGGGCGTTTCTCCGGCCCGGCGCGGTCCCGGACCCGAGCGCGGACGGCCCGGAGCGTGGCCCGGATCACAAGGGCCCGTACGGGAGCGGTGGAATGCCGCGCCCGGTACGGCGGTTGACGCTGAAGAAGCAGTTGATGCATGTGCACATACCGCACGGAATCTCCTGCCCCGCAGCCCGCACGACGTCATACCGACCACCTCCCCGAGGAGCCCCCACGTGACCGCTGACGCCGCGTCCCGCGCAGCCGACATCCTGTCCCGCCCTGTCTCCATCAACGGCCTGACCGTCCCGAACCGGATCGCCATGGCCCCGATGACCAGGATGTTCTCGCCGGGCGGTGTACCCGGCGAGGACGTGGTCGGCTACTACTCCCGCCGTGCCGCCGCGGGCGTCGGCCTGATCGTCACCGAGGGCACGTACGTCGGCCACGACTCGGCCGGACAGAGCGACGCGGTGCCGCGCTTCCACGGCGAGGACCAGCTCGCCGGCTGGGCGAAGGTCGCCGACGCCGTGCACGCGGCGGGCGGCACGATCGTCCCGCAGCTGTGGCACATAGGCATGGTCCGCAAGGCGGGCGAGCCGCCCTTCGCGGACGCCCCGCCGGTCGGCCCCTCCGGCCTCTACAAGGAGGACGCCGAGGTCACCGGCAAGGCCATGACGCAGCAGGACCTCGACGACGTCATCGAGGCGTTCGCGAAGGCGGCGGCGGACGCCGAGCGCATCGGCTTCGACGGTGTCGAACTGCACGGCGCCCACGGCTACCTGCTCGACCAGTTCCTGTGGGCCGGCACCAACCGCCGCGAGGACGCGTACGGCGGTGACCCGGTGGCCCGTACGAAGTTCTCGGCGGAGATCGTCGCCGCGGTGCGTGCGGCCGTCTCGCCCGAGTTCCCCGTCCTCTTCCGCTACTCGCAGTGGAAGCAGCAGGCGTACGACGCCCGGCTCGCCGAGACCCCGGAGGAGCTGGAGGCGATCCTCGCCCCGCTCGCCGCGGCCGGAGTGGACTCCTTCCACGCCTCCACGCGCCGTTACTGGCTGCCCGAGTTCGACGGCTCCGACCTCAACCTCGCCGGCTGGACGAAGAAGCTGACCGGCAAGCCGACCATCACCGTCGGCTCGGTCGGTCTGGACGGTGACTTCATCAAGGCGTTCGTGGGCGAGGGTTCCCCGGTCAAGGGCATCGACGACCTCCTCGACCGCATGGAGCGCGACGAGTTCGACCTCGTCGCGATCGGCCGCGCGCTGCTCCAGGACCCCGAGTGGGCGGCGAAGGTCCTGGCCGGACGCTTCGACGAACTGGCCCCGTACGACGCGGCGGCGCTGCGCACACTGAGCTGACACAACTTCCCGGCAACGGGAGGAACGGGGGAGGGACGGCGCCCGCCGCGACGCGGGCGCCGTCCCTTTTTGTGCCGGTCAGCCGGTGGCGCCGACGTGACCGACGAACGCGGTCCAGGCGGCGGCCCCGAAGGTGATCGAGGGACCGAGGTTCTTCGAGTCCCGGACCGGAACGAGGGAGGGGTGGCCTTCGGTGAGGCCCACTTCCAGGCAGTCGCCGCCACTTGCTCCGCTGTATGTGGACTTGCGCCAACTGGCTTGGCTCAGCTCGCATTCAGGGTTGTTCCTCATGCTCGTAATCCTCTGCCACCGAGTCGATCAGGGCCAGTGATTCATGCGGGGAGAGTGCGCTGGCGCCGAGGAGATGGAACGTCAGGTCGTGGTGAGCGACGGTGGCCGGGTCGTCCTCCAGTCGGCCCGTGCCCAGACCTTGCAGGTAGGCGAGCGACGGGGCGCCGTCGAAGGCCATCAGCTTCAGAGAGCCCTCCATGGCCATGTGAGCTCCTGTGGCAAACGGCAGCACCTGCACGATGACCCGATGTTTCCCCGCCAGGGTGGTGATGTGCCGCAGGGCTTCGGCCATGACAGGCCCTTCTCCGACCTTCCGTCGCAGGACGGCCTCGTCAAGAATCGCCCACAACAACGGCGTTGTTGGATCGTCGAGCAGGCGCGCACGCTCCAGTCGGGCCTCGACCAACTCGTCGATGGCCTGTGCTGTTGCTGTTGGGCGCCCCCGCCGGAACATTGCCTGCGCGTACCCCCGTGTCTGCAACAAGCCGGGTACGAGCGCCGGCGCATACTCCCTGATCCCCGTGGCAACCGCCTCCGCCTCCGCCGCCTCCACGAAGTGGTCCGGGTACTTCGACCTGGCCAGGGCTCTGCAATTGCGCTCGAAGAAGCCCTTCGTCCCGAGGATCCCGTCTATCTGGACGGCGTATTCGAGCTGTAGGCGCCGCGTCCCGGACTCCAGCTGGCCGATGAAGGAACCGCTGACGAAGAGGGGTTCGCCCAGTTCGGACTGGCTGAGCCCGGCGTTCTCCCGGGCGTGCCGCAGTTCGGCGCCGATCATCGCGCGGGGGAGGAGGACGGGTCGAGGTCCTTGGGGCCGGGCATGGCGACTCCCTGTCGAACAGGTGGGGTTGTTGGAGCGCCGACTCTGGCCAGGCTACGGGCACGCCGGTCACGCTGGGTGGCGAACAGGAACACTCAGCGTGGAGGGATCGGTGTGATGGCGATGGGGACGGCGTCGGGCGAGGAGTACGCGATCGACGTGCGGGACGGGCGGCTCGGGCAGGTGATGGGGCGCGAGGGCGGCCTCGTACAACTGCGGCCGCCCGGTGGCGGAATCGAGTGGGACTGTCCGCCGGAGGCCCTCGGGGAGGCGCCGCCGGGCGAGGTGCTGCGGGCCCGGGTGCGGCGGCTCAACGCGGAGGGGCGCCTGCCGTGACCGTCGCCACGACCGGGAGGCCGGGGCCCGGGGGCCCGGACCGCTCGCCTACAGGTTGCCCATCGGTTCGATGTCGACCTTGACCGGGGTGCCCCAGATGCGGAGCACCTCGTAGTCGGTGAACTCGTGGACGAGGCGGTAGGCCATGCCGGGGCGGGGGGCCCGGCGCTCGGCGGCGAGGTAGCGCTCGGCCTCCTGGCGGTCGCGGCGGGGGGTGCCGCACAGGAGCCACGTCTGGCCGTTCCAGACCTCGGGGAGCCAGCGCTGCTGGGGCTGGGGGCGGTCGCCGCGGACTCCGTAGCGGGACATCGTGCGGTCGGGCAGCTCGTCCGGGGCGGGCGTCCGGCCGTGTCCGTACGCGTCGTTGACCTCGGTGCGGCGGGCGGTGCGGCGGCGGGTCTCGCAGAGCAGACAGCGGTCCGGGGCGCTCTCGTCCACCGGGCCGTTCGGATGCTCGGAGCAGCGGGTGGTCGGCGCGGCCGTCGTCACCGTCTCGTCGAGCAGGGCCAGGGCCCGCTTCAGATCCGCCTTGACCTCGTGCAGCTTGGTGTCGGGGGTGTCGGCGTTCAGTGCGTCGCCGTGCTCCCCGAGCAGCCGCAGAGCACGGCCCAGGGCGGTCAGCTGTGCGTGGTTCATGCCCCCAGCCTCGCACGCGCCACCGACAGCCCGGTTATACGGCGGTCCGTTCCGTCCGGCGGGCCGGTGAAGCGCTGCCGAGGTCACTGCCGAGTCCGCCGTCGAGACCGTTTTCGGGGATGCCGCCGAGGCCGAAGAGGTAGGTGGCCGCGAACCCGACGGCGTACCCGGTGAGCAGACCGCCCGCGTAGATCGCCGCGGTGACGGCCAGACCCCGGTTGCCGGACAGCAGCGGGAACAGGGCCAGGCCGGAGGGGCCGATGGCCGTCGAGCCGACACGGTCGCCCAGCATCGAGAAGAAGCCGATGAAGGCGCCGCCCGCCGCGCCGCCCGCGCACGCCGTGACGAAGGGGCGGCCGAGGGGCAGGGAGACGCCGTAGATCAGGGGTTCGCCGACGCCGAGGAGACCCGCCGGGAGCGCCGATCGGATCGTCGTGCGCAGCGAGGTGTCGTGGCGCAGCCGGACGTAGACCGCGAGGGCGGCGCCGACCTGGCCCGCGCCCGCCATGGCGAGTACGGGCAGCAGGACGGTGTAGCCCTGCTGCTCGATGAGGGTCGTGTGGATGGGGATGAGGGCCTGGTGCAGGCCCAGCATCACCAGGGGGAGGAACAGGGCGCCCAGGACGAGCCCGGCGAAGGCGCCCGTGGTGGACAGCAGCCAGGCGGCGGCGGTGCCGATGGCGGCGGAGAGCTCGCCGGCCGCGTACATCAGCGCGTACAGCGTCACCAGGCCGGTCAGCAGCACGGTGAGAGTGGGGGTGATCAGCACGTCCAGGGTGGGCGGGACCCAGCGGCGGCACCACTTCTCCACGTACGTCCCGAGCAGGGCCGCGGCCAGGGCGCCCAGGACGCCGCCCTGGCCGGGGGCGAGCGCCACCCCGAGGACGGTCACCTTGGCGACACCCGCGTACACGACGACCGCGGCCACCGCGCCGCCCAGGACCGGGGTGCCGCCGAACACCTTGGCCGTGTTGTGTCCGACGAAGACGGCGATGAGCGCCATGAACCCGCCGGCGATCGCGGTCAGGGCGGGGGTGAGGCCCGTCAGCACGCCGAGGTTGATCAGCAGGCCGTTGAGTCCCGCGATCACCCCGCAGCCGATCAGGGCGGGGATCAGGGGCACGAAGACGTCCGCGATCCGCCGCAGGAACAGTTTGAGGGGGGTGGCGTTGCGGCGGGTCCTGGCGGCCCTCAGCTCGGCGCCGCGCCGGGCGAGCCGGTCCGCGCCGGTGGCCGGTCCGCAGTCGTGCGGGGCCGCCGGTCCGGCGAGGGGCCCCGGCTCGGTGCCGTGCGGGGCGAGGAGTGTCGGGGCTGTCGCCGGTTCCAGGTCCTGGGGGGCCGGGAGGGCCGGGGCGGTGGCCAGCAGCGCCTCGAACTCGGGTGTCACGCGGGCGACCGTGCCGGGGCCCAGCACGATCTGGCAGGAAGGGCCGTCCGCGACCAGGCCGAGGACGGCGGGAATGGCCCGCAGGCCCTCCTCGTCCACCAGGTCCGGGTCCCGCAGACCCAGCCGGAGCCGGGTCATGCAGTGGGCGACGGTGAGGACGTTCGCGGGGCCGCCCACGAGGGGGAGGATCGCCGCTGCTGTGGTGGAGTCCGGTGTACGCACTCCCTGAGCGTGCTGGTCAGTCGGACGCCTTCGCCAGCGCGGCGCGCAGATGGCCCTCGGACTCCTCCAGAAGGCGGGCGGCGGTGGGCCCGTCCACGCCGCCGAGGATCGTCAGGATGGCGTTCTTCACCTCACCGTCGGTGGCTGTCAGCGCGCGCTCGATCTCCTCGTCGGGGGCACCGGTGGCGAGGGCGACGATCCGGCGGGAGCGCGCCCTCAGCTTCTCGTTCGAGGCCCGTACGTCGACCATCAGGTTCCCGTACGTCTTGCCGAGCCGGATCATCGTGATCGTCGAGAGCATGTTCAGGACGAGCTTCTGCGCGGTGCCGGACTTCAGCCGGGTCGAGCCGGTGAGCAGTTCGGGGCCGACCACGACCTCGATGCCGTGGTCCGCGGCGGAGGCGAGCGCGCTGTGCGCGTTGCAGGACAGGCCGACCGTGAGCGCGCCCTGCTCGCGGGCGTGCTCGACCGCGCCGACCGCGTACGGGGTGCGGCCCGAGGCGGAGACCCCGACCACGGTGTCGTCGGACGTCAGTGCCAGTGCGTCCAGGTCGGCCGCGGCGAGGTCCCGGGAGTCCTCGGCGCCCTCGATCGAGGTGACCATGGCGGTCGGGCCGCCCGCGATCACGCCGACGACCCGGGAGGGATCGGTGTTGAACGTGGGCGGGCACTCCGAGGCGTCCAGAACGCCGAGGCGGCCCGCGGTGCCGGCGCCCGCGTAGATCAGGCGGCCGCCGCGGGACATGCGCTCCGCGATGCCGTCGATCGCGGCGGCGATGAGCGGGAGCTGCGCCGCGACGGCCGCCGGCACCGTCGTGTCCTCCCCGTTCATGAGCCGCGCGATCTCCAGGGTGGGCAGACGGTCGATCTCCGACAGTTCGGGGCGGAACGCCTCGGTGGTCAGCGTCTCCAACTCTGCTCGGAGATCACCGTAGTTGGGCGTGGAGGTCATGGGAGAGGCGGCTCTTTCCGATGAGGTATCGGTCGTGCGGAGCGGCTATCGGCCGTTGCGCGGGGAGTGGCGGTGCGCCAGGGCCTCGTACGAGGCGGACAGCGCGGGCGCGGCCGTCTCGTAGGTGCGCTGGGCGACCCCCACGAACAGACAGTCCACCACCAGCAGCTGGCTGGTGCGCGACGACATGGCCGCCGGGCGCAGTTCGCTCTCGCGGGCGGTCGAGGTGGTGAGGACGTGGTCGGCGTACTGCGTGACCGGTCCGCTCGGACGTCCGGTGATCGCCACGGTCGTCGCCCCGTGCTCGAAGGCGACCCGCAGGGGTTCGATGACGTCGCCGGTCGAGCCGGAGTGCGTGATGGCTATCGCCACGTCCTTGGCGCGCAGCTGCACCGCGCCCGTCACCGCGAGGTGCGGGTCGCTGTGCGCGTGGGCCATGAGCCCGATCCGCAGGAGTTTCTGGAGGAGGTCCTGGGCGACGAGCCCGGACGCGCCGACGCCGTAGATGTCGACGCGGCGGGCGGTGGCTATGGCGTCCACGGCGGCGCCGAGCTGGACCGTGTCGAGCGCGGCGGCGGTGTCGGCGAGGGTCTGCTGCTCGTCGTAGGCGAGTTTGGCGACGACGTCGGCGATGGGGTCGTCGACGGCTATGTCGGCGGTGACGGCGGGGGCCCGGCCCGACTGCTGCTGGGCGGCGAGTCCGGCGAGCGCGAGACGCAGGTCCCGGTATCCGGGATAGCCGAGGAGGCGTGCCGTGCGGACGACCGTGGCCTCGCTGGTGCCGGTGAGCCCGGCGAGTCCGGTGACCGTGAGGGCCGCGCAGCCGGCCGGGTCACCGGCGACGGCCTCGGCGACCCGCTGCATGGAGCGTGTCATCGAGGGGGCGAGCGTCCGCACCTTGGCCGCGAGGGCCGCGGGGGCGGGCGGCGCCCCACCCGCGAAAATTTCCTTCACGTCATTGGTCACATAATGAAAGATATTTTCCTTTGGGGCATACGGTCAAGGGTGCCCACAATGGGGACATGGATCCCACCGGCAGTCCCCTCAGCCCCCTGGAGCAGGCATTGCACACGGCACGCGCCCGTGTGCTCGCCGACCTGATCGCGGGCCAGGTGGCCGAGGCGGACGTCGTCTCCCTGGTCGAGGACTCGGTGGTGCAGCGCCGCTGGTGGGTCGAGCAGTGGCCGGAAGGTGTCGAGTTCGTCGCCGGGCTCGTGGCCCAGGACGTGCAGGACGCGCTCCTGGAGCGGCACGGACGGTGGCCGCTGTGCCCGGTGTGCACCTCCGGCGGCCCGCACGCCCTGGACGTCGAGCCCGAACTGGGCGCCGACCCCCACTGGGTGTGCCACGAGGCGGGCGTGACGATCTCCCCGGTGGGCTCGCTGAGCTCGGCGACCGGCACGAACCCGTCCTCGTGACCGTCTACATCGATCCGCCGACCTGGCCGGGGCACGGCCGGGTCTGGTCCCACCTGATCAGCGACGTCTCCTACGACGAACTGCACGCGTTCGCCGAGAGGCTGGGCGCGCCCCCGCGGGCCTTCGAGCGCGACCACTACGACATCCCCTCGCACCGCTACGCCGACGCGGTCGCCGCCGGTGCGGTGGAGGTCCACAGCCGTGAGGTCGTACGGCTGCTGCACGGGGCCGGACTGCGCCGCCGCAAGCGCGCGCGCTGAGCGGGCGGGGCCTTCTCGCGGGGTGCCCGCGGCCCGCGGGTGCTCAGGACTCGCGGACGTACAGCCGCAAGGGCTCCTCCAGACCGTGCAGTTCGCGGGCCAGCTTCTCCATGTCATCGCTCACCCTGGTGAATCCGGCGCGGGCGATGACCCGTTGGGAGGGGGCGTTGTCCCGGTCGATGGCGGCGAGCAGGATCTTGAGGTCGTCGCGGGCGAGGGCCCAGTCGGACAGGGCGCGCAGCGCCTCGGTGGCGTATCCGTGGCCGCGGGCGTTCTCCGCGAGGTCGTAGCCGACCTCGGCGCGTGCCTCCTCGTCGGGCACGCCGTGGAAGCCGATCGCGCCGACCGCGAGGCCGTCCTCACGCCGTACGAGTACGAACATCCCCCACTCCGGCCGGTGCACCCCCTTCTCGTAGGCGCCCGTGACCATCCCGGCGGCGCCCCGGGTGCCCTCGAACGGGCCGGACTCCATCCACTCGAAGCCGCCGGTGCCGCCCGCGCGCAGATCGGCGGCGGCGGCCGGGGTGACCCCCTGGAGGGTGAGCCGCTCGGCGTCGATCACCAGGTTGTTGTTCCAGCGCCACTCGGTGACCGGTTCCCGGCCCGGCAGGTCGCCGCGCCCGGTGGCCCACAGGAGCGTGCTCCACGGGGCGTCGGGTTCGGGCCGCACGTGCGGGAAGATCCGGGTGAGGACCCAGGTGCACAGCCCGGCCGGCGGCTCGTACGGCAGGCCGAGACCCTCGGCCACGTCGTGCGTGTGCAGCAGGACCTCGGCCACCCCCATCGCGGCGAAGCCCTCGCGGTTCGCGCCGCGGAACGGGTACGGATGGAAGGCGCGCACCTCGCGCGGGGTCGTACGGACGACGGCGGCGAGCAGGGCGCCGGTCGTCTCGATCACGTCGACGACCCCCGCGTTGCCTGTGCCCTCGTCCACCGTGATCTCGAAGGGCACGTACGCCGTGGCGGCCCGCCCGGCCAACTGCCCGGCGTACGCGATGAGATCACCGGCGATGTGCTCGGCGGTGCGCCGGCAGCTCCACTCCAGCCGTCCCGCCCGTACGCCCTCCCAGTCGCGTCCGGCCGCCGCCCGGAGCAGCGCGGCGCAACTCGCGACGGCTTCCTCGACCTGATCCCCGCCCGTGTCTGTCATGCGGCCGAGAATAGGACGGATCACGCCTTGGAACGTACGGGATTCTCCGCCGTTCCGGCGGGCCGTGCGGCCCGCGTACGGCGGTGCGGCCGCAGGGCCACGAGGGTCAGGCCGACGGCGGCGGCCGTCAGCACGGCGCCCACCCACGCGGTGGCCCGGTACCCGAGCCCCGCGTCGATGACGGCGCCGCCCAGCCAAGGACCCGCGGTGTTGCCCAGATTGAAGGCGGAGGTGGTGGTGGCGCCCGCCAGGGTGGGTGCGGCCGCGGCGAGTTGGAACATCCGGGCGTTCAGCGCCGGGGCGGTGCTGAAGCAGGCGACCCCGAGAAGGAAGGAGAACGGGACGGCCGCGACGGCGTACCGCCCGAGCAGGGCGAACGCGACGAGCACGACGATGTCCGCCGCCATGCCGCTCAGCAGGACCCGGAACGGATACGCGTCGGCGAAGTGCCCGCCGAGCGCCGTCCCGATGAGCGCGCCCACGCCGAACAGCGCCAGCACGGTCGGGACCCAGCTCGCGTCGAGGCGGGCGACATCGGTGAGCAGCGGGGCGAGATAACTGAAGACGCAGAAGACACCGGCCGCGGTGAGCGCGATCGTGCCGATCGACAGCCAGACCTGCCCGTCGCGGTAGACGCGCAGTTCCGCGCGCAGCCGGGGCCGCTCGCGCGGGGGCGCGATGGGCGGGACGAGGGTCACGATGCCGACGAGCGCTACGGCGGACGCCGCTGCGACGGCCCAGAACGCGGCCCGCCAGCCGAGCCCCTCGCCGAGGAAGGCGCCCGCGGGCACACCCAGCACGTTCGCGATCGACAGGCCGCCGATCATCACGGCCAGTGCCCGCGCCCGCGAGGTCGCCGGCACCGCTGCGACGGCCACGGCCGCGCCGACCGCCCAGAAGCCCGCGCAGGCCAGGGCGCTGACGACACGTGAGGCGAAGAGCACGGTGTAGCCGGGCGCGAGGGCTCCGACCAGCTGGCCGAGCCCGAAGACCGCGATCAGGGAAACGAGGGTGGTCCGCCTCGGCAGGCGCAGGGTGGCCACGGCGAGCAGCGGCGCGCCGACGACCATGCCGATCGCGAACGCCGAGATCAGCAGACCCGCCCGCGGGATCGTCACGCCCATGTCCCGCGCGATGGACGGCAGCAGACCCGAGAGCATGAACTCGCTGGTGCCGAGGGCGAAGACGGACAGGGCGAGGACGTAGACGGACAGGGGCATACGGGGCCGGTCGCGGCCCGGTGCGAAGTCGGGGTCGATGTCCGGTTCGACGTCCGGGGCGGAGCCGGAGGCGGAGGTTCGGGTGGGCGCGGGTATGTCCGGCTTCAGGGGACCGGGGCTCGGAGGCATACCTCCTTCGTACGGGGTCGGGCGCCCGCCGTCGAACCCGTTTCCCGCTTCGGCCCCGGCCGTCATGCCTGCGTCAGCGCCGCCAGTTCGTCCTCCATGTTCCGGCGGGCCGGCTCCGTCCAGACGCGTTCCCCGTACGGGGTCCTGAACAGCCGTGGGAGATCGAGGAGTTGGCGCAGTACGGCCGCCCGGCCCACACGGAAGGCGTCGTCGGGGACGAAGGCGTACTCCTCGCGGACGGCGGCGGTGTAGGCGGCGTACGCGGCCGGGGGCGAGGCCAGGATCGCGAGGTCCGCGTCGCACAGGACGGCGCCGGCGGTGTCGTCGTCGGCTGGGTCGTGGGTGACGGTGAGCCGCACCAGCCGGGCGACCTCGGCCGTGCGCTCCGGGGCGACGCCCAGTTCGGCCAGCGCGCGTTCGGCGAGCCGGGCGGAGCGCTCCTCGTTCTCCGAGCGGTCGGGGAGGTACACGGCGTCGTGGAACCAGGCGGCCAGGCGCACGGCGGCCGGATCGTCGGCACGCTCCCCGTGGGCCTCCAGTACGCCGATGTGGTCGAGGACCGCGAGGAGGTGGTCGGTGGTGTGGTACCGGCGCCGGGGTTCGGCCCAGCGGTCCAGGAGGTTCGCCCCGTAGGGCTCCGGCGCGGGGCCGGACCCGTCGCCGTCGCGCGCGGCCAGGACGGTGTCCGCCCAGCGCTTCGTCAGCTCCGCGCGGGCGGGGTGGCGGTTGCTCTCTGCTGCCATGGCGCCATTGTCCCCGTCGGTGGACGGTCGCCGCCGCGGGAGGGCTGCCGCCGCCGGCCGGCTCAGGGGCGCCGGTCGTGGGGCTGTCCGTGCTGCCCGATGTCGGCCGGGCCGGGGCGGGTCCGGGAGCGGAAGGTGCGGCGGTAGGCGTCCGGGGGCACGCCGACCGTGCGGTTGAAGTGCCGGCGCAGCGTCGTCCCGGTTCCCATGCCGGTGGCCGCCGCGATGGTGTCGACACCGGCGTCGGTGGTCTCCAGCAACTCCTGCGCGTGGCGTATCCGTTGGGTCAGCAGCCACTGGAGGGGGGTGGTGCCGGTCACCGACCTGAAGTGCCGTCCCAGGTTGCGTGAGCTCATCCGCGCCCGGCGGGCCATGTCCTCCACGGTCAGCGGGCGGTCCAGCCGCTCGATCACCCAGGGGAACAGCTCGGCCAGCGGGTGGTGGTCGGGGGCGGGCACCGGGGTGCTGACGAACTGGGCCTGGCCGCCGTCCCGGTGCGGGGGCACGACCAGGTTGCGGGCGACGGTGTTGGCGACCGACGAGCCGTGGTCGAGGCGGACGAGGTGCAGGCACAGGTCCATGGCGGCGGCCTTGCCGGCCGAGGTGAGCACGCTGCCGTCGTCCACGTAGAGGACGTCCGGGTCCACCATCACCCGGGGATGGCGGGTGGCCAGGGCCCGGGTGTGCGCCCAGTGCGTGGTCGCCCGCTTCCCGTCCAGCAGCCCCGCGGCGGCCAGGACGAACGCGCCGGTGCAGAGAGAGGCCACGCGGGCGCCCGCCTCGTGGGCCGCGCACACCGCGTCGAGCAGGGCGGCGGGCGGCTCCCGGTCGATGTCGGCCCAGCCCGGGACGATCACCGTGTCGGCGTACGGGAGCCGGTCGAAGCCGTGGTCGGGTTCCAGCCGGAACGGGCCGACCCGCACGGGCCCGGGCCCGCAGAGCGACAGGTCGTACCAGGGGCCCTTCACGGCGTCCGGCGCGGAACCGAACACCTCGCAGGCCAGGGCTAGTTCGAAGTGCAGCATCCCGTCGGTGACGGCCAGCGCGACAGAGGTCATGTCCGGAATTGTATGGGGCCTGGCGTTCCGGACACTCGTGTGAGGTGCCCGCGCTCGCCAGGATGTCCGTGACGGATCAAGGCAGTTCACTTCGAGCACGGGAGAGAACCCATGGAGTCGGGTCAGACGGTGACGGTGTTCGGCGCGTACGGACACACCGGACGGTTCGTGGTGGAGGAACTGCTGGAGCGCGGGTTCACCCCCGTCCTCTCCGGCCGGGACGCCGGGAAGCTGAAGGAACTTGCCTCCTCACGACCGGACGTGGAAGTCCGCCCGGCCTCGGTCGACGACCCGGCCTCGCTCGACCACGCGCTGGCCGGCGCCGCGGCGGTGATCAACTGCGCCGGGCCCTTCGCCACGACGGCCGCCCCCGTGATCGAGGCGGCCCTGCGTGCCGGCATCCCGTACGTGGACGTGGCGGCCGAGATCGAGGCCAACCTCGACACGTTCACGCAGTTCGCGGAGCGGGCGCGGGCCGCGGGAACGGTGATCGTCCCGGCGATGGCCTTCTACGGCGGTCTGGGCGACCTGCTGGCCACCGCCGCGATGGGCGAGTGGACGGCGGCCGACGAGGCGCACATCGCGTACGGGCTGAGTGGCTGGCACCCCACCGCCGGGACGCGTGCCGCGGGCGCGGTCTCCCGGGAGCGGCGCGGCGGTCGGCGTGTCCTCTACACGAAGGGGCGGTTGGAGTACCGCCAGGACTCCCCGCCCGCCCTGGAGTGGCCGTTCCCCGATCCGATGGGCCCGCGTGCCGTCATCGGGGAGTTCTCGATGGCCGACGTGGTCACCGTGCCCAGCCACCTCGACGTACCCGAGGTGCGCACGTACATGACCGTGGAGGCGGCCGGGGAACTGGCGGCCCCGGACACCCCGGCTCCGCGCGCGGTCGACGGGCGGGGGCGGAGCGGGCAGACCTTCGTCGTCGACGTCGTCGTGCGCGCCGGGGGCAGCGAACGGCGGGCCGTGGCCAGGGGCCAGGACATCTACGCCGTCACCGCGCCGCTCGTGGTGGAAGCGGTCGACCGCATCCTCACGGGACGCACCCGGACGGTCGGTGTCGCCTCCGCCGGCGAGATCTTCGACGCCCCCGACTTCCTCCGCACGCTGTCCCCGCACATCTCCTTCGAACTGCGCGGATAGCGGGGTGCGCGGTGCTGTCGGCCGGACGGTGGCGTTCGTGGTGGGTGGGGGCGCCCCGGACACCGCCGTGGCCGCCGGAACGGCCGCGCCCCACCCGCGTCGTCGCCATGCACCACCCGGGCCGGAGTCCGATCAGGTGGCCGATGGGCCCGGTGCTTCTCGCCGACGCCCCCGCCCGCGTACTCTTGGATTGGACTAGACCTATAGCGGCCCAAAGGAAGAGGTCCGATGAGTGAGCGGAAGAGCGCGGTCCTGGAGGTGATCGCCCTCGGCGTGGAGGACGCGGTCGCCGCTCAGGCCGGCGGTGCGGACCGGCTGGAGCTGGTCACGGACATGGCGGCCGACGGGCTGACCCCGTCGGTGGAGGCCTTCGCCGGGATCCGTGCCTCCGTCGACATCGCGCTGCGCGTCATGCTGCGCCTGTCCGACGGCTTCTCGGCGGGCGGAGCGGCGGGCGTCGACGCCCTCGTGCGGGCCGCGGCCGAATTGCGCGACGCGGGCGCGGACGAGTTCGTGCTCGGTTTCCTCGACGAGCACGGTGGCCCCGACCTGGCCGCCGTCGAGCGGATCGTCGCCGAACTGGACGGCTGCCGCTGGACGTTCCACCGTGCGATCGACCGCGCCGCCGACCGTGACGCCCTGCGCAAGCAGCTTGCGGACCTGCCCGGCCTCGACGCCTATCTGACCGCCGGGTCCCCGGCGGGTGTCGACGACGGGCTCTCCGTCCTCGCGGCCGAGGCCGCTCGCGGGGCCGAACCGGGGTACGAGCCGAGGATCATGGTCGGCGGCGGTCTGCGCCTCGACCATCTGCCGGAGCTGCGCGCGGCGGGCCTCGACGCCTTCCACATCGGCGGTGCCGCCCGTCCCGAAGGCTGGGCCGGACCGGTCTCCGCCGAGTCGGTACGGGAGTGGCGGACCGCCGTCGACGCGTAGGGCGCCCGGGGCGACGCGAGGGCGCCCCTGGGGGATGCGCGGGACACCGTCCGCCTCGGGGGCTGCGGCGCGGTTCCCTCTTGAGGTGCGGCGGCTGTCGCCCTCTGTCGATGCGTCGTGGCGGCTGCCGTCACTCGGCGAGTGGCGGTTGTTGCCACCCGGCGTGCGGCTGCTGCTGTCCCTCCTGACGTGCGGCGGCCGATGTCCCCTGGCGCGTGGCGGTCGCCGTTCTCGTGGGGCCGTCTCGCTCGGTCGATCCGGTGCGGCAGGTCACGGATCCATCTCCGCAACGTAGTTGTTGTGTTGTGAGAGTCACGAGGCGATCAGCGGGCCGCTTTTTGCGTGCATATTTGATCGCGGCCCGATCGCCCGGGCCATGACAATCACACATGTGTGCGCGCCGGTGACAGCGGTGCGGCAGCACAGCAGCCTCAGGGGGACAGGGCTTCATGCCATCCATACGCAGCCGCACGCTCGCGGCAGCCGCGGCCGTGATCGCGGCCGTCATGATCACCACCACGGCCTGTGACAGCAAGAAGGACGACGCGGGGGCCTCCGCCCGGCCCTCGGCGTCCGCCCAGGCCGGCAAGGGTGTCGACACCGGTCAGGACGACGGCTCCGTCTCGATCGGCGGCTACAAGCTCCCCGACGGCATTCCCACCGAACTCAGCGGCGCCGCCCTGGACAAGTGGAAGAACGGGGGGTGGCAGGACTACAGCCACTGGGCCGCCAAGGCGGAGGACTTCGCCAACCCGTACATCAAGGACTTCTGGTCGCCGGAGAAGATGGCCGAGGCGAAGGCCAGCATCCCGGTCGCCCAGGCGGGCAGCACCAGTTCGGGCTCGGGCAGCGGTGCCACCTCCTACCTGCCCGACGGCAGGGTGACGAAGCAGACCGCCGCCAAGGTCAGGGGCACCTACCACCACTACGCGCCGCCCGTCGGCAAGATGTTCTTCTCCTCGCCCCAGGGCAACATGGTCTGCTCGGCCGCCGTCGTCACCGACCCGGCGCACCCCGGCAAGTCCAACCTGGTGTGGACCGCGGGCCACTGCGTGCACGCGGGCAAGGGCGGCGGCTGGTACCGCAACATCGCCTTCGTCCCCTCGTACAACAACAGCGCGAGCCTGAGCAGTCGTCAGATCACCGATCCGCGCGCCAAGTCGGTCTCCCCGTACGGCGTCTGGTGGGCCGACTGGGCCACGACCTCCTCCCAGTGGATGAAGGGCGGCGCACACACGGGCAACGCGGCCTCCGGGTACGACTACGCCGTGCTCCACGTCAAGCCCGAGAACGGCGGCAAGTCCCTTCAGGAGCAGCTCGGTTCGGCTCTGCCGGTGTGGTTCGGCGCGCCTGCCGCCAACAAGGTCAAGTCCATGAAGGTCCGCGGCTACCCGGCCGAGGCGCCCTACGACGGCTCGAAGATGTACGACTGCCACGGCGCCACCAAGCGGTTCGTGCTCGCGAGCAGCGTCCCCGCCCAGTTCATGATCGGCTGCACGATGAACGGCGGTGCGTCCGGCGGCCCTTGGTTCATGAGCCACAACGGCCGGACCTATCTGGTCTCCAACAACTCCCTGAGCGACCGCAAGACGTTCATCACCGGGCCGCACCTCGGCGACAACGCCAAGCAGGTCTACCTGGCGACCAGCAGGAAGTTCAACTAGGGCTCCACGCCCGACCGTCGACGGCCCCCGGCTTCAGCGCCGGGGGCCGTCGACGTCCGGGCAGGAAGCCGACGGCCCGGTGGGCCGGTCAGGCCGGTGAGCCCGGTCCGGCCGGCTCGGCCAGTTCGGCCGGGAGCGGCGCCGCGTGCGTCACGATCAGCCCCGACACCGCGCGGGTGAGCGCCACGTACAGGCGGCGCAGCCCGGTGCGCTCGTCCGGCTCGCCGTCCACGACCGCGTCCGGCTCGTCCAGGACCACGTAGTCGTACTCCAGGCCCTTGGCGAGCGAGGCCGGCACCAGGGTCAGCCGGGTCTCGGCCGTCGTCTCCTCGCCCGGACCGATATATGTCCGCCCGGCCGCCGTCAGTGCCTCGGCGAGCACGGGGATCCGGGCGTCGGCGGCGATCAGCCCGACCGATCCCTCGTGCCCCAGCAACTCCTCGACCGCGGCCACGACTTCGGCGTCCCCGGTGCTCGCGCGCACCTCGAAGAAGCCCGGGTTCTCCCGTACCGAGGCGACCGGCGCGAGACCGGGCGCGATGTGCGGCAGCAGCCGTGAGGCGTAGGTGATGACGTCCGTGGGGACGCGGAAGCCCGCCGTCAGCTCCTCGACGACCGCGTCGCCCTTGCCCAGATGGGCCAGCGCCTCCGCCCAGCTCCGGGTCGCCCACGGGGTCGTCCCCTGCGCCAGGTCGCCGAGCACCGTCGCCGAGCCCGTCGTGCAGCGCCGCCCCACCGCGCGGTACTGCATCGGCGACAGGTCCTGCGCCTCGTCGAGCACCACGTGCCCGAGCGAGTGCGTGCGCTGGACCAGGTCGGTCGCCTCGTCGATCAGCACGGCGTCGGCGGCCGACCACTTCGCGGACTTCACGCCGCGCACCGGCCTGTCCCAGAGGATCTCCTTCCGCTCGCCCTCGTCCAGCAGCCCCTCCGAGTGCGCGGCCAGGAACTCCGCGTCGGACAGCAGCCGGAGCACGAGCTTCGCGGGGTCGACCTGCGGCCAGATCGCCTTCACGGCGGCCTTCACGGCGGCGTTGCGGGCGACGGCGTCCTGCACCCGGTCGTCGGGCGCCTCCCCGGAGCGTTCCATCTGGACCAGCACGGCGTGCGCGATCCGCTGCGGAAGGGCCTGGTGGGCCGCGCCGTACCGGATGTCCCGGCCGAGCAGCTCCCGGACGATCTCCTCGAGTTCGTACGCCGGGACGCGCCAGCGGCGTGATCCCCTGACCACCACCACCGGCTCGGTCGGGATCGTCACGTGCGAGCGCAGGGCCCGGCGCAGCACCTGGGCCATCCGGGCGTCGCCCTTGAGCACGGCCGCGGTCGCGTCGTCGCCGCCGCGCACCTCGACATGGGCGACGAGATCGTCGACGGTGGCCTGCTTGACCTCCAGCTCACCGAGGGCGGGCAGAACCTGCTCGATGTAGTGCAGGAAGGACTTGTTCGGCCCGATCACCAGGGTGCCGGTGCGGGCGAGCCGCTCCCGGTGCGCGTACAGCAGATACGCGACCCGGTGCAGGCCGACGGCGGTCTTCCCGGTGCCGGGGCCTCCCTGCACACAGACCGAACCGGACAGGCCGGACCGTACGATCTCGTCCTGCTCCGGCTGGATGGTCGCGACGATGTCGCGCATCGGGCCGACGCGCGGGCGCTCGATCTCCTGCTGGAGCAGCTTGCTGGTGGCGGCGGTCTCGGCGGGGTCGGAGAGGTGCTCGTCCTCGTAGGCCGTGAGGTCGCCGCCGGTGTAGCCGAAGCGGCGGCGCAGCCCGATGTCCATCGGGTCCTTCTTCGAGGCCCGGTAGAACGGCTGGGACACCGGCGCGCGCCAGTCGATGACCATCGGGTCGCCGCCGGCGTCGTGGACATGCCGACGGCCGATGTAGAAGCGCTCGCCCTCGGCGCCCTCCGCCAGGTCGGAGCCCGGGGCGTGCAGATAGTCGAGCCGCCCGAAGAACAGCGGGGTGTGGCTGAGGTCGGCGAGGGCCTTGATGCGCTCGGTGATCTGCCGGTGCAGCACCTCGGCGTTCACCCAGTTCGCGGTGACGTCGCGGATGTCGAGGTTCTCGGCGTCCTCGCGCATCGCGCGCAGTGCCGAACGGGACTGGGTGAGGTGGGAGCGCTCTCGGGAGAGGGGATCGCCGGACTCGGACTGCGTGCCGGACGGACCGTCGGACAGGGTGGACACGGGGAATTGCCTCCGGGGAAACCTGCTGCGGGGTGTGCGGGAGTGCTGTGCGAGTGACGCAGAGCGTGACTCTCTGCGGATTTCGTTGGGAATCCGGCCGGAATCCGTGCGGAATCCGGTGTGACTCCAGATGCCGTCCGGTTTCCGTCCGGACGGCGGCACTCCGTGGAGGGAGGCGGGCAAGAGCGAAGATTCTAGGCCAGAGACAGATGCGGGGGCCAATGGTTTTCCGGTGCGGGCCCGCCGTATCGGGGTCGGGCCCGGGGAACCCTAGGGGTCGGTGTCCGCCGTGAGGCGTACGGCGGGGGGCCCGGAGCCGTACCTGAGAGGTGGCGAGGTTCGGTCCACAGACCGACGCCGTTCGAGGCGGAGGGTCGCACCATGGAGATATGAGCGCAGCCACTTTCACCCCAGGACCTGCCCATCCCGGGCCCGTCGCGCGCGGTGCGACGGCCGTCACCTCCACCCGCCACCGTCACCCTCTCGGCGACGCCCTGCGCGCCGTCAAGGTGTACGCCCGAGCCGCGGTCGGCGTCGTCATCCTCGGCGAATACGGCGAGGAAGCGGGCGTCCACCACCGCTGACGCGACGCCCGCCCTCTTCCATCGGGGACCGCCCCCGGTTCGGCGACCGCAGCCCGGCCCCGGCGACCGGACCGCCCCGGCGACCGCCGGCGGACGGCCCGGCCTCATCGGCCCTACCCGTACCCGGGGCTCCGCCCCGGAGCCCGCTCCTCACACGCCGGAGGGGCCGGCCTTCAGCTCAGCACCTCGTCGGCGTCCATGATCCGGTAGGCGTAGCCCTGTTCCGCCAGGAAGCGCTGGCGGTGGGCGGCGAAGTCCTGGTCGATCGTGTCGCGGGCGACGACCGAGTAGAAGTGGGCCTTGTGGCCGTCGGCCTTCGGGCGCAGCACGCGGCCCAGGCGCTGGGCCTCCTCCTGGCGGGAGCCGAAGGTGCCCGAGACCTGGATGGCCACCGTGGCCTCCGGCAGGTCGATCGAGAAGTTGGCGACCTTGGACACGACGAGCACGCTGATCTCGCCCTCCCGGAACGCGTCGAACAGCTTCTCCCGCTGGGCGTTGCTGGTCTCACCCTTGATGACGGGCGCGTTCAGGTGCTCGCCCAGCTCGTCGAGCTGGTCGATGTACTGGCCGATCACGAGGATCTGCTGCCCCGCGAACCTGCGCACCAGTGCCTCGGTCACCTTCCGCTTGGTCGCGGTCGTGGCGCAGAAGCGGTACTTCTCCTCGGCCTCGGCGGTGGCGTACGCGAGCCGCTCGGAGTCGGTGAGGTTCACCCGTACCTCGACACAGTCGGCCGGCGCGATGTAACCCTGCGCCTCGATCTCCTTCCAGGGCGCGTCGAACCGCTTGGGCCCGATGAGCGAGAAGACGTCCGACTCGCGCCCGTCCTCCCGGACCAGCGTGGCGGTCAGCCCCAGCCGGCGCCTGGCCTGGAGGTCGGCGGTGAACTTGAAGACCGGGGCGGGCAGCAGATGGACCTCGTCGTAGAGGATCAGGCCCCAGTCGCGGGAGTCGAAGAGCTCCAGGTGCGGGTAGACGCCCTTCCGCCGGGTCGTCAGCACCTGGTAGGTGGCGATGGTGACCGGGCGGATCTCCTTGCGGGTGCCGCTGTACTCGCCGATCTCGTCCTCGGTCAGCGAGGTCCGCTTGACCAGCTCGTGCTTCCACTGCCGGGCGGAGACGGTGTTGGTGACGAGGATGAGCGTGGTCGCCTTGGCCTGGGCCATGGCCCCGGCCCCGACGAGCGTCTTGCCGGCGCCGCAAGGCAGTACGACCACACCGGACCCGCCGTGCCAGAAGTTCTCCACGGCCTGCCGCTGGTAGGGCCGCAGCGCCCAGCCGTTCTCGTCCAGCTCGATGGCGTGCGCCTCGCCGTCCACGTACCCGGCGAGGTCCTCGGCGGGCCAGCCCAGCTTCAGCAGCGTCTGCTTGATCTGGCCGCGCTCGGAGGGGTGCACGGCCACGGTGTCGGGGTCGATCCGGTTGCCGACGAGCGGAGCGACGCGCTTGGAGCGCAGCACCTCTTCGAGGACGGGCCGGTCGGTGGTGGTCAGGACGAGCCCGTGGGTCGGATGCTTGCTCAGCGTCAGCCGGCCGTAGCGGTCCATCGTCTCGGCGATGTCCACCAGCAGTGCGTGCGGGACGGGATAGCGGCTGAACTCCACCAGCGCGTCCACGACCTGCTCGGCGTCGTGCCCGGCGGCCCGCGCGTTCCACAGGCCGAGCGGCGTCACTCGGTAGGTGTGGATGTGCTCGGGGGCCCGCTCCAGCTCGGCGAAGGGGGCGATGACCCGACGGCAGGCGTCGGCCAGCTCGTGATCGACTTCCAGCAGGAGTGTCTTGTCGGACTGGACGATTAGGGGTCCGTTCACGCTGTCCCTTTCTGCGTGGCGGCACCCGGCGCGGATGCTCGGCCAAACGTCCAGTGTGCACTACCGGCGGGCGATCACGGCGGGTCGCCGGTGAGGGATCACGACCGGCCGCCGGTGGGGATCACGGCTGGTCGCCGGCAGGCATCACGGCTGGTCGCCGGCGAGCTCCGCGACCCCCGTGACCCGGTGCAGCGGATAGGTGCGGACCTCGTCCGCCGTGTGGTCGTACGCCGTGACGAAGCCGCCCTCGACGCGGATCGGGGCGATGACGCGCTGGCTGGCCGCGCCCTCCGCGTTGACGTAGCCGATCCACACCGCCTCGCCCGTCATCACGGCCGCCTGCATGGTCGCGAGGGTCTCGGCGGAGCTGGTGCGGGGCAGCGCGCCGTTGCCGGGACGGCCGGTGGCCGAGTCGTCCTTGCGCGGGGCCGTGGACGCCAGGTCCCCGGCCCGGATCGCCCGGATCGCCGCGCCGAGGAGCGTGGCGTCGGGGACCGGCGGGCCGTCCGGGACGGGCTCGGGGGCGGTGCGCGGCGGGGTGCGGTGGGCGTGCGCCCGGCTGATCAGCACGTCACCCTCCGCCGACTCGGCGGCCGGCGCGAAGCCCATCGCCCTGAGGCCGGTGAGCAGGCCCGCCGGGTCGCTCCGCGCGACCAGCACCGTCGGCGCGATCCGCCGCAGGCGGAACTCCTGCGAACGCTTGTCCGCGAGGATCTCGTTGAGCACCGCCTCGTCGTCGCAGCGGACATACGCCGACGCCGCCCCGATCCGCAGATGGCCGTGCCGGCGCGCCATGTCGTCGATCAGATAGGCCAGCGGCTGCGGGACCGGCGTACGGGAATGGGCGGCGAGGAAGGCGTGCAGGTCGGAGGCCGAACGGCCCGCGTCGAGGGCCCGGCGCACCGAGGCCGGGGTGAAGCGGTACACCGTCGCCCCGCCCTTGGACTCGACGTCCGCGAGCACCCCCAGCGTGTCCGCCAGCGGCCGCTCCAGCGGGCCGGGTGCGACCGCCGTCAGATCCGCCTGGAGCAGGATGTGGTCGAGCGGCTCGGGCAGGAGCGGCGCGAGGAGCCTGGCCGCCCGGGCAGCCGCCGCGGCCTGCTCGGCGGGGGAGCGCGGTACGGGGGCGCTCACGGGAGGGGCCGCCGGGTGGCGCCGCCTGTGGTGGGCGGGAAGCTTGTCGCCCGGGCCCGACGGCTCCGGCGCCTTCGCGCCCGTCGCCGGCAGGCCCAGCAGCGCCCGCCCCTGCGCGGACAGCGCGCCCCGGCCGGTCACCCCGAGCAGCTCCGACTCGGACAGCGTCCAGCGGGCCAGCCGGGCCCGCAGGTCGTCCGGCGAGGGCCGGAGACCGCGCGAGGGGCGCTCCCAGTACAGCCGGGCCAGGAGCGAGTCCGTGTCGGGGGAGGCGCCCTCGGGAAGCTGGGCGAGCAGGGCGAGGACGCGGTGACGGACCTCGGGCGCCGCGGAGCGGTCGAGGCCGGGGCCGAGCGCGGAGAGCGTACGGTCCTTCGCGTCCCGGCCGCCGACCAGGCCGGCCGTGCGGGTCGCCGCGAGCCACGCCGAGGCGAGCCGCGCCCAGCGCTCCGCGGCGGGCAGCTCCAGCCAGGTGTCGTAGGCCGGAGTCGCCGCGAACCGTTCGTCCGCCTCCCCGTCCGACGCCACCAGGCCCGCCGCGTAGGCGAGTTCCACCCAGAAGGCGGCGATCGGTTCGGAGACGTCGAGCGCCACCGCCGTCCGCTTCAGGTCCCGCACGCTCAGGCCGCCCGCGCGCAGCACGGCGGGACCGCCCTCGTGCCAGTCCTTCAGCAGCTCCTCGACCGTCGCCAGCGTCGTGTAGGCCTGACCGGCCGCGGTGCTGTCCACAGCCTGTGGACTGTGCGCGGTCGCGGGCTCGACCGCCGGTGCCAGCGGTTCCGTCACCCGGTGCGCGCGGCCCGCCCGCAGATGCAGGGCGACCTCCCGGGGCAGGACGACCGTGCCCGGAGCGGTCGGGAGCAGCAGCCCCCGGCCGATCAGCCAGCGCAGATGCGACGCGGGCTCGGCCGTCACCTGCCCGTACGGCGGCCCCCACACCAGCCGGGACAGCACCTCCACCGCCTCCGCGGGGGCCTCGTCGAGCAGCGCCGACATCCGGTCACGGTCGGAGAACAGGGCACTGAGCGACGCCACCGCCGACACGGAGTCATGGGTGGACGTCAGTCCCGCCACGGCCACGATCTCCTGGATGCGCCCCGGCGACATGCCGGCCGTCGCCTCGCCGACCGTCGGCCCGAGCCCCGTGGGCGACGGGTGCTGCGGGGACGGGGCGAGCAGTTCACGTGCCGTGCGTACGAGCCGGAGCCGGTCGTCGGCCCCCCACAGGAGCGCCTGCTCGCGGAGCGTGGCGAGCGCGTGCGGGAAGGCCGCCGTGACCGCCGGGTCGCCGTCGTCACCCGCCAGCAGCCCGAGCAGTTCGTCGTACGTCGCCGGTTCCCGCGCCACCGCCAGCGCCTCCGCCGTCTGGAGCGTGAAACGGTCAAGACGCTCCAGGGCACGTACGGCCGACGCGCGGGTGCCCGCCCGTGTGGCCAGCTGGGTGAGGTCCGTGGGGACGGGGGTGATCAGGTCCGGCCGGGACCGCAGGAGGGCGGACAGCGAGGCGTCGTCCCGCGCGCGGAGTGCTTCCGCCAGGGACCGCGGGGCGGTCGTCTCGGGGCTCATCCTGTCAACGGTAGCGGGTGGCACCCTCCGCGGGCCCGGCCCCCGGCCGGTGAACCGCCCGGCGGCCGTACGACCCCGGGGCGCCGGCGGACGTCGTACGGCTGCCCGAGCCCCGGACCGGACGCTCCCGCGCACCGGAGAACCGGTACCTTCTTCACCACGGGGTATCCAACGCACCGGCCCCGGAGGGGACTTCGTGGGGATCGAGAGCGAGCAGCTGGTCCTGGACTATCTGAGCCGGGTCGGCGACCTGGCCCAGCGGCGGCAGTTGCCGTCGGCGACCCGTATGCGCCTGGTCACGGAACTGCGCGAGGAGATCGGGCGCCGCCGGGCCGGAACCGGCAACGACAGCCCCGCCGCCGTCCGCCGCATCCTCGACCGCCTCGGCACCCCCGACGAGATCGTCGCCGCCGCCGGACGGGGCACAGGCGCCCCCGACACCGGCGACCGGACCTGGGCCGCCGTGCCGTCCCAGCGCGCCGCCGCCGAACCGCAGGAGCGCCCCAAGAGGCTGCGCCGCGTCGTCCCGCGCCCCCGGCCGGCCCCGGAGCGGACCGCCGAGAGCGCCGGAGCCGACGCGCCGTCCCCGCCCCATCTGGCGAGCGCCTCCGAACTGGGCGACAGCGCGACCCGGCCCGACTGGTGGCGTGCCACCGACAGCCCCTTCGGACTCGGCGACAGCGTGCCCGGGTTCGTCGGCGGTGTGGAGATCCCCGAACTGCTCAAGCCGCCCCCGGGGGAGAAGGACCACGAAGAGGCGACGCCCGCCGAGGAGACGGCGGCACCGGACCCCGAGGACGAGCCGGCCGCCGAGGCCGCCGTCGCGCGCCGCCTGCCCCGGCGGCTCCTGCCGCGCCTCGGCGGCTGGACCAACCCGCTGCTCCTGATCGCCGCCGCCCTCCTCGTGGCCGGCGCGGTCCTCGGCAACTGGCTGGCCCTCGGCCTCGGCTGGCTGATCGCCTACGGCTCGCGCCGGCTGACCCGGGCGGAGTCGAAGTGGGCCGTCCTCGTCCTGCCGGGGCTGTCCGCCTCGGCCGGCATCGTCTGGCTCTGGGGGCGTTCGAACGGACGCTGGGGCACTCCCGTCGCCACGGGCCACATGAACGAGGCCATGGCCCAGACCTGGCCCTTCGTCGTCCGCGGCGCGGCGGTCGCCTCGGCCCTGTACCTGGTCTGGCGCTCCCAGCGCACGCGCTGAGGCCCGGCACGGGACCCTCCCCGTGCGAAAAGGCCTGGACCGGGGCCCCGGCGGCCTGGGCACAATGGCCCATATGACCTCACCAGCGCTGACCGTCGGATTCGACCTCGACATGACCCTGATCGACTCCCGGCCGGGGATCCACGCCTGCTTCGAGGCCATGTCGGCACGGACCGGGGCGTACATCGACTGCGATCTCGTGGTCACGCGGCTCGGGCCTCCGCTGGAGCAGGAACTGGCCCACTGGTTCCCGGCCGAGGAGATACCGGCGATGGCCGGTCTCTACCGCGAGATGTACCCCGAGCACGCGATCACCGGCACCCTCGCGATGCCCGGCGCGCGCGAGGCCGTCACGGCGGTGCGGGCGGCGGGCGGCCGCGCGGTCGTCGTGACCGCGAAGTGGGAGCCCAACGCCCGGCTGCACCTGGACCACCTGGGCATCGACGCGGACGAGGTCGTCGGCAACCTGTGGGCCGAGCAGAAGGCGGTCGCCCTGCGCGAGCACGGCGCGAGCGTGTACGTCGGCGACCACACCGGCGACGTACGCGGCGCGCGGACCGCGCGGGCGTACAGCGTGGCCGTGGCGACCGGACCGTGCGACGCCGACGAACTGCGCGCGGCCGGCGCGGACATCGTCCTTCGCGACCTCACGGAGTTCCCGGCGTGGCTGGAGAAGCACCGCCCGTAGGAGGCGCGAGCCGTCAGGAGCGGGCGCCGCGGGCTCTGCGGCGGCCCGCGGCGGCGGACTGGAGGACGCCCGCCGCGGCCAGCAGGAATCCCACGCCCATGAGCATGCTCAAGCCGAACATGTAGAACGGAAAAGGTTTCGTACCGAGCAGCAGTGGGGCCACGGTGACCAGTGTGGCCAACGCTCCGACGAAGAACACGATGGCACCGGCACGGATCAGCCGGTCACCGGCTTCCAGGGAATTCGCTTGGGTTTTGTCACGCACCCCACCAGGGTAGTTCCCAGCGCGAAGGAACAATCCAGCGACGTCTTGTCACGAGCCGACGGACCATTAGCCTTGGTACCGGCGGGTCGGCGGACCCGCTGTAGTGCTATCCAGAGGCGTTTCTCGGGCAGTTGCCGACGCGACCGTCCGGGCCCGTTCCCAGAGAAGTTTCCGACGAGTACGAGGACGAGGACAGACGTGCCCACCGGCAAAGTCAAGTGGTTCAATCCAGAGAAGGGCTTCGGCTTTCTCTCCCGCGACGACGGCGGCGACGTCTTCGTCCATTCCTCGGTCCTGCCCGCCGGAGTAGACGCCCTCAAGCCCGGCCAGCGTGTCGAGTTCGGCGTCGTCGCCGGTCAGCGCGGCGATCAGGCCCTCTCGGTGACCCTTCTGGACCCGACCCCCTCGGTCGCGGCCGCCCAGCGCCGCAAACCGGACGAACTGGCGTCCATCGTCCAGGACCTGACGACCCTCCTCGAGAACATCACGCCCACCCTGGAACAGGGCCGCTACCCCGAGAAGACCTCCGGCAAGCAGATCGCGGGCCTGCTGCGCGCGGTCGCCGACCAGCTCGACGTATGACGGGCCCTCAGAGCCTTTGACGGCTCAGGGAAACGCCAGTGCGTCCGGTCCGAGGGGCGGTACCAGCCCCTCGGCCGCCGCGCGGGTGAGCAGCCCGCGGACCGCCGCGTATCCGGGCTCGCCCAGATCGGCCGTGAACTCGTTGACGTACAGGCCGATGTGCTGGTCCGCGACGTTCGGGTCCATCTCCTGGGCGTGCTCCAGGACGTAGGGGCGGGAGGCCTCGGGGTCGTCCCAGGCGGCGCGGACCGAGGCGCGGGCGGCCTCGGCGAGCTCCAGGAGCCGCTCCGCTCCCAGCGACCGCCTGGCGATGATCGCGCCCAGCGGGATCGGCAGCCCGGTGGTCCGCTCCCAGTGCTCGCCCAGGTCGGCGAGCTTGTGCAGCCCGTAGTTCTGGTACGTGAAACGCGCCTCGTGGATGACGAGCCCCGCGTCGACCTTCCCGTCCCGCACCGCCGGCATGATCTCGTGGAACGGCATGACCACGATCTCGCCGACCCCGCCCGGAACCGTGTCCGCCGCCCACAGCCGGAACAGCAGATACGCCGTCGACCGGTCGCTCGGCACGGCGACGGTGCGGCCCGCGAGTCCGGTGCCGGCCTCCTTCGTCAGCACGAGGGGACCGCAGCCCCGCCCGAGCGCGCCGCCGCACGGCAGCAGCGCGTACCGGTCGAGGACGTACGGCAGCACGGCGTACGACACCTTCAGCACGTCGAACTCGCCGCGCTCGGCCATGCCGTTGGTGATGTCGATGTCCGCGAACGTCACGTCGAGGGAGGGCGCGCCCGGGACTCGGCCGTGCGCCCAGGCGTCGAAGACGAAGGTGTCGTTGGGGCAGGGCGAGTAGGCGATCCGCAGGGCCTCGGCGGATTCAGTCAGTGCGCTCATGAGGGTTCCAACTCTCCAGCAGGGGTCCGAGCTTCCCGAACGCCCCGGTGAGGGCCGCGAGGGCGGCGCCGATGTTCCACGCGGCGCGGTCGCGCGGGCCGACGGGATTGGACACCGCGCGGATCTCCAGCACCGGCACACCGTGCGCGCCGGCGGCCTCGGCGACCCCGAAGCCCTCCATCGCCTCGGCGAGGGCACGCGGGTGCCGGGCGCGCAGCTCGGCGGCGCGGGCGGCGCTGCCGGTCACGGTCGACACGGTGAGGACCGTTCCGACGCTGCCGCCGGTGGCCGCCGCGACCTCTCGTACGAGTGATTTCGGAGGCCGGTGGCTGACGGTCCCGAAGCCGAGTTCGGTGACCGGCAGGAACCCCTCCGGCGTCTCGGCGCCCAGGTCCGCCGCGACGATGTCGTCGGCGATCACGAGCGATCCCACGGGCGCGCCGGGCTGGAATCCGCCGGCGATCCCCGCGCAGACGACGAGGCGGTAGGGCGTGCCGTCGAGGGCGGCGGCGGTCAGCGCGGCGGAGACGGAGGCGGCGGCGAGGGCGGGGCCGACACCGGCGGCGAGCAGATCATGCCCACCGGCCCGGTGGAGGGTCGCCCCCGGAAGCCGTATCGCGTGCGCCGTGCCGGACGACGCCGCGGCCACCGCTTCCCTCTCCGCGGAGACGGCGGTGGCCACGAGCACCCTCGGCCCGGCGGCGGCGATCAGTTGTCCGAGTCCTTCTTGAACTTGAAGGACCACAGGCCGGTGACCGTCGTCTTGCCCTCCTTGATGGAGACAAGGGTCGAGTTGCCACT
Source organism: Streptomyces sp. NPDC005281 (assembly GCF_040607495.1). Classification (NCBI taxonomy): domain Bacteria; kingdom Bacillati; phylum Actinomycetota; class Actinomycetes; order Kitasatosporales; family Streptomycetaceae; genus Streptomyces; species Streptomyces sp. NPDC005281. The sequence continues at coordinate 429,115 of NZ_JBEXGX010000001.1, read as the reverse complement.
GGCGCCGTACTGCTGGTTGAAGAAGACGCTGCCCGGAATCGTCAGGTACGTCTTCTTGGTGCTCTCGGGCAGCAGCTGCTGCCCGTTCATCAGGATCGTCCAGCCTTTGTCCGCGATCTTCGGGTCCACGCCGAACCGGACGGTCGAGTCGGGGTCGACGTCGATGGACTTGATGTCCTTGGACCGCAGGCAGCTGGTCAGGTCCGCGGGCTTCAGGGCGTTGCCGTCGTTGTAGCAGTCGGCCTCGGAGCTCACCGACTTGTCGCCGACCGTGACGGTGGCCATGGGGGTCGGCTTGTCACAGGCGGACAGGGCGAGGAGTCCGGCGGAAACGGCGCCGACCGTGGCGACGGCGCGGCGACGGCGCGCAGCGCCTTGTCCATTAGCGGCTCTGCCGCGGGGCAGGGAGGTCATGACCGAAGGTTATCGGGCACGCCCACCCGTGCCCCCACGTGGGGTGCGGCGTGCCGTGGTTGGCCCCCGCGCGGCTCAGGAGACGCGGCCGCGGGCCGATCCGCCGCGCCGTGCCACCAGGAGCAGTCCGCGCGCGGTGGCGAGCCATCCCACGGCGACGATCCCGGCCGCCACGGAGAGGCCGAGCGGGCCGTTGAGCGGCATCGCGATACCGATGGCGCCGCCGAGGACCCAGGCCATCTGGAGCAGTGTCTCGGAGCGGGCGAAGGCCGAATTCCGGACAAGTTCGGGGACGTCGCGCTGGATCAGCGCGTCCAGGGACAGTTTGGCGAGGGCCTGCGCGAAACCGGCGATCGCGGCGAGGCAGGCGACCATCAGAGTGCCGAAGAAGAGCGCCGCCGTGACCGCGGCGGCCACCACCAGCGCCACCACGGTCACGATGATGATCTCCGGGGCGCGCTGCTGCAACCAGGCCCCCACGGCCGTGCCGAGCGCGTTGCCCACGCCCGCCGAGACGACCACCAGGCCGAGCGAGACCGCCGCGCTCTTGCCGGTGAGCGGGTGCTCGCGCAGCAGGAAGGCGAGGAAGAAGATCAGGAAGCCGGACAGGCAGCGCAGCGAGGCGTTGGCGCCCAGCGCGTGGGTGACGGCCGTCCCCACGGTCCGCAGTCCGGGGCGCGGGGGTTTCTTCAGATGGGGGCCGTGCAGATGGTCCTCGTCGGCGGCGAGCAGCGCCGTGTCCTCGCCCTTGGCGGAGTCGACCTTGGGCGGCAGGGAGAACGACAGGAACGTGCCCGCGATGAAGATCGTGAAGGCGCCGTAGAGCGGATAGCGGGCCCCCAGGGACTGGAGCACGGCGGCGATCGGCCCGGCCACACCGGTGGCCAGGAGTCCGCCGAGAGTGACCCGGGAATTGGCCTTGACCAGCGAGAACGTGGGTGGCAGGAGTCGCGGTACCACGGCGCTGCGCACCACGCCGTACGCCTTGGAGGCGACCAGCACGCCGAGCGCGGCGGGATACAGCTCGAAGGTGCCGGTGACGACCGCGCTCGCCAGCATCAGGGCGAGCATCGCCCGCGCGAGCATCGAACCCGCCATCGCGGCCCGCCGGCCGTGCGGCAGACGGTCGAGCAGCGGGCCGATCACGGGGGCGAGGACGGCGAAGGGCGCCATGGTGATGCCCAGGTAGAGGGCGACCCGGCCGCGGGCCTCGTCGGTCGGCACGGAGAAGAACACGGTGGAGGCCAGCGCCACCGTGATCATGACGTCGCCCGCGCCGTTCACGGCGTGCAGTTCGATCAGTTTCCCGAGGCCGGACTCGCCCGCCCCGTGCGCGTGCGTCGCCTTGCGGATTCCGCGCGCGGTCCGTGACACCGGGAAGTGCAGGGCACGCCCCACCGCACGGACGGACCCGGTCACCCGGCCCGATCCGCCACTTCGGTTGCTCCCCTTGGCGCCACCGACACCGGTTGCTCCCTGGGGTGACCTCGCGGACGCCACTCCGTCATAGTGCCCCGAGTTCGGGGTGTGTAGTGCGGTTACCGCGCGTACGGGGGCCGAGTGGGGCCACGTCGGGACCACCGGACTGGGCGAGACGGGTGGGTGGCCGGGAACTTCCGGTCCGGATCGGCCGGATCGGCCGGATCGGGCCGGGGAGCCGCAAAGATCCCGGCGCGGAGCACCGAAGACGGCTGCCGGTGTGGGCCCAGGCGCCAGGAGAAGGTAGCGTGCCTAACGCGCCTGCGGCGATTGTTCTCGGCCGCGCGCCTCTCGGCCATCCCGCAGAATGGATGGCGTAGGTGCGCCCGAGTGCGATCGGGCGCGGACGTCGACGCGGCCCAACGGTCCGCTCCGTCCGCACCCCCGCCGAGGACTGGCGCACCCGTGAGACGGCGTAGGAGAGAAGCGATACCTGTGAGCGCAGCGACAACGCGAAGCCGCACCCCAGACCGTTTGTGCGCCGAGGCCGTCGACCTCGCCCGCGCGGCCGCCGAGGAGGCCGCCTACCCCGGCGTCGTCGGCGAGCACCTCGGACTGGTCTCCGAGGGGGACCGCGTTGTCACGCACTATTTCGAGTGCAAGGAACCCGGGTACCGCGGCTGGCGCTGGGCGTCGACCGTGGCCCGCGCCTCCCGGGCGAAGATCGTCACCCTCGACGAGACGGTGCTGCTGCCCGGCACGGACGCGTTGCTCGCCCCGGAGTGGCTGCCGTGGAGCGAGCGGCTCCGCCCCGGCGACATGGGTCCCGGGGACCTGCTGCCCACGGACGCCGAGGATCTCCGGCTGGAGCCGGGCTGGTCCGGCGAGGACGAGCCCGCGCCGAACTCCGCGGTCTCCGAGGACATGGCCGAGCTGGTGGAGGCGGAGGACGCGGAGCTGACCGCGGGGGTGCCCGCCGACCTGCCGATGGCTCCGCGCCGGGGTTCGATCGCCGCCGTGGCCGAGGAGCTGGGGCTCCGCCGGGCCCGGGTGCTCTCGCGGTACGGGCTGCATGTCGCGGCCGACCGCTGGGAGGACTCGTACGGGGCCAAGACGGCGATGGCGCAGGCCGCGCCGGCGACGTGCGTCAGCTGTGGGTTCCTGAACCGTATCGGGGGCTCGCTCGGACAGGCGTTCGGTGTCTGCGCGAATGAGTTCTCGCCGGCGGACGGGCGTGTCGTTTCCCTCGCGTACGGGTGCGGAGGGCATTCGGAGGCCGCCGTCATGCCGACGCCTCCGCGGCCGCCGCTTCCGGTGATCGACGAGACCCAGGTGGACCCCTTCCCGCTCCGGCCGTCCCCCGACTCGGGCTCGGTCCCGGCGACCGAGGACGACTCCCAGGCGGAACTGGGCCACTCGTAGCTTTTCTCTGGCCCCGGGGCCCTTCACGGGTCCCGGCGCCGGGACCGGGGCTGCCACCGTCCCCGGCACGGGTGCGAGCCCCCGCACCGTCCCCGGCACGGGTGCGAGCCCCCGCACCGTCCCCGGCACGGGTGCGCCGCCTGTTCTCGCCCCCTCCGCCCCTACCCTCCCCCAAGGTCTCGGCTTCGCTCGACCAGGGGGGACCCCCATCACCCCTGGGGCTCCGCCCCAGACCCCGCTCCTCAAACGCCGGAGGGGCTGATTTTCCCCCGGCCAGGACGGAAATGCGCCCCACAGTCGAAGGACGGGCCGAAGGCCCCGAAGGCCACGCCCGTCAGGCGCTGCACCCAAGCCACGACGCACCCGCAGTCGGCATCCGGCGGGAGGGGCCGCACCCAAGCCGCCGCACACCCGCGGCCGGGATTCGGCGGGAGGGGCCGCACCCAAGCCGCCGCACACCCGCAGCCGGCATCCGGCGGGAGGGGCCGCACCCGAGCCACCGCACACCCGCAGCCGGCATCCGGCGGGAGGGGCCGCACCCGAGCCACCGCACACCCGCAGTCGGGATTCGGCGGGAGGGGACGGGCCGGTACATCAAATGCCCGCAGGCCGGACGGATCATCATCCACCCGCACTTCGCAACACCGGTGGGATCCGTTCGGATGCGGGCGGATGTACCGGCGCGGCCCCGACCCACCCACCGGACCCGAACCGGAAGCGGAGCCGAACCGCGAACGCCGGCGCGAGCGACCCCGCCGAATGCGGGAGAGCGCGCGCGGTACCTTCATGCCGCGACCCGGTGCAGCATTCGCGGTCGCGTCAGGCGAGAGGGAGAGTGAACCCGTGAGTAAGTTCGTGCGGCCGGCTGCCGAGGGCGCGGACCCGTTCGGCACGGCGCGCCTGCGCCGCGGAGTGCTGGACGCCTGGGCGACCAGCCCGGCCAGGTTCCGCGAGGACGCCAACGCCGAGGAGGACCTCGTCCTCGGCGGCTACCGCGACCGCCTCGTCGTGGAACTGGCCCAGAACGCAGCCGACGCCTCGGCCCGCGCAGGCACCCCGGGCCGCCTGCGTCTCACGCTCCGCGACGGAGTCCTCGTGGCGGCCAACACCGGCGCCCCCCTCGACGCGGCCGGTGTCGAGTCCCTCGCCACCCTCAGGGCCTCCGCGAAGCGGGACGCCCCCGACACGGCCGTGGGCCGTTTCGGCGTCGGCTTCGCCGCGGTGCTCGCCGTCACCGACGAGCCCGCCGTCGTCGGCCGCGGCGGCGGCGTCCGCTGGTCGCTCGCCGAGGCCCGCGACCTCGCCGCAGGCACCGCCGAGGACAGCCATGGCCTCGGGGACGAGATCCGCCGCCGGGACGGCCATGTGCCGCTGCTGAGGCTGCCGTTCGCGGCCGAGGGCACCGCCCCGGCCCCGTACGACACCGCCGTGATCCTGCCGCTGCGCGACACCGCCGCCGAGGATCTCGCCGAGCGACTCCTGCGCACCATCGACGACGCCCTCCTGCTGGCCCTTCCCGGCCTGGAGGAAGTGGTCGTGGAGATCGGCGACGCCGAGGTCCGCACCCTGCGCCGTACGGCCGCCGAGCACGGCACCGTCATCGACGACTCCCGCGACGGCACGACCGGCTACCGCACCGTCGCCGCGCACGGCCCCCTCGACCCTGCCCTGCTCGCCGACCGCCCGGTCGAGGAACGGCTGCGTCCGCAGTGGTCGGTGACCTGGGCCGTCCCGGTCGGCGCCGAGGGCGCCCCGGCCCGCCCCCGTACCAACCCCGTCGTGCACGCGCCGACGCCGAGCGACGAGGCCCTCGGCGTGCCCGCGCTCCTCATCGCCTCCTTCCCGCTCGACCCCACCCGCCGCCACGCCGCCCCCGGTCCGCTGACGGACTTCCTGGTGGAGCGCGCGGCGGACGCCTACGCCGAACTCCTCGCCTCCTGGCGGCCGGTGGACACCGGGATCATCGACCTGGTGCCCGGCCCGCTCGGCAAGGGCGGGCTCGACGGAGCGCTGCGCCAGGCGATCCTGGACCGGCTGCCGCGCACCGCGTTCCTGCCGCCCGCCGCGCCGCCGGAACGGCTGCCGACGGTCGACGCCCCCGAGGACTGGCCCGGGAGCAGTGCCGCGGAGAACCCCGCCGCCCTGCGGCCGCGAGACGCCGAGGTGGTGGAGGGCGCGGGCGCCGAGACCGTCCGGGTGCTCGCCGAGGTGCTGACCGGCCTGCTGCCCGCCGGGCTCGAACGGCGGGTCGAACTGCGCACGCTGGGCGTCGCCCGGGTTCCGCTCACCGAGGCCGTGGACCGGCTGGCCGGCCTGGAGAAGGACCCGGAGTGGTGGCACCGCCTGTACGACAGCCTCGCCGGGGTCGACCCGGACCGGCTGTCCGGGCTGCCGGTGCCGCTCGCCGACGGCCGTACGACGATCGGGCCCCGCCAGATCCTGCTGCCCACCGCGGAGGGGTCCCTGGTGGCCCTCGGCACGCTCGCCCGGCTCGGCCTGAAGGTCGCGCACCCGGACGCGGCCCACCCGCTCCTGGAGAAGCTGGGCGCTCTCCCCGCCTCGCCCCGGGCGGTGCTCACCACTCCGCAGGTGCGGGTCGCGGTGGCCGCCTCCCTCGACGACGAGGGCGGGGCCTGGGACGAGGACACCCTGGACGCGGAGGAGCTCGCGGACACCGTCCTCGCGCTGGTCCGTGACGCCGCGCTCGAACCGGGCGACGAACCCTGGCTCGGCGCGCTCGCCCTCCCGGACGAGGAGGGCGAGCTCGTGCCCGCCGGTGAACTCGTGCTGCCCGGCAGCCCGTTCGCCCATGTCATGCGCGAGGACGAACTCGCCTTCGTCGACGCCGAACTGGCTGACCGCTGGGGCGAACAGCCGCTTGCCGCCTGCGGGGTGCTCGCGGGCTTCGCCCTGGTGCGCGCCACCGACGTCGTCCTCGACCCGGACGAACTGGAGCCGCGCGAGGGGGACTTCGCCGAACCCGACGACGCGGGCCTGCTGGACGCGGTCGACGTGTGGTGCGAGGACGTCCTGGACCGGCTGCCCGACTCTCCGGTGCCGCCCGTCGCCACCGAGATCGTCGCCGTACGGGATCTGGACCTGGTGGACGACGACCGGTGGCCCGAGGCCCTCGCGCTGCTCGCCCGGCCGCCGCTGCGGGACGCGATCACCCAGCAGGTGCGCATCCTGCTGCCCGACGGCACGCACGAGGTCGTCCGGCCGTACACGGCGTGGTGGCTGCGCGGGCATCCGGTGCTCGACGGTCGCCGTCCGGCCGGTCTGCTCGCCGCCGGCGGCGATCCGCTGCTGCGCGGCCTGTACGACGAGGCCGACGCGACCGGCTTCGACGACGAGCAGGTCCTGCGGGCGCTCGGTGTCCGTACGTCCGTGGCCGCCCTGCTCGACGAGCCCGGCGGCGCCGCCGAGCTCCTCGACCGGCTCGCCGACCCCGAGCGCCGCGTCTCCGGATCCCAACTGCACGCCCTTTACGGGGCGCTGGCCGATCTCGACCCCGAGCGGGTGACGCTGCCCGACGAGCTGCGGGCGGTCGTGGACGGCGAGGTGCGGGTCGTGGACGCGGCCGACGCGGTGGTCGTGGACTCACCGGATCTGCTGGCCTTCACCGGCGGGATGCCGCTGCTGCCGGTGCCGCCGGCGCGGGCCGCCGAGCTCGCCGACCTGTTCCAGGTGCGGCGGCTCAGCGAGTCCGTCACCGGCGAGGTCACCTCCGAGGGCACCGAGCACGACGTACCGGAGTCCGTACGGGTCCTGCTGGGCCCCGCGACCCCCGCCTCGTACGTCGAGCACGAGGAGCTGGTGGTCGACGGCACCGAACTCGACTGGCGCCGCACCCGGGACGGGGTGCTGCACGCCGCCACGCTGGAGGGTGTCGCCGCCGGACTCGCCTGGTCGGCGGGCCAGTGGCCGCGCCGCTTCGAGGTCGCCGCGCTGCTGGAGGACCCGTCCCGCACGGAGGAGCTGGCCCGGGACCGCTGGTTCGACTGACAGGGCCGCCCGTCCGACCGGAACGCACGCCAGGAGCGCCTGCGCCCGCTCAGCGGGGACGCACGCTCGGAGCGCCTTCGCCCGGCCCTGGATTCCCGGGGCCGGGCTTCTCTCCGTCCTGCGCCGTCCCCGCGTAACGCGAACCTAAAAAAACGACTCCCCCGCCCCACCCGTACAACCAATCGCACCCCTCACTGATCTCACCCCTCGAGTCAGCAGACTCACCGATCACTTGGGTCCCGCGCAGACGACGAGCCGTGAGGAACGACCAGCGCCGGGACCCCTCTCTCCACCTGGGGAACCATGCGTATACGAGCCACTGTGGCCGCTGTCACCGGCGCCCTGGCCCTTTCCGCTCTCGCCGTGCCGGCCGCGCAGGCCGCGGGCAACCCGCTGTCCGGCGTCACCTTCTCCAACGTCGTGATCAACAGCGGCAAGAACATCGTGGTCGGCGCCTCCGCGCAGGTCACGGTCAGCGCGACCTACACGGTGACGCACCCGGCGAGTGTCAGTGCGAGCTCGTTCGACAGTGGTCCGGTGCTCTACCGCGGCACCACGATCACCGCGCCGTCCGACCTCATCGGCGGCGACGACCCCGGCACCTGCACCGCCTCCTCCTCCACCGTGCTCAAGTGCACGGCCAAGATCCAGTTCCGTCCGGCCTCGTCCGACGACAGTCAGGACCTGTTCAGCGCCGAGGCCGGCGCCTGGAAGGTCGGTGCGGTCGCCGTCGACGCCAGCGGCACCAGCAACAACATCAAGTGGCAGGGCGACCTGGGCACCAAGAACGTCCAGCGCTACTCCAAACTGACGGTCGACGCCGCGCCGGAGCCGGTCAAGAAGGGCAAGATTGTCACGGTCACCGGCGCGCTGACCCGCGCGAACTGGGACACCGGCAAGTACGCGGGGTACACCGTCCAGCCGGTGAAGCTTCAGTTCCGCAAGAAGACCAGCACCACGTACACCACGATCAAGACGATCAAGACGGACAGCTCCGGCAAGCTGAAGACGACCACGACGGCCACCGTCGACGGTTACTTCCGCTACAGCTTCGCGGGCACCTCGACCACCCCGGCCGTCAGCGCCGCGGGTGACTACGTCGACGTTCAGTAACACCTGACGCGACCAGAGTTCCCCGGCCCTCTTCAGGGCCGGGGATTTTTCGTGCGGCTCGCTGCCCGGTGGCGCCGCTCGCCCCGTCGCGCCCGGGTCACGCCCGCACAAAGATTTAATCTCGCGTACAACCATTCGTGCGTGTCGGTGATCAGATCATCCGAGTCAACAGACTCAACGATCACTTTGGGCCCCCTGCGACGACGAGCCGTAAGGAACGACCACAGTCGGGGCCCCTTTCTCCACTTGGGGATCGCATGCGTATACGTGCCACTGTGGCCGCCGTCTCCGGCGCCCTGGCTCTCTCCGCCGTTCTCATGCCTGTAGCGCACGCAGACGGTGCGGACTCGTCCTACCGCGCCTCGGCCGGGAAGGTGCTCGGCACCTCCGGCAGGACCACGTTCACCGGCTCCGCCCCCGTGGGGGACCTGGACGTCAGCTTCTCGAACTTCAAGATCGCCAGCGCGATCAAGGTCGGCACGACGAACCACGTCTCCACGACGGTCACCTACACGCTGACCCACGGCCCGAGCGTCGACATCACCTCGGACGACTTCGCCAACGGCCCCCTCATCTACAAGGGCTCGATCGAAAGCCCGGACAACGCGCTGCTCGGCAACGACCCGGCCACCTGCACCGCCACCTCGGCGACCACCGCCAGCTGCACGGGCCTCATCGACATCTACCCGGGCCCGGGGGACAACGAACTGCTCAACGCCGAAGCCGGCACCTGGTCGGGCGGCGGCCTGGCGCTCAACTACGCCACCGAAGGCAGCACGGTGCAGGGCGACCTCGGCACCACCAAGGTCCAGCGCTACTCCAAGCTGACCGTCAACGCCGCGCCGGAGCCCGTCAAGAAGGGCAAGACCGTCACGGTCACCGGCAAGCTGTCGCGCGCCAACTGGGAGGACAACCTCTACCACGGCTACACCGGCCAGTCGGTGCAGCTCCAGTTCCGCAAGAAGACCAGCACCACGTACACCACGATCAAGACGATCAAGACGGACAGCACCGGCAACCTGAAGACGACCACGACGGCCACCGTCGACGGTTACTTCCGCTACAGCTTCGCGGGCACCACGACCACCCCGGCCGTCAACGCCACGGGTGACTACGTCGACGTGCAGTAACCCATGAAGTAGCCCCTACGCGGGAACGCGGCGGTCGACCCACCTCCAGAGGAACTCCAGGACGGCCGCCGCCACCACCGAGATCAGGACCGCGATCCACGGCATCGTCGTGCCGACCAGCTTCAGCGCGAAGAAGTGCTGAAGCCCCGGCACCACGAGCACCAGCAGGAACGCCCCGCCCATCGAGGCGACGAGGCAGATCCGCCACCAGGTGTAGGGCCGGGCGATGATCGCGAGCACCCACATCGAGACCAGGAACAGCGTCAGCGTCGCGGCGCTCGTCTCCGCCTCCAGCGAGCCCGCGCCCGTGTAGTGGTGGCGCGCGATCAGATACATCAGGAAGGTCGCCGTTCCCGCCACGACCCCGCCCGGGATCGAGTACCGCATCACCCGCCGCACGAAGTGGGGCTGGGCCCGCTCCTTGTTGGGGGCGAGGGCGAGGAAGAACGCCGGGATGCCGATCGTCAGGGTGGACAACAGGGTCAGGTGACGTGGCAGGAAGGGGTATTCGACCTGCCAGCACACCACCAGCACGGCCAGCAGCACCGAGTAGACCGTCTTCACCAGGAACAGGGTGGCGACCCGGGTGATGTTCCCGATGACCCGGCGGCCCTCCCCGACCACCGAGGGCAGCGTCGAGAAGCTGTTGTTCAGCAGCACGATCTGGGCCACGGCGCGGGTCGCCTCGGAGCCCGAGCCCATGCTCACCCCGATGTCCGCGTCCTTCAGGGCCAGGACGTCGTTCACACCGTCACCGGTCATCGCCACCGTGTGCCCGTGGGACTGGAGGGCGCCGACCATGTCCCGCTTCTGCTGCGGGGTGACCCGCCCGAAGACCGTGGCCTTCTCCAGGGACTCCGCCATCTCCGCGGGTTCGGCCGGCAGCTCGCGTGCGTCCACGACCTCGCCGGTGAGGCCCAGTTTCCCGGCGACCGCGCTCACCGACACCGCGTTGTCGCCCGAGATGACCTTGGCCTTGACGTCCTGCTCGGCGAAGTAGCGCAGGGTGTCGGCCGCGTCCGGGCGCAGCCGCTGCTCCAGCACGACCAGCGCGGCGGGCCGGGCGGTCTCGGCGACGTCGGGGTCGTCGAGATCCTTGGTGGTCCTGGCGAGCAGCAGCACCCGAAGTCCCGCCTCGTTGAGCCGTGCGGTGTCGGTGAGCGCCGCGTCCCCGGCGGGCAGCAGGACATCGGGAGCGCCGAGCAGCCAGGTGCTCGACTCGCCGTTGCCCTCGCTGAAGCCGGCGCCGCTGTACTTGCGGGCGGAGGAGAAGGGCAGGGACTGGGTGCAGCGCCACTCCTCGCTGTCCGGGTAGGCGGCGATGATCGCCTGGAGGGAGGCGTTCGGCCGGGGATCGGAGTCGCCGAGCGCGCCGAGGACCGTACGCAGATACGACTCGTCGGTGCCGTTCAGCGGCCGCAGCTCGGTGACGTCCATGCCTCCCTCGGTGAGGGTGCCGGTCTTGTCGAGGCAGACGGTGTCGATGCGGGCGAGGCCCTCGATGGCGGGAAGTTCCTGCACGAGGCACTGTTTCCGGCCAAGGCGGATGACGCCGATCGCGAAGGCGACGGAGGTGAGCAGGACCAGCCCCTCCGGGACCATCGGCACGATCCCGCCGACGGTCCGCGCGACGGAGTCCTTGAAGCCGTGCTGCTTGACGACGAGCTGGCTGATGATCAAGCCGATGGCGGTCGGGATCATCATCCACGTCACGTACTTGAGGATCGTGGAGATACCGGTGCGCAGTTCGGAGTGGACCAGCGTGAACCGCGAGGCCTCCTCGGCCAGCTGTGCCGCGTACGCCTCCCGGCCCACCTTCGTCGCCGTGAAGGCGCCGCTGCCCGCGACCACGAAGCTGCCCGACATCACCGCGTCCCCGGCGTGCTTGACCACGGGGTCGGCCTCGCCGGTCAGCAGCGACTCGTCGATCTCCAGACCGTCGGCCTCGGCGCAGGTGCCGTCGACGGCGACCTTGTCGCCCGGCCCGATCTCGATGAGGTCCCCGAGCACGATCTGCGACGAACGGACCTCGGCGGCGACCCCGTCCCTGCGGACGGTCGGTCTCACCTCGCCGATCACCGCGAGCGAGTCCAGCGTCTTCTTGGCCCGCCATTCCTGGATGATGCCGATCCCGGTGTTGGCGATGATCACGTAGCCGAACAGGCTGTCCTGGAACGGCGCCACGAACAGCATGATCAGCCACAGGACGCCGATGATCGCGTTGAACCGGGTGAACACGTTCGCCTTGACGATCTCGCCCACGGAGCGGCTGCTGCGCACCGGGACGTCGTTCACCTCGCCGCGCGCGACCCGCTCGGCCACCTCGGCGGCCGACAGTCCCTCGGCCCGTCTGGAGACGGGTATGGGCACGGGGTGAACGGGATCGAGTCCGGCGCCCGCGTCGGTGTGGCTCATGCCATCGACGGTACGTGCGGATATGCGGCTTCACCCGCCGAGTGGGCCGAAGTTCCGACTTGGGGAGGAGCGGAAGCGGCGGGGAATGCTGCCGTGGGTGGAGAAGGCGGGCCCTTACTCCGTCACGGGGGCTACCGGGGAACCGTCCGCCAGGGCGCGCCTGATCGCCGCGTCGCGCTTGCGGACGTACCAGATGCCGATCAGCCCGAGGCCCGCGCCGGCCAGGCAGGTCCACAGCCACCACAGGTGCCCGTGGTCGTCGAACCAGCCGTAGAACGGCAGCTGCACCAGGAAGAGGACGAACCAGAGGATCGTGCCGCCCGTGATGGTGGCGACGACGGGGCCCTCCAGGGGCTCCGGCGCCTCGTGCTTGGGGGTCCACTTCGCCATGTGCACAGCTTACGAGGGTCGGCGACCGGTTGTGTTCGCACCCTGACGACCCTTGTGCAGCACGGGTCTACGCGCGGAGATAGCGATTTCGGACTCATATGTTCATACTGAAACCGTCCGAGTCTGGCCAGTTGTATTCGTAGAAAACACCAACAGCGACCTGGGGGAACCTGCTGGTGAGCGACCACTGACCGGGCTCGATCACGTCCCCGTCCCCCCGCACGTTTGAGGACCCGCATGTCCACCTCGGCCGCCACCAAGGCCCCCGCCCCGCAGGAGCCGGAGTCCCGGCCCGCGCAGAGCGCCCTCGACCGCTACTTCAAGATCTCCGAGCGGGGCTCCAGCCTCCCGCGCGAGATCCGCGGCGGTTTCGCCACCTTCTTCGCGATGGCGTACATCATCGTGCTGAACCCGATCATCCTGGGCAGCGCGAAGGACATGTACGGGCACCACCTCGACAACGGGCAGCTGGTCACCGCGACCGCGCTGACCGCGGCCTTCACCACGCTCCTCATGGGCGTCATCGGCAACGTGCCGATCGCGCTCGCCGCGGGCCTCGGTGTGAACACGGTCGTCGCCCTCCAGCTCGCGCCCCGGATGTCCTGGCCGGACGCCATGGGCATGGTGGTCCTCGCGGGCTTCGTCGTGATGCTGCTGGTCGCCACCGGTCTGCGCGAGCGCGTCATGAACGCGGTGCCGCTCGGCCTGCGCAAGGGCATCGCGATCGGCATCGGCCTGTTCATCATGCTGATCGGCCTGGTCGACTCCGGCTTCGTCACGCGCATCCCGGACATCGCCCAGACGACGGTCCCGCTCCAGCTCGGCACCGACGGTCACCTGCACGGCTGGCCCGTGCTGATCTTCATCCTCGGCACCCTGCTGACCCTCGCGCTGATGGTGCGCAAGGTGCCCGGCGCCATCCTCATCTCGATCGTCACCATGACGATCGCCGCGGTGATCATCAACGCCGTCACCACCGTCCCGTCCTGGGGCCTGACCACCCCGAAGTGGCCCGGCAACCCGGTCGCCAGCCCCGACTTCGGGCTCGTCGGCCAGTTCAGCCTCTTCGGCGGGTTCAGCAAGGTCGGCGTGCTGACCGGCATCCTCTTCGTCTTCACCGTGCTGCTGTCGTGCTTCTTCGACGCGATGGGCACGATCATGGGCATCAGCGACGAGGCCAAGCTGACGGACGCGCAGGGCAACATGCCCGGCATCAACAAGGTCCTCTTCGTCGACGGCATCGCCGTCGCCGCGGGCGGTGCCAGCTCCTCCTCGGCCACCACGTGCTTCGTGGAGTCCACGGCAGGCGTCGGCGAGGGTGCCCGCACGGGCTTCGCGAACGTGGTCACCGGCGCGCTGTTCGCCGTCGCCCTGTTCCTGACCCCCGTCGCCACGATGGTCCCGTCCCAGGCGGCCACCCCCGCACTGATCGCGGTCGGCTTCCTGATCATGTCCCACTCGGTCAAGGAGATCGACTGGGCGGACTACACGATCGCCATCCCGGCCTTCGTGACCATGATGATGATGCCGTTCACCTACTCGATCACCAACGGCATCGGGATGGGCTTCATCACCTTCGTCGTGCTGCGCCTGGCGGCGGGCCGCGGCCGTGACATCCCGGTCGCCATGTACGTGGTGTCGGCCGTGTTCACCTTCTACTACCTCATGCCGGCCCTCGGCCTGACCTGAGCCGAACCAGCCGTGACGGCGCCCGCCGCGGCGGCATCGGCCGTACGGGGTCTCACGTGACCCCGTAGAACTTCTCCGTCTCCTCGACGGCGGTCTGGAACCGCTCGTCGAAGTCGTCGCGAATGAGCGTCCGGACCACATAGTCCTGGACGCTCATTCCGCGTTTTGCGGCATGGTGGCGGAGCCGGTCGAGCAGCTCCCCGTCGATACGCAGGCTGAGCACGCTGGTCCCCATGCCGTCGAGGGTCGCCGCTTCCCGACCGGATTCGGGTCACTTTCCGGTGCTATCTCACTCGTATGAGTGATCCGCGTGGCCGATGGCGCGTTTCACAGGGGCCCCATTGTTCTTTAGCGAGGGTAATGAGTTACGCTAAAGACATGCCTGACCTCACCCATGGCGACGACGAGGCCGCCGTGAACGCCTTGCGCTCCGCAGTGATGCGGTTGTCGCGTCGACTCAAGCACCAGCGGGTCGACGAGTCGCTGAGCCCCACCGAGATGTCGGTGCTCGGCACCCTCGCCCGTTGCGGCAGCGCCACGCCCGGCGAACTCGCCCGCAAGGAACACGTACAGCCGCCGTCGATGACCCGCATCGTCGCGCTGCTTGAGGCCAAGGAGCTCGTCAGGCTGGAGCCGCATCCGGAGGACCGGCGCCAGAAGGTGGTGACGCAGACCGACAAGGCGGAGGCGATGCTCGAGGAGAGCCGCCGCAAGCGGAACGCGTTCCTGGCCGGACTGGCCGAGGTACTCGACGAGGACGAATGGGCCAAGCTGCGCGAGGCCGCCCCCGTCCTCGAAAAACTCGCGCACATCTGACCATTGGCGGCCCTCTTCCGATCCCCGAGCCTCGGCGCCCGATCCGAGGCGCCCGAAATGGGATCACCGATCTCGGTTCGGATCAGTGATCTCGGTCTGGATCACCGATCTCGATTCGGATCAGCGATCGCAGTCCGGATCACTGATCCCGGTGGCCCGGTGGCCCGGTCGCCCGGTCCGAGTCGGACATCGGGTGCGGTCCAGATCACCGATCTCGGTCCAGATCACCGGTCACAATCCGGATCACTGGTCTCGACTCGGATCACCGATCTCGGTCCGGAGCACTGGTCTCGACACTCGGATCGCCGATCTCGACTCGGATCACCGGTCGCAGCCCGGATCACCGATCTCGGATCACCGAGGGTCCGCCCTCTCCCCGTCAACGCCGGCGCCCTCATGGCGCCGACGTCCCCTACAGCCCTGGAGGCGAGCCCTTTTGAGTACGGGACCCGGAGCACACTCCGCCCCCGCACCAGCCACCCACGACCCCACAGCCCCCCGCGACTCCCCCCGCTCCTCCTCGATGTTCAGCTCGCTGAAGATCCGGAACTACCGCCTGTTCTTCCTGGGCCAGGTCGTCTCCAACACCGGCACCTGGATGCAGCGCATCGCCCAGGACTGGCTGGTGCTCAGCCTGACCGGCTCCTCCGCCGCGGTCGGCATCACCACCGCGCTCCAGTTCCTGCCGATGCTGCTCTTCGGCCTGTACGGCGGTGTTCTCGTCGACCGGCTGCCCAAGCGGCCCACGCTGCTCGTGACCCAGACGGCGATGGCCCTCACCGGCCTCGCGCTCGCCTTCCTCACCCTCTCCGGCCATGTCCAGGTCTGGCACGTCTACCTCGTCGCCTTCGCCGTCGGTATGGCCACCGTCGTCGACAACCCGGCACGCCAGTCCTTCGTCTCCGAGATGGTCGGCCCCGGCCAGCTCCAGAACGCGGTCAGCCTGAACTCGGCCAACTTCCAGTCCGCGCGACTGGTCGGGCCCGCCGTCGCGGGTCTGCTGATCACGGGCGTGGGAACCGGCTGGGCCTTCCTGCTGAACGGCCTGTCCTTCGTGGCCCCGCTGGCGAGCCTGCTGCTGATGCGGTCCCGTGAACTGCACGTCGTCCAGCGGGCGCCGCGCGCCAAGGGCCAGCTCCGCGAAGGCCTCCACTACGTCGCCGGCCGCCCCGAACTGATCTGGCCGATCGTGCTCGTCGGCTTCATCGGCACGTTCGGGTTCAACTTCCCCGTCTGGCTGTCGGCGTACGCGGACGACATCTTCCACTCGGGGGCCGGCGCCTACAGCCTCTTCAACACGCTGATGGCGCTGGGTTCGCTGACCGGAGCGCTGCTCGCCGCCCGGCGCGGCACGGCCCGGCTGCGCGTGCTGATCGCGGCCGCGATCGCCTTCGGCGCGCTGGAGGTGGTGGCCTCCACGGCACCCACGCTCTGGCTGTTCTCCCTCCTGATGGTCCCGATCGGCATCTTCGGGCTGACGGTGAACGTCACCGCGAACACCTCGGTCCAGATGGCCACCGACCCGGCCATGCGCGGCCGCGTCATGGCGCTGTTCATGATGGTGTTCGTGGGCGGCTCACCTCTGGGCGCGCCGCTCATCGGCTGGGTCACCGACGTCTACGGTCCCCGGGTGGGCTTCGCGCTCGGCGGACTGGTGTCGATGGCCGCCGCGACGGCGATCGGTCTGGTCCTGGCCCGCCTCGGCGGCCTTCGGGTCTCCCTGGGGTGGCATCACGGCCACCCCACGGTCCGCTTCGTCCCGCGCGTGCGTGCCGAGGAGCAGCTGGCCACCGCGGTGTGACCGGAAGCTCCTGAGGCGGTCGGCCCGCTCACGCGGCCGGCCGCCTCTCGCGTACCCGCGGGCCCATCCGCCGCGGGCCCGTCCGCCGCGGTACTCCCGTACCCCCGTTACTCCCGTACCCCCGTTACTCCCCTACCCCCGTTACTCCCGTACCCCGGTTACTCCCGTACTCCGTACCCCCGTACTCCGTACTCCCGTGTGCCGATCGCCGTTCCCTGGAAGGCTGGCCGGATGAGACTCTTCGCGGCGGTACTGCCCCCTGCCGATGCGGTGCTTGAACTCGCTCCGGAAGTGGACGCGTTGCGGCGGATGCCGGGTGCGGACGCCTTGCGCTGGACGGGCCGCCCCGGCTGGCACTTCACCCTCGCGTTCTACGGAGAGGTGGCCGACGACCTCGTCCCGGACCTCGCGGAACGGCTGCTGCGGGCCGCCCGTCGCACCGACCCGTTCCCGATGTCCCTGCGCGGCGGCGGCCACTTCGGCGACCGCGCCCTGTGGGTCGGCGCGGCCGGGGACGTGGGGACCATGCGGCTGCTGGCGGACCGGGCGGAGGCCGCGGGCCGCAAGGCGGGCGTCACGATGGAGGAGCACCGCCACTACCGTCCGCATCTGACGGTGGCCCGCAGCCGCGACTCCACGGACTTCAAGCCGTACGTCGCCGCCCTGGACGCGTTCGCAGGGAAGCCCTGGACGGTGGGTGAGCTGTGTCTCGTCCGCAGCAACCTGCCGACGTCCGGAGTGCCCCGTGAGCAGCCCCGATACGAAACGGTGGCGAGCCGGCCGCTGGGGGCGGGCGACGGGAACGCGCGAACGGCCGGTTAACCTCGATGACGTGAACCCGAAGACCCGTAACCGGATCATGGCCGGTGTGCTCGTGCTGATGTTCCTCGTCGTCGCCATGGCGGCGGCGGTCAGGTAACGACCGCCACCGCCGGACGGTCCCGCTACCAGGCGAAAGCCTCGGGGGAGGGGCCCGGGCCCGGGAAGATCTCGTCGAGACCCTCCAGGACCTCCTGGGACAGCTCCAGCTCCACCGCGCGCAGCGCCGATTCGAGCTGCTCCGCGGTGCGCGGGCCAACGATGGGTCCGGTGACCCCCGGACGGGTCAGCAGCCAGGCCAGCGCGGCCTCTCCGGGCTCCAGACCGTGCTTCTCCAGCAGATCCTCGTAGGCCTGGATCTGGGCGCGTACGGCCGTGTTGGCGAGGGCGTCGGCGGACCGGCCGCTCGCCCGGCGGCCGCCCTCGACCTCCTTCTTGATCACACCGCCCAGCAGTCCGCCGTTCAGCGGCGACCAGGGGATGACGCCGAGCCCGTACTCCTCGGCGGCCGGGATGACCTCCATCTCGGCGCGGCGTTCGGCGAGGTTGTAGAGGCACTGCTCGCTGACCAGCCCGATGGTCCCGCCCCGGCGGGCGGCGATCTCGTTGGCCTGGGCGATCTTGTAGCCGGGGAAGTTGCTGGATCCGACGTAGAGGATCTTCCCCTGCCGCACCAGGACGTCGATCGCCTGCCAGATCTCCTCGAAGGGGGTGGACCGGTCGACGTGGTGGAACTGGTAGACGTCGATGTAGTCGGTCCGGAGCCGCTTGAGGCTCGCCTCGGCCGCCCGCCGGATGTTCAGGGCGGAGAGCTTGTCCTGGTTGGGCCACGGAGCACCCTCGGCGCCCATGTTCCCGTACACCTTGGTGGCGAGGACCGTCCGGTCCCGGCGGTCGCCGCCCTTGGCGAACCAGTTGCCGATGATCGATTCCGTACGGCCCTTGTTCTCGCCCCAGCCATACACGTTCGCGGTGTCGAAATAGTTGATTCCGGCGTCCAGCGCCGCGTCCATGATGGCGTGGCTGTCGGCCTCGTCCGTCTGCGGTCCGAAGTTCATCGTGCCGAGGACGAGCCGGCTGACCTTGAGCCCCGTGCGTCCGAGCTGTGTGTACTTCATGGTTCACCAGCCAACGGCGTGGAGTGCGCTCTAGGCAAGAGCGGCCCGGCCGGCGGCCGCCGGGCAGCGTCCGGGATCCGTCAGGCGGACACGGCCGTGTACGGCTCGCCCAGGTCCCACGCCTGGTACATCGCCTCCGCGAAACCCTCCGCGATCTTGTGCTCGCCGCTCGCGTTCGGGTGGGTGCCGTCGTAGGTGTCGAAGTCGAGGTCGTACGAAGGGGGCGTGGACGCGAGCAGCAGCGGGGAGCGCGGCTCGTCGAGGTCGGCGGCCGTCTTGGCGAGGAGCTCGTTGAACGCGGCCACCTCGGCGGCGAAGGGGGCGTCGTTCCGGGCCCGGACGTTCGGTATCACCGGGAGGAGGACCATACGGACGCGCGGGTTCGCGGCGCGGGCCTCCTCGACGAAGGCGCGCGCGTTGTCCGCGGTCTGGACGGCGTTCGTGTAGAAGCCGAGGTCGATGAGCCCGAGCGAGACCAGCAGGACGTCGGCGCGCTGCGCGCGGACCGCCTCGCGGATCAGCGGGACCATGTGCAGCCAGCCCTCGCCCCAGCCGGCCAGATGGGCGCGGGGGAACTCCGGGTCCGCGTACTCGTAGGAGTCGGGGGACTCCGTCGCCTTGTCGTACAGCGTCTCGCGCGGGCCGACGATCTTGAACGGGCCCCCGTGCGTCGCGCGCAGGTGCTGCCACATCCGGTAACGCCACGTGTGTTCGCCCGCGCTACCGATCGTCATGGAGTCGCCGACGGGCATGAACCTGAGCATCCGATCATCATGGACGATCGGCCCAGGTGCCATGAGCCGGTGCGGTGTGAAGCTGGACACGCCGGCGCGCGGTCCGGCGCGGCTCACGCGGCCGGGCGGGCGCCGGTGGTCAGGTGGTACGGGTCCGGGTGGGCCGCGCCGACGTGAACGGGCCGGTGGGATGGCAGGCTTGGGGCATGCGCCGATCGCACTCGTTCGTGTCCGGAGCCGCCGCCGGAGCCCTCGCCGGAGCGGCCCTCGTCCTCGCCCTGGGGGCGCCCGCCCTCGCCGACGGAGGCGACGGGGGATTCACCATCAAGGACCCCCGGATCAAGGAGTCCAGCGGCCTCGCCGCCTCGCGCATCCACCCGGGCATCTACTGGACCCACAACGACAGCGACGACGGTCCCTATCTGTACGCGGTCGACAGCAGGACGGGCCGCACCGTCGCCACGATCACCATGAGCGGGGTCGGCGCGCCCCGGGACGTCGAGGCGATCTCCATCGGCCCCGACGGCGATCTCTACGCCGGTGACATCGGCGACAACCTCGGCGGCAAGTGGGACCACGTGTGGATCTACAAGCTTCCCGAGCCGAAGGTGCTCAAGGACCAGACCGTCCGCGCCACCCAGTACGTCGTGAAGTACTCGGACGGTCCCCGCAACGCGGAGGCGCTGATGGTGCATCCCAAGACGGGGCGCGTGTACATCGCCGACAAGAACGAGGACGGCGGCCACCTCTACGAAGGCCCCGCCGAGCTCTCCGCCACCACGACCAACGTCTTCAAGCCCGTCGCCACCATCGACCTGTGGGTCACGGACGGCGCGTTCTCCCCCGACGGCCGCCAGCTCGCCGTGCGCGGGTATTTCGGCGGGATCGCCTACGCCTGGAACGACGGCCGGATCAAGCGCCAGGAGCGCCTGAACGTGCCCCTCCAGGGCCAGGGGGAGTCGATCACCTACACCCCCGACGGATCGAAGCTCATGTACGGCAGCGAGGGCGCGGACAGCCCCGTACAGCCGGAGGACGCGCCGGGCGCCGCGGGGTCCGGGTCCAACTCGTCCTCCAAGGGCGGCGGTTCGGCCGCGGGGGAGGGGAGCGGCAGCGGAATGAGCGGCGGGGCGAAGGTCGGCGCCGTCGCGGTCGCGGCCCTCTTCGCCGTGGTCTTCGCCTTCAAGCGCCTGCGCCGCCGCTGACCGGAGGCCGGGGGCCCGAAAACGGCACGGGACCTGGAAACAGCCGAGGGTCTGGAAACGACCGAGGGGCGCCCCGCGCGCTCGCGCGCCGGACGCCCCTCGCTCGTAGGAACGGTTACAGCTTCTCGATCACGTAGTCGATGCAGTGCGTCAGCGCCTCGACGTCCGCCGGGTCGATCGCCGGGAACATGGCGACGCGCAGCTGGTTGCGGCCGAGCTTGCGGTAGGGCTCGGTGTCGACGATGCCGTTGGCGCGCAGCACCTTGGCGACGGCGGCGGCGTCGATCTCGTCGGCGAAGTCGATCGTGCCGATGACCTGCGAGCGCTTGGCCGCGTCGGTCACGAACGGGGTCGCGTACTTGCTGTCCTCGGCCCAGCGGTACAGACGGGTCGAGGAGTCCTTCGTACGGGCCGAGGACCAGGCGAGACCGCCCTGGCCGTTGATCCACTCCAGCTGCTCGTTGAGCAGGAAGATCGTGGCCAGCGCCGGGGTGTTGTACGTCTGGTTCTTGCGGGAGTTGTCGATCGCGGTGGGCAGCGAGAAGAACTCCGGGATGTGCCGGCCGGAGGCGTGGATCCGCTCGGCGCGCTCGATCGCGGCCGGGGAGAACACGCCGATCCACAGGCCGCCGTCGGAGGCGAAGGACTTCTGCGGGGCGAAGTAGTAGACGTCGGTCTCGGCGATGTCGACGGGCAGGCCGCCGGCGCCGGAGGTGGCGTCCACCAGGACGAGGGAGCCCTCGTCGGCGCCCGCTACCCGCTTGATGGGGGCGGCGACACCGGTGGAGGTCTCGTTGTGGGTGAAGGCGTAGACGTCGGCGCCCGCCTCGGCGACCGGCTCGGGGTGGGTGCCCGGGTCGGAGGAGACCACGGTCGGCGCGGCGAGCCACGGGGCGAGCTTGGCCGCCTTCGCGAACTTGGAGGAGAACTCGCCGAACGTGAGGTGCTGCGACTTGTTCTCGATCAGGCCGTGCGTCGCGACGTCCCAGAACGCGGTGGAGCCGCCGTTGCCGAGGACGACCTCGTACCCGTCGGGCAGGGAGAACAGCTCGCGCACGCCCTCGCGCACCTTGCCGACCAGGTTCTTGACCGGGGCCTGGCGGTGGGATGTGCCGAGCAGAGAGTCACCGGTCGCGGCCAGCGCGTCCAGTGCCTCCGTCCGCACCTTGGAGGGGCCGGCGCCGAATCGTCCGTCGGCGGGCTTGAGGTCAGCGGGGATCTGGATATCAGCCACGCCAGGAGCCTAGCCGTTCGGGGAAACACCGGTGAAACGTCGTCCGTCGGCTGAGACGGGGTGTTGACGGCGGCGACGGCCGGAGGCCCGTCACGGGTCCTCCGGCCGTCGCCGGGCCGGTCGGTTCAGCTCACCCAGCTCACCCAGCTCACCCGGCTCACTGGCTCGTTCGGCTCACTTGGCGGTGAGCCGGACCGGCAGCTCGAACAGGTCGTTCTGCGTCACCACCGGCTTGTTGCGGAGTTCCGGCACCGGGACGGCGAGGTCGAGGGACGGGAAGCGCTCGTACAGGGCGGGCAGCGCTACGCCCGCCTCCAGGCGGGACAGGGCCGCGCCGGGGCACACGTGCGGCCCGTGGCCGAAGGAGATGTGCCGGTTCTGGCTGGTGCGGCTGATGTCGAACTCGCCCGCGGTGGGCCCGTGGGCGTTCTCGTCGCGGCCGATCGCGCCGTACGACACGATGAGCGCGTCGCCCGCCGGGATCACCTTGTCGCCGACCGGGACGTCCTCCGTGGCGAACCGGATGAGGACGTGGGAGGTCGGGGTGGAGTGGCGCAGGGTCTCCTCGACGACCGCGGACCACTCGACCTCGCCGGACAGGACGAGGGCGCGCTGGTCGGGGTGGGCGGAGAGGCCGACGACGGCGTTGACGATGAGGGAGATCGTCGTCTCGTGGCCGGCCGCGACCATCAGCTGGAGGGTGGAGACGATCTCGGCGTCGGTGAGGTGGTCGCCGTCCTCCGAGGCCAGGATCAGCGCGCTGGTCAGGTCGTCGCCGGGCTCGGCGCGCTTGGCGGCCACGGTCTCCGCCATGATCCCCGCCAGTTCGGTGAGGGTCGCGATGACCTCGGCGGGCGGGGTCTGCGTCGAGAAGAACTTCTCGAACAGCTCCTTCAGCCGCGGCAGCCGGGACTCCTCGATGCCCATGAGGTCGGCGATGACGTACATGGGCAGCGGGTAGGCGAAGTCGGCCTTCAGGTCGACGACGTCCCCGGTGAGGTTGTCGAGCAGGCCCTCCGTCAGCTTCGCGATCCGCTCCCGCATCTGCTCCACCCGGCGCGGGGTCAGCGCCTGCGCCACCAGGGTGCGCATCCGCCGGTGGTCCGCGCCGTCCACGGTGAGCATGGAGCGGCCGGGGTTGGCGAGTCCGATCAGCGGCCAGTCGGGGGCGATCTCACCGCGCCGCCAGGCGCCCCACACGTTGATGTCCTTCACCAGACGGGGGTCCGTCAGCAGGGCGCGCGCCTCGGCGTGGTGGGTGACCGCCCAGACGGGCACACCGCCGGGCAGTTCGACGGCGGCGAGCGGCCCCGCGGCACGCAGCGCGGCGCTCTCGCCGTCCAGGTCGGTGACGAAGGGGTCCAGGGCTATGCGGGTCTCTTCGGTACCGGTGGTCATGCGGGGGTGCCTCCAAGGGCTGGGTGGGGTGACGCGTCTTCCCGAGTGCATGGGGACAGCCCCGGGCCCCGGCCGGCGACGGGGTGTGCCGGCCGGGCGCAATCGGTGTCTCAGAGGACGGGTACGGGCGTGAACCGTACGGGCAGTTCGCTCAGGCCCCGCAGCCACGGGGAGGGGCGCCGGGTGAGCGACTCGGCGGGTGCCGCGAGGTCGATGTCGGGCAGCCGGTCGAGGACGACCTCGATCCCGGTCCGCGCGATGACCTCGGCGACCTCCTGGGCCGGGAAGGGGCAGCGGTGCTCCCCGTGGCCGAAGGAGAAGTGGGCGTTGTTGCCGCCGGTGAGCGCGGAACTGTCGGTGCGGACCTGGGGGTCGGAGTTGGCGCCCTGGAGACCGAGCAGCAGCAGGTCGCCGCCGCGGATCCGGCGGCCGCCGAGCTGGGTGTCGCGCGAGGCCCAGCGCCCGGCCACGTTCTGGGTGGGGGTGTCCTCCCACAGCACTTCGTTCATGGCCTCGGCGACACTGTGCCGGCCGCCGAACAGCGAGGCCGCGAACCGCTCGTCGGTGAGCATCAGGCGCAGCGAGTTGCCGATCCAGTCGGCCGTCGGCTGGTGGCCGGCGGCCATCATGACCATCAGGTCCTGGACGATCTCCATGTCGTCGAAGCCCGAGGTGTTCGCGAGCATCCGGGAGACGACGTCGTCGGCCGGCGTCTCCTTGCGGGCGGCGATCAACCCGGCCATGGAGGAGGCGAGATGCTGCTGTCCGGCCAGCGCGCCCTCGCGTCCGTTGATCATGTCGTTCAGGGCGGTGACCAGGCCGGGGCCCTGTTCGTCGGCGAAGCCGTAGAGCGTCGCGAGGACCCGTACGGGCAGCAGGGCCGCGTAGTCGCCGATGAGGTCCGTCTCGCCCTTGGGGCAGATCGAGTCGATCAGTTCGTCGGCGAACTTCTCGGCCTGGGAGCGCAGTTCGAAGGGGTCGACGGCTTCGAGGGCGTCGCTGATCATCGCGGCGCGCTCGCGGTGGCGCTCGCCGACGGTGTAGAGGATGGAGGGCTGTCTGCGGCCGATCATCGGCAGCAGCGGCCAGTCGTCGGGGATGCGGTCCCACTGGCTCCACAGTTCCGAGTCCCGGCTGAACAGCTGCGGATCTCCGGTGACCTGGTGCAGTTCGCGGTAGCCGAGCACGAGCCAGGCCGGGATGCCGCCGTCGAGGACGACCGGCACGACGGAACCGTGGTCGCGTCTCATCTCCCGGTAAAGCTCGGCGGGTTCGGTCTGGAACCGCGGCCCGCCGAGGGGGACGGGCGCGGATGCGGAGGCGGGGGTCACAGCGCGGGCTCCGGTGATTGAAGGGCGCCTTCCGCGGCTGCGGCGCCGTGACGGGCGTAGAGGGACTGGAGGTGCTCGACCAGCGTGATCAGCACCTGCTTGCTGGACTCCCGGGAGCGGGCGTCGCAGTCGAGCAGCGGTACGTGCGGGTCGAGGTCGAGGGCCTCGCGGATCTGGGCGGGGGTGTGCGTGGGGCCGCCGAAGTCGTTGCAGGCCACGATGAACGGCGTGCCGTGGTGCTCCAGCCGGTCGATGGCGTACCAGGACTCGTCGATACGACGGGTGTCGACGAGGACGATCGCGCCGAGCGTGCCGGAGAACAGGCGGTCCCACAGGAACCAGAACCGCTCCTGCCCGGGTGCGCCGAACAGGTACAGGATGTTGCGGGTGTCCAGCGTGATGCGCCCGAAGTCGAAGGCGACGGTGGTCGCGGACTTGCCGCGGACCTCGCTGATGTCGTCGACGGCCTCGCCGGCCTGCGTCATCGTCTCCTCGGTGTTGAGGGGACGTATCTCGCTGACCGAGCGGACGAGGGTCGTCTTGCCGACACCGAAGCCGCCCACGATCACGATCTTGAGGCCGTTGTCGGCGGACGCGGACAGCGGCGCACGAGCGTCAGAGGTTACGGAGTCCAACGAGCACCTGCTCCAGGATGTCGGGATCGGGAAGACCGGAGGGAACAGTGGTGTGCGGGTGACGGGCGCTGACCCGGCCCGTGGAGAGCAGGTCGGAGAGCAGGACACGGGTGATCGACACCGGCAGCCTCAGCTCCGCCGCGATCTCCACGACCGCCGTCGGCCGCTCGCACATCCGCAGGATCGCGGAGTGCTCGGACTGCATGCCCGCCACCGGATCGCACTCGGCGACCACCAGTGTCACGAGGTCGAAGGGGGTGTCGGGGCCGGACCGGGTGCGCCCCCCGGTGAGGGTGTACAGCCGGTCGGGCGCGTCGTCCCTGCCAGGACGGCTCATGACGACCGGGGCGGCGAGGTCAGGTGCTCGCCGAGTTGTTCCACCAGTTCGCTCATGTTGTGTCCCACCAGTCCGGCGTCGGCGTCCTCGGCGGTGACGACGGCGAGGTGCGCGCCGTCGCCGGCCTCCACGATGAACAGCACCCCTCCGTAGAACTCGGCCATCGCCGAGCGCACGCCTCCGCTGCCGTCGCCGAACTCCACGGAGGCGCCGTGGGACAGCGACTGGATGCCGGCGGCGATGGCGGCGAGCTGGTCGGCCTGGTCGACCGACAGTTCCGGGGTGCGGCACAGCTTCAGTCCGTCGCGGGAGAGCACGAGCGCGTGCCGTGCGCCCGGGGTGCGCTCAAGGAGGCTCTCGATGAGCCAGGTGAGCTTCTCGTCGGCGGTGAGGGTGCCGGTCATGGGGTGGTGTCGCCTTCCGGGAGCGAGTGCGCGGCGGGGGTCGTGGGGGTGGGTGAGGAACTGGTGGCTGCGGGTGTGTGGTCCTCGGGCCGTGCCGGGCCCTCGGCCTCGGGCGGACCGTCGGCCGCCGGGGCCCCGGGAGTGTCCGTCGCGGTGCCGCGAACCGCCTGGCGGAAGGTGCCGAAGCGGGCGGCCGACCGGTTCTTGGGGTCGTCGCCGGTACGGGGTTCGGAGGCGGCCGGGGGCGTGGCGTGCGAGCGGCTGCGCTCGGCGTGGGCGAGGGTGCGTCCGCGGCGGCGCTTGGGGAGGCCGCCGGTGGGCGCGAGGCCCTGCTCGTGCCGGGGCGAGTCGTGGGTCGGGACGGGGTCCGGGTCGAGGTCGCCGGCCGCGCGGGCGGCGGCGTACGACGCGCCGGATGCCGGAGACGCGGGGTGTGTGTGGGACCCGGGAGACGCGAGGGATTCAGGAGATGTGAGGGACCCAGCTGATTCCTGGGGTGCGAGGGAGTCGTGCGAACCCGGCGCTCCCTCGGGCTCCGCCGGTTCCCGGCCGTCCGCGGACCTCGGCGCCGACGTGTGGCCGTCGACGCCGGTCGGGGCCGAGGAGACGGGCTCGGGGCCTGTCGTCAGCGGCGCCGCGACATGGGGAAGGCTCGGCTGGGTGAGGATGTCCTGCGGGATCAGGACCAGGACACCGGTGCCGCCGCGGGCGGAGGGCCGGAAGGACACCTTCAGGCCGTGCTTGCGGGCCAGCCGGCCGACCACGGAGAGGCCGAGGCGGGTGCCGGTCAGGCCGCCGAGACCGGACCGGGGCCCGACCGCGCCGGAGACGGCGCGTTCGGCGCGCCGCAGCTGCACCTCGCCCATGACCAGGCCGCTGTCCTCGACGGAGACGATGACACCCGCGGGGACCTCCTCGACGTACACATGCACTTCGGCGGTGGGCGGCGAGAAGTTGGCGGCGTTGTCGAGGAGTTCGGCGAGCGCGTGCATGACGCCCTCGGCGGCGTGCCCGGCGACGGCGGCCTCGCTGGCGGAGTGGACACGCACCCGCTGGTAGCCGCCGATGCGGCCCATGGCGCCGCGCAGGATGGACTCCATGACGATCGGGCGGGCCCAGCGGCGCCCCGAGCGCGCGCCCGTCAGGACGGCGACGGAGTCGGCGAGACGGCCCGCCTGCGCGGTGCGGTGGTCGAGGTGGAGGAGGTCGGCGAGGACGTCCTCGTCGGAGTGCCGCTCCTCCATGGCCCGCAGGTCCGCCAGCATGCCGGTGGACAGCGCCTGCATACGGCCGGCCGCGTTGGCGGTCGCCGAGATCGCGGCGGCGCGGTCGCCGACGGCCCGCCGGCTGCGCTCGGAGAGTTCGGCGTTGCGCTCGGTGAGCCGGTCGCGGTCGCCGGTGAGCAGCTTCCGCTCCTCGGCGAACTCCTCGGTGAGGCGCGTGCGTTCGCGGGCGGCCGTCTCGGTCAGACGGACCCGGTCCTGGGCCGCGGCCTCGGCCGTGCGGGCACGTTCACGGGCGGCCTCGTCGGCGAGCCGGGCCCGTTCCCGGCCGAATTCCTCGGCCAGCCGGGCGCGTTCCTGGAGCAGCCGGCCGGCGTCCTTGGCCACGCTGTCGAGGCGCCGGAGGGCAAGTCGCTTGGCCTGTACGGCGTGGGCGGCCACCGTGACGGCGACGCACAGCAGTAGCGCGGCGGCGCCGGTGCCCCAGGCGAGAGGCACTCGGGCCGGTTCGGGGGCCAGCAGGACGGCGGCCACCACCGCGGCGGCGGCCGGGACGGCGGCGGTCAGCGCGGCTTTGGCCGTGGCGCGCGGGGTGGGTCGTTCGCCGGAGGGCAGGGGCGGGGTCATCAATCGGTCCTCGGTCGTGTTCCTGGGGGGAGAACGTGTCCTCGGTCGTGTCCTCGGTCGGTCCTGGGCGAGAAGCGACACATGATGCTCAACTCGCCGTCACTATATGAGAGTTCGTGATCCGATTGGGAGCCTTCGAAAAGCGGTTTCATGATCGCCCCCGCATATCGGGGCCTTTCGGGTGCATCTCCGGAGGGCCGCCGCCGGTGCCCGGCGGCATCCTGGAGACATGACGGATCAGGGCGGACGGCCGGAACGAGGACCCGACGGGCAGCCGGAAGGACAGCGGGGAGGGCGACCGCAAGGGCAGCCTGTAGGGCGGCCGCAAGGACAGCCGGGCGGACGGTCGGGAGAGCAGCCTGTAGGACTGCCGGAAGGACACTCGGGAGGACTGCCGGAAGGGCTTGCCGGCCGGCTTCGGTCCGAGCTGGCGCGGGCCGTGCGCGGCGAGGTCTCCTTCGGCGTGACGGCACGGGCGCTGACCACCATGGACGCCTCCAACTACCGGCGCGTACCCCTCGGTGTGGTGGCCCCGCGCGACGCCGACGACGTGGCCGCCACTCTCGCCGTGTGCCGCGAACACGGGGTGCCGGTCGTGGCGCGGGGCGGCGGCACCTCGATCGCCGGACAGGCCACGGGCACCGGCGTCGTCCTGGACTTCACCCGCCACATGAACCGGATCCTCGCGCTGGACCCGGAGGCCCGCACGGCCGTCGTCCAGCCCGGTGCCGTCCTCGACCGCCTCCAGGAGGCCGCCGCCCCGCACGGCCTGCGCTTCGGTCCCGACCCCTCCACGCACAGCCGCTGCACCCTCGGCGGAATGATCGGCAACAACTCCTGCGGCTCCCACTCGGTCGCCTGGGGCACCACGGCGGACAACGTGCGGGAGCTGTCGGTCGTCGGCGCGGCCGGGGACACGCGCCGGCTCGGCCGCGGCTGGCAGGGCGCCCCGGACGGCCTGCAGGCCCTGGTCGAGGGCGAGTTGGCGCTGCTGCGGACCGGCTTCCCGGACCTCCCGCGGCGGATCTCCGGGTACGCCCTCGACGCGCTCCTGCCCGAGCGGGGCGCGGACGTGGCCCGCGCGTTCTGCGGCTCCGAGGGCACCTGGGGCATCCTCACCGAGGCGGTCGTACGACTGGTCGAGGCACCCGGGGCGACGGCGCTCGCCGTCCTCGCCCACCCCGACGAGAGCGCCGCCGCGGACGCCGCCGCCGGTCTGCTGCCGCTCGGGCCGCTGACCGTGGAGGGGATGGCCGCCGATCTCGTGCCCGCCGACGCGGGGCTGCCGCGCGGCGGGGCCTGGCTGTTCGTGGAGACGGGCGGCGCGACGCCGGCCGAGGCACGCGCGGCCGCGGACGCGATCGTGCGGGCGGCGGACGTACGGGACGCCCTGGTGGTCACCGACCCGGCGGGGCAGCGGGCGCTGTGGCGGCTGCGGGAGGACGCGAGCGGCACGGCGACCCGGATGCCGTACGCCGGAGGCGGCTCGCTGCCCGGCCGGGGCCGCGGGCTCGGCGGCGAGGCCTGGCCCGGCTGGGAGGACTGCGCGGTGCCGCCCGCCCGCCTCGGCGCGTATCTGCGGGACTTCCGGGCCCTGCTCGCGGCCCACGGGCTGCACGGCACCCCGTACGGGCACTTCGGCGACGGCTGCGTCCACGTACGCATCGACTTCGACCTGATCTCCACGGCGGGCGTCGCCCGCTTCCGGCGCTTCTCCGAGGAGGCCGCCCACCTCGTCGTCTCCCACGGCGGCTCGCTGTCCGGCGAGCACGGCGACGGGCAGGCGCGCGCCGAACTGCTGCCGGTCATGTACGGCGCGGAGATGGTCCGCGTCTTCGAACGGGCCAAGGACCTCT
This sequence comes from Streptomyces sp. NPDC005281, assembly GCF_040607495.1. NCBI lineage: Bacteria > Bacillati > Actinomycetota > Actinomycetes > Kitasatosporales > Streptomycetaceae > Streptomyces > Streptomyces sp. NPDC005281. Next base: position 399,580 of record NZ_JBEXGX010000001.1, on the reverse strand, counting down.
GGGACCCGGCCGGCCTGCTCAACCCCGGCATGCTCGTGCGCCCGCACCGGCTGGACGAGAACCTCAGGTTCGCGGTGCTGCCGCACCGCCCGGTGGACGTGGAGTTCGGCTATCCGGCGGACGGCGGCGACTTCTCGGCGGCGGTGCGGCGCTGCGTGGGTGTCGCCAAGTGCCGTACGGAGTCGGTGCCGGGCGGCACGGACGTCATGTGCCCCTCCTTCCGGGCGACCGGCGAGGAGGAGCACTCCACGCGCGGACGGGCCAGGCTCCTGCACGAGATGCTCGCCGGCGGGATCGTCACCGACGGATGGCGCTCGACGGAGGTCCGTGACGCGCTCGACCTCTGTCTGTCGTGCAAGGGATGCAGGTCCGACTGCCCGGTCGGCGTCGACATGGCCACCTACAAGGCGGAGTTCCTCCACCACCACTACGCCGGCCGCCGCCGTCCCGCCGCGCACTACGCCCTGGGACGGCTCCCCTTCTGGCTCGCGGCGGTGACCCGCACCCGCTCGGCCCGGCTCGTCAACTCCCTCGCGTCCCTGCGCCCGTTGGCCGCGGTCGCCAAGCACCTGGCCGGTGTCGCCCCCGGACGGGAGATCCCACGGCTGGCCCCGCGGACGTTCAGCCAGTGGTGGTCGGCCCGGTTCCGCGACCGGGCGCGGGCGCACGTGCGCGAGCGGCGCCGGGGCGAGGCGGAGCGACCCGGCGGGGCAGGGAGCGGGAGCGGCGGCGCGAACGGGGCGAGGCCGCTCACGGACCGGCTGTTCCCGGGCTTCGGCGGGAAGACGGTCCTCCTGTGGCCGGACACCTTCACCGAGCACCTGGAACCCTCCGTCGGCCGCGCGGCCGTACGGGTCCTGGAGGCCGCGGGACTGGCCGTACTGCTGCCCCCGACGACGGTGTGGAGGCACGGGCCCATCGGCGACGGGGTCACCAAGGGACCCCTCCGCCTCACCTCCCTGCTCCCGCGCCGCCGTCACCGCGTCTGCTGCGGACTGACGTACGTCTCCACCGGCCAGCTCGACCGCGCTCGCGCCGTCCTGAGCCGCACCCTGGACCTCATGGAGCCCTACCTCGCCATGGACGGCGTCCCGGTCGTCGTGCTGGAGCCGAGCTGCGCCGCTGCCCTGCGCACGGACCTGCCCGAGCTGCTGCCGGGCGACCCGCGCGCGGCGCGGCTGGCGGCGGCGGTGACCACCTTCGCGCAGGCACTGGAGCGGTACGCGCCCGACTGGACGCCGCCCCGCCTGGACCGTCCGGCGGCCGGCCAGACGCACTGCCATCAGCACGCGGTCCTCGGCGACGGAGCCGAACGCCGGCTGCGTGACGCGGCGGGCCTGACCGGCACCCTCGCGGGCGGCTGCTGCGGCCTCGCGGGCAACTTCGGCTTCGAGAAGGGGCACGAGGAGGTGTCGCGGGCCTGCGCGGAGGAACAACTGCTCCCGGCGGTCCGGGCGGCCGGGAGCAGCGCGGTGATCCTCGCCGACGGTTTCTCCTGCCGCACCCAGCTGGCCCAGCTCTCCGGCAGCCGGGGCCGCCACCTGGCGGAGGTACTGGCCGAGGCGCTGGAGAACGCGCCGCCGAAGGACGGGTCCGCGGGAATCGCGTAAGTACGCTGGGATTTCACCGGCCGAAGGACTTCGAGGAGCGACGCAGCATGACCCTCCGACTGAAGGCGATCACCCGTGACGAACACCTGGCGTTCGTGCGTTCGCGGCCCTCGGCCAGCCATATGCAGGTGCCGTCCTGGGGGGACGTGAAGCCCGACTGGCGGGCGGAGAGCCTCGGCTGGTTCGACGCGGACGGCCGCCTCCAGGGGGCCGGCCTCGTACTGCTGCGCCCGCTGCCGAAGCTCAAGCGGTACCTCGCGTATCTGCCCGAGGGCCCCGTCATCGACTGGCACGCCCCGGACCTCGTCGAACGCTGGCTGCGGCCGATGGTGGCGCATCTGAAGTCGCGCGGCGCGTTCACCGTGAAGATGGGCCCGCCCGTGGTCACCCGCCGCTGGAGCGCGGACACGGTCAAGACGGCCATCGCCGACCCGGCGGCGCGGCGCCTCGGCGAGGTGACGGCGACCTCGTACGAGCCGGGCGCCGCCGGGATCGCCGAGCGGCTGCGGGGCATGGGCTGGCAGCGCACCGAGCCGGGCGGCGAGGACGGCTTCGCCGCCGGGCAGCCGCGCTACGTCTTCCAGGTCCCGTTCGCCGGACGGTCCCTTGAGGAGATCCACAGGGGCCTCAACCAGCAGTGGCGGCGCAACATCAAGAAGGCCGAGAAGGCCGGCGTCGAGGTGGTCCGGGGCGGCTACGACGACCTGCCCGCGTTCTACGAGCTCTACGCGGAGACGGCGGAACGCGACCGCTTCATCCCGCGCCCGCTGCCCTACTTCCAGCGGATGTGGACCTCGCTGACGGCCGAGGACCCCGACCGCATGCGGCTGTATCTCGCCCGCCACGAGGGCGACGTCCTCGCCGCGGCCACCATGCTGACCGTCGGCAGCCACGTCTGGTACTCCTACGGCGCCTCCACCGGCCGTAAGCGCGAGGTCCAGCCCAACAACGCCATCCAGTGGCGGATGATGGCCGACGCCCACGCGCTGGGCGCCGCCGTCTACGACTTCCGCGGGATCACCGACACCCTCGACGAGAGCGACCACCTCGTCGGCCTCCTGCGCTTCAAGGCGGGCGCGGGCGGCGAGGCCGCGGAGTACCTCGGCGAGTGGGACTTCCCCATCAACCGGCTGCTGCACAAGGCGCTGGACGTCTACATGTCCCGGCGCTGAAGAAATTCTCAGCGGACCACGGAAACACCCAGCTTTCCCCAGGGTATTCACAGCGGTCCTTTGCCATTTTTGCCGTTGTGGGGCGCGGGGGTGCGTGTAGGTTCGTTGGTATCGGGAGCCGGACGCGGAATTCTCGGACCAATGGACTGACAAACACCAGGAGTCGGAATGAGTTTCAGGAAGCTTGCCCCGCTGCCCCCCAAGCCCAAGTCGAAGCAGCTTCCCCCGCCCCCGCCGCCGAAGCCGAAGAAGCGGGCGCACAAGCCGCTGCCCAAGCCGCTGCCCGGCCAGGACGGCTGATCCGCCGCTGACCGGACGAGGGGGCCGATGGTGCGCCGTCGGCCCCCTCCAGCGTTTCCGAATTCACATGGCGATCGGATTTCGGCGAAGGAATGGCGAGGGGAATGCGAAATGGGTGATGGCGGGAGCAGGAATGCGGAACTCGAATACGAGGGGACCCCGGCCATTTCGGCCCGCACGGCCTTTCGCCGTTTCTGGCCGCTGACCAAGGGACTGCGCCGCCCGCTGCTGATCGTCTGGCTGTGCACGGTGATCGCCGCGCTGGCCGAGACCGAGGCGATCCTGCTCTTCGGCGACCTCACCGACCACGCCCTGCGGAAGGGTTCCCTCGACGCGTTCTGGAGTCCGGCCGCCAAGTGGCTGGGCATCGCCGTCGTCGGCGCGATCGTCGCGTACGCGGGAAACTCCCTGGCCGCCTGGGCGACCGAGCGCTTCGTGATGCGGCTGCGCGAGCATGTCTTCGACCATGTGCAGCGGCTGCCCCCGCACTTCTTCCAGCGCCACCGCCAGGGCGATCTGCTCTCCCGCCTGACCGGTGACGTCGAGGCGATCGAGACGATGGTCGTGTCCGGTCTTGTGGGTGCCGCCTCGGCCGTCTTCAGCGCGCTCTTCTACGCGGCCGCCGCCTTCTGGCTGCGCTGGGACCTGGCCGCCGCCACCTTCGTCCTCGCCCCCCTGTTCTGGCTGGCGGCCCGCCGGTTCTCCGGCTCCATCAAGGACGTCTCGCGCGCGGGACGGGTCGCCGACGGCGCGATCACCTCCGTCGTCGAGGAGTCGCTCGGCAACATCGTGCTGACGCAGGCCTACGACCGCCGGGACGCGGAGCGCCGCCGGCTGGGCGAGGAGGCGAACGCCTGGTTCCGGGCCTCCGTGCGCTCGACGCGCCTCAACGAGGCGTACGAGCAGCTGGTCCAGGTCATCGAGACGGTGTGCGTCCTCGCGGTGATCGGCATCGGCGCCTGGGAGATCTCCACCGGCCGCATGACCCTCGGCCAGCTGCTCGCCTTCTCGGCCTTCCTCGGCTATCTCTATCCGCCCGTGCGCGGACTCGCCCAGCTCGGCCTCACGGTCACGGCGGCCACGGCGGGCGCCGAGCGGCTCATCGAGATCCTCGACGTCGCTCCGGCGGTGAGCGACCCCCGGCACGCCACGGAGACCGGCCGCCCCGACGGCACGGTGGAGGTCAGGGACGTGGTGTTCGGCTACCCGGGCGCCGAGAGCCCGGCGCTCGAGGGCCTCTCCTTCACGGTCGCCCCCGGTGAGCTCGTGATCATCACCGGCCCGAGCGGCGCGGGCAAGTCCACGGTGTCCAAGCTCCTCCTGCGCTTCTACGACCCCGACGCGGGCGAGGTGCTCCTGGACGGCGTACCGCTGCGGGACTTCCCGCTGGCCCGGCTGCGCGAGTACGTCACCCTGCTCCCGCAGGAGACCCTCGTCCTGCACGACACCGTCCGCGCGAACATCGCCTGCGGCCGCCCCGGCGCCAGCGAGCGGGCGATCGTCGAGGCGGCCCGGGCGGCCGACGCGCACGACTTCATCGAGCGGCTGCCCGACGGCTACGACACCAGGGTCGACCCCAACTCGGCCCGGCTGTCCGGTGGCCAGCTCCAGCGCCTCGCCATCGCCCGCGCGATCCTGCGCGACGCCCCGGTCCTGGTCCTGGACGAGCCGACGACGGGCCTGGACGCCATCGCCGCGCGCCGGGTGGTCAAGCCGCTGCGCCGGCTGATGGCGGGCCGTACGACCATCATGATCACCCACGACCTCAACCTCGCCCCCGACGCCGACCGCATCCTCGTCGTCGACCGCGGCCGGATCGTCGAGACGGGCCGCCACGAGGAACTCCTGGCCCGGGGCGGGGCCTACGCTCGGCTGCACCGCTCGCAGAACAACGCCATGACGGACACCGCCGAGCTGCGGCTGCCACTGTTCGGGCAGGACCAGGGAGCACCGCCGTACGCGCACAGGCCCGACGCGCACGCATCCGAGTACGCGCACAGGCCCGACGCGCACGCACCCGATTACACGCACACGCCAGACGTACACACACCCGACTATGGCTACGCCCCCGACTACGGGTCCGTCCCCCAGTACGCGTACGCCCCCGAGTACGCGTACTCGTACGCCGCCGGGCAGGGCGGTGGCGGTTCGCCCGAGCCGTACCCCGCCGCCGGATTCCGGACCCCGCCGGCCCCCGACTCCCACGGAACCGTTCCCGCCGCGTTCCCGGACGGCCGCCCGCTGTTCCGCGACGAGAATCCATGGCAGGGCAGCTGAGTCTCAGCATCCAGGACAGCTACATAAGCGGTTCACACTCCTGACGAAGTCCACTACCCTGGACTCGGTAGTGCATCGTGATGAACACCCGACCGAGCCAGCCCCAGGACCGCCCGTGAGCACCCCCAGCGCCACCACCTCGTCGTCCTCGCCCGTCGCCGGGACGGACCACGTCCCCGTGTCCGAGGGCGCCGCGCCCGGACGCCTCGGGCCCGTCGGGCTGGTGCTGGCCGGAGGGATCTCGGTCCAGTTCGGCGGCGCCCTCGCGGTGACCCTCATGCCGAGGGCCGGCGCGCTCGGCGTGGTGACGCTGCGCCTGCTCGCCGCCGCGGTGATCCTGCTCGTGGTCTGCCGCCCCCGGCTGCGCGGCCACTCGCGCGCCGACTGGGGGACGGTCGCCGTCTTCGGCATCGCCATGGGCGCGATGAACGGCCTCTTCTACGAGTCGGCCGCGCGCATCCCCCTCGGCGCCGCCGTCACCCTGGAGGTGCTCGGCCCCCTCGCCCTCTCGGTGCTGGCCTCCCGCCGCGCGGTCAACGCCGTCTGGGCGGGCCTCGCGCTGTGCGGCGTCTTCCTGCTGAGCGGCGGAGGATTCGGTGGCCTGGACCCGGCGGGCGTGGCCTTCGCGCTCGGGGCGGGCGCGATGTGGGCGGCGTACATCCTCTTCAGCGCCCGTACGGGCCGACGGTTCCCACAGGCCGACGGCCTGGCGCTGGCCATGGCGGTGGCCGCGCTGCTGTTCCTGCCGATCGGGATCGTCTCGTCCGGCACCCGGCTCCTCGACCCGACCACGGTGGCCCTCGGCTCGGCGGTGGCGGTCCTCTCCTCGGTCCTGCCCTACACGCTCGAACTCCTCGCCCTGCGCCGCCTGCCCGCCTCCACCTTCGCGATCCTCATGAGCCTGGAGCCGGCCATCGCCGCGACAGCGGGCTTCCTCATCCTCCACCAGTCCCTGTCCGCCATCCAGGCGGCCGCGATCGCCCTGGTCATCGGCGCGAGCATGGGCGCGGTGCGGACCCAGGTGGGGCGGGGGAAGGCCGCCGTCCCGGTCGTCCCGGTCGACGCCCCCTGAGGCCCCGCGCGGTGCGGCGCACCCTGGGGCCCCGTCGCGCGCACGCCTCAGGACGCCGTTTTCAGCCACTCCGCGAACGACGGGCCCGTGAGCCGGGCGTCCGGGCCCGGGAGCAGGCCGCCGTTCTCGAAAAGGTCCCGCTCCGGGTTGCCCGGGTCGCTCACGGCGACCACCTTCACGGCCGGGTCCCGGCGGGCCATCAGCAGCCGCGCCGCCTCCTCCAGGCTCTCCTCGAGCGGACCGGCCACCTCCGGGAACGGGGCCCGCGCCCCCGGCGCCTCCTCGGCCTCCGCCAGGTCCACGAGCGCCTCCGCCACGGCCCGCGCCGCGACCAGCTGGGTGCGCATCTTCGGTACGTGGACCGTGTCGCCCTGCCGCCCCCACTGAGCCAGCTGCTCCACGAACTCGTGGAACTGCGCCGCCCGCAGCACCCGCACCGGCACCGGCCCGGCCAGCACCGCGCGCTCGTGCTCCAGCTTGGCCGCGTTGTAGCCGGCGACCGAGGCGTCGATGCCGATGATCGACACGACCACCATCCGGCCGACCCCGGCCTTCTGTCCGGCCTCGTGCAGATTGCGGGCCGCGGCCGTGAAGAACTCCGTGGCCACCTGCCGGTCGGGCGAGGGAGTGCTGGCCGCGTCGATCACGATGTCCACACCCTCCAGCGCCTCGGCCAGTCCGGCGCCGGTGACGATGTCGACCCCGGTCGCCCGGGACATCGGCACGACGGAGTGTCCGCGCTCCGTCAGCACGTCCACGACCTGCCGCCCGAGCCGTCCGGTCGCCCCGGCCACCGCGATCTTCTTGGTCTCGCTCATGTTCACGTCTCCCTCTGCGTCCCTGGTTCGTGTCGTCATCGGTATGACGGACGCGGAACGAGAGATGTGACGGCTCGGCGGGAGGAATTCTCGACCAACGACCGAGGTGAAGCTCTCGATGCCCTCGCGCCCTCGCGCCCTCGCGCCCTCGCGCCCTCGCGCCCTCGCGCCCTCGCGCCCTCGCGCCCTCGCGCCCTCGCGCCCTCGCGCCCTCGCGCCCTCGCGTTTTCGGTGCCGCGGGCCGCGGGAGAAGAAATTGATGCAAGCATGCTTGATTGTTTCTGGGGCCGCTGGCATGCTCCCCCCCATGTCCGATCCGACGCCCGTGTTCGACGATCTGCGTGACGAAAGCGAAGAACTCGACCGGCTCGTGGCCGAGTCGAGCCCGGCCCAGTGGGCGCTCACCACGCCCGCCTCCGGCTGGACCGTCGCCCATCAGATCGCCCACCTCGCCTGGACCGACCACTCGGCCCTCCTCTCCGTCACGGACGCCGAGGCGTTCCGCGGCCTCGTCGAGAAGGCCCTCGCGGCACCTGAATCCTTCGTGGACGACGGAGCCGACGAAGGAGCCAGGCTCCCGTCCGCGGAACTGCTGACGCGCTGGCGCACGGGGCGCGCCGCGCTGGACCGCGCCCTGCGCGCGTCCGTGCCGGGCACCCGCTTCCCCTGGTACGGCCCGCCCATGTCCGGCGCCTCCATGGCCACCGGCCGCCTCATGGAGACCTGGGCCCACGGCCAGGACGTCGCCGACGCCCTGGGTGTGGTCCGTACCCCCACCGACCGGCTCCGGCATGTGGTCCGCATCGGTGTGCGCACAAGGGACTTCGCCTTCGGCGCGAACGGCCTCGCCGCGCCCGCCGAGGAGTTCCGGGTGGAGATCATCGCGCCCTCCGGCGACACCTGGGCCTACGGTCCCGAGGACGCCCCCCAGCGCGTCACCGCCCCCGCCCTCGACTTCTGTCTGCTGGTCACCCAGCGGGCGAACCGCGCCGACGTCGCCGTGCGGGCCGAGGGGCCCGACGCCGACCGCTGGCTCGACATCGCCCAGGCCTTCGCGGGTCCGGCCGGCGACGGGCGTCCGCCGAAGGGGGAGACGGAGTGACGCTGCGCATCGGCAATGCCTCCGGCTTCTACGGCGACCGGTTCGACGCGATGCGCGAGATGCTCACCGGCGGCGAACTGGACGTCCTCACCGGCGACTACCTCGCCGAGCTGACCATGCTGATCCTGGGCCGGGACCGGCTCAAGGACCCCGCCGCCGGATACGCCCGCACCTTCCTGCGACAGCTGGAGGACTGTCTCGGCCTGGCGCACGAGCGGTCCGTGAAGATCGTGACGAACGCCGGCGGCCTCAACCCGGCCGGGCTCGCGGACGGGGTGCGCACCCTGGCGGCCCGGCTCGGCATCCCGGTGCGCGTCGCCCACGTCGAGGGCGACGACCTCACCGCGCACCTCCCCCGAGCTCTCGACTCCGCTCGACCAGGGGGGACCCCCATCGGCAGTCTCGCCGCCCACGCCTACCTCGGCGGCTTCGGTATCGCGGAGTGCCTGCTGGCGGGCGCGGACATCGTGGTCACCGGGCGGGTGACCGACGCGGCCCTGGTCACCGGGCCCGCCGTCGCCCACTTCGGCTGGCAGCCCGGGGACTACGACCGGCTCGCGGGAGCGGTCGTCGCCGGGCACGTGCTGGAGTGCGGAACCCAGGCCACCGGCGGCAACTACTCCTTCTTCGGCGCCGGCGACGTGCGCCGGCCCGGCTTCCCGCTCGCGGAGATCCACGAGGACGGCAGCTGCGTCGTCACCAAGCACCCCGGCACCGGCGGCTTCGTGGACGTCGGCACGGTCACCGCACAGCTGCTGTACGAGACGGGGGGCGCCCGGTACGCGGGACCCGACGTCACCGCCCGTCTGGACACCGCCCGGCTGAGCCAGGAAGGACCGGACCGGGTGCGGATCGAGGGCGTGCGCGGCGAGGCCCCGCCCCCCACTCTCAAGGTCGGCATCAACAAGCTCGGCGGCTTCCGCAACGAGGTGACCTTCGTCCTGACCGGACTCGACGTCGAGGCCAAGGCCGCGCTGGTGCGGGAGCAGATGGGCGACGCGCTCGCCAAGTCGCCGCCCGGGGACGTGCGATGGGAACTGGTGCGCACCGACCGGGCCGACGCGGACACCGAGGAGACGGCGAGCGCCCTGCTGCGGCTCGTCGTCCGCGACCCCGACCAGTCCACCGTGGGGCGTGCGTTGAGCGGGGCCGCCATCGAGCTGGCGCTCGCCAGCTACCCCGGATTCCATGTGCTGGCGCCACCTGGGAAGGGAGCTCCCTATGGGGTCTTCGAGGATGTGTACGTTCCCCATGGCGCCGTCGACCATGTGGCAGTCCTCCACGACGGAAGCCGCCTCACCGTGATCCCGGCCCAGGACACCCTCGTACTCGACGACGCACCCGTGCCGTCTCTCCCGGAGCCCCTTCCGGCCGGGCCCACCCGCCGCGCCCCCCTCGGGCTGATCGCCGGTGCCCGCAGCGGTGACAAGGGCGGCAACGCCAACGTCGGTGTCTGGGTCCGCACCGACGAGGCCTGGCGCTGGCTCGCCCACGAGCTGACGGCCGACCGCTTCCGGCAGCTGATCCCGGAGAGCGACGGGCTGAGGGTCGTCCGGCATCTCCTGCCCCGTCTCCGTGCCGTGAACTTCGTGATCGAGGGGATCCTCGGCGAGGGCGTCGCCTCCCAGGCCCGCTTCGACCCGCAGGCCAAGGCCCTCGGCGAATGGCTCCGCTCCCGTCACCTGGATATTCCGGAGGTCCTGCTATGACGGTCCTTTCGTCCGCCCTGGACGTGGGCGGCCAGGACTACCGGGCCAACCGCGAGGTCATGCTCGCCAAGCTCGCCGACCTGGACACCGAGCACGCCAAGGCCCTCGCGGGCGGCGGCGAGAAGTACGTCGAGCGGCACCGGGGGCGCGGCAAGCTGCTCGCCCGCGAGCGCATCGAGCTGCTCCTCGACCCGGACACCCCGTTCCTGGAGCTGTCCCCGCTGGCCGCCTGGGGCAGCGACTACGCCGTCGGCGCGTCCCTGGTCACCGGCATCGGGGTGGTCGAGGGTGTCGAGTGCCTGATCACCGCCAACGACCCGACCGTGCGCGGCGGCGCCAGCAACCCCTGGAGCCTGAAGAAGGCGCTGCGGGCCAACGACATCGCGCTCGCCAACCGGCTGCCCTGCATCAGCCTGGTCGAGTCGGGCGGCGCGGATCTGCCCTCCCAGAAGGAGATCTTCATCCCCGGGGGCGCGATCTTCCGTGATCTCACCCGGCTGTCGGCGGCCGGGATCCCCACGGTGGCCGTGGTGTTCGGGAACTCGACCGCCGGAGGCGCGTACGTCCCCGGCATGTCCGACCACGTGATCATGGTCAAGGAGAAGGCGAAGGTCTTCCTCGGCGGTCCGCCGCTGGTGAAGATGGCCACCGGCGAGGAGAGCGACGACGAGTCGCTGGGCGGCGCCGAGATGCACGCCCGCGTCTCGGGCCTCGCGGACTACTTCGCCGTCGACGAGCGGGACGCGCTCCGCCAGGCCCGGCGGGTCGTCGCCCGGCTCAACCACCGCAAGGCGCACGGCGATCCGGCCCCGGCCGCGCCCCCCAAGTACGACGAGGACGAGCTCCTGGGCATCGTCCCGGGGGATCTCAGGCATCCGTTCGACCCGCGCGAGGTGATCGCCCGGATCGTCGACGACTCGGACTTCGACGAGTTCAAGCCGCTGTACGGGACGAGCCTGACCACCGGCTGGGCGAGCCTGCACGGCTACCCGGTCGGCATCCTCGCCAACGCCCAGGGCGTGCTGTTCAGCGCCGAGTCCCAGAAGGCCGCCCAGTTCATCCAGTTGGCCAACCAGCGCGACATCCCGCTGCTCTTCCTGCACAACACCACCGGCTACATGGTCGGCAAGGAGTACGAGCAGGGCGGCATCATCAAGCACGGCGCGATGATGATCAACGCGGTGAGCAACTCGCGGGTCCCGCATCTGTCGGTGCTCATGGGCGCCTCCTACGGAGCCGGCCACTACGGGATGTGCGGGCGCGCCTACGACCCGCGCTTCCTGTTCGCCTGGCCCAGCGCCAAATCGGCCGTGATGGGCCCGCAGCAGCTCGCGGGCGTCCTGTCGATCGTCGCCCGCCAGTCGGCCGCCGCCAAGGGGCACCCCTACGACGACGACGCCGACGCGGCGCTGCGCGCCATGGTGGAGCAGCAGATCGAGTCCGAGTCGCTGCCGATGTTCCTGTCCGGGCGGCTGTACGACGACGGGGTCATCGACCCGCGCGACACCCGCACCGTCCTCGGCCTGTGCCTGTCCGCGATCCACACGGCGCCCTTCGAGGGCGCGCGCGGTGGCTTCGGCGTCTTCCGGATGTGAGGGATCACATGATTTCGAGTCTGCTGGTCGCCAACCGGGGCGAGATCGCCTGCCGGGTCTTCCGCACCTGCCGCGAGGCCGGGGTGCGTACCGTCGCGGTGTATTCGGACGCCGACGAGAACGCCCTGCACACGCGGGAGGCGGACGCGGCGGTGCGGCTGCCGGGCGCGACCCCCGCCGAGACGTATCTGCGGGGCGACCTGATCGTGCGGGCCGCGCTGGACGCGGGCGCGGACGCCGTGCACCCGGGGTACGGGTTCCTGTCGGAGAACGCCGGGTTCGCACGGGCGGTGATCGACGCGGGTCTTGTGTGGGTCGGTCCGTCTCCCGAGGCGATCGAGGCGATGGCGTCCAAGACCCGGGCCAAGAAGCTGATGGGGCTCGCGCCCCTGGAGCGGGTCACCGCGAAGGACCTGCCGGTGCTGGTCAAGGCCGCGTCGGGCGGCGGCGGACGCGGGATGCGGATCGTCCGCGAACTGGCCGACCTGGACGCCGAGTTGGAGGCGGCCCGGGCGGAGGCCCTGAGCGCCTTCGGGGACGGCGAGGTGTTCGTCGAGCCGTACGTGGAGGGCGGCCGGCACGTCGAGGTGCAGATCCTGGCCGACGCGCACGGCACGGTCTGGCCGCTGGGCACCCGTGACTGCTCCCTCCAGCGCCGCCACCAGAAGGTGATCGAGGAGGCGCCGGCTCCCGGACTCGGCGACGAACTCACGCGCACGCTGTACGAGTTGTCGGTGCGCGCCGCCCGGGCCGTGGACTACGTCGGCGCCGGCACGGTCGAGTTCCTGGTCGCCGACGGCACCGCGCACTTCCTGGAGATGAACACCCGCCTCCAGGTCGAACACCCGGTGACGGAGGCGGTGTTCGGGGTCGACCTGGTGGCCCTGCAACTGCGGGTCGCGGAGGGGGAGCGGCTGGAGGGCGAGCCGCCGCCCGAGCGCGGCCATGCGGTGGAGGCCCGGCTGTACGCGGAGGACCCGGCGGGCGGCTGGGCGCCGCAGACGGGCATCCTGCACAGGATCGCCGTCCCGGACGGCGTCCGGCTGGACACGGGCTTCACCGACGGGGATTCCGTCTCCGTCCACTACGACCCGATGCTCGCCAAGGTCGTCGCGCACGGCGCCACGCGTGCGGAGGCCGTGCGGAAACTGGCCGGCGCCCTGGAGCGGGCCACGGTCCACGGCCCGGTCACCAACCGGGATCTGCTCGTACGGTCGCTGCGGCACGAGGAGTTCGCCGGGGCCCGGATGGACACGGGCTTCTACGGACGCCACCTCGCCGCGCTGACCGAGCCCGCCCCCGACCCGTACGCCCCGCTGGCCGCCGCCCTGGCCGACGCGCACGGGCGTTCGCGGTTCGGCGGCTGGCGGAACCTGGCCTCGCAGCCGCAGACCAAGCGCTACCGGATGCACGGCACCGAGCACGAGGCCGCCTACCGGCACACGCGCGAGGGGCTCGCGGCCGACGGAGTGCGTGTGGTGCACGTCGACGCGGGCCGCGTCGTCCTCGAAGTGGCCGGTGTACGGCGGACGTTCGAGGTCGCGCGGTACGCCGGCGGGCAGGTCTTCGTGAACGCGGCCGCGCTGACCGAGCTCCCCCGCTTCCCCGATCCGACCGCGGACCGGGCCCCCGGTTCGCTGCTCGCGCCGATGCCCGGCACCGTGGTCCGGGTGGCCGAGGGGCTGGCCGAGGGTGCGGCCGTGCGGGCCGGGGAGCCGCTGCTCTGGCTGGAGGCGATGAAGATGGAGCACAGGATCTCGGCTCCGGCGGCGGGGACGCTCACCGCTCTGCACGCCGTCGTCGGACAGCAGGTGGAGGTGGGCGCGCTGCTCGCCGTCGTACGGGAGGAAACGGAGCCCGCCGAAGCACCGGCGGACGACGCCCGGTGATCGGGCACCCGGCTCCGGGGCGTCCGGCTCCGAGGCATCCGGCTCCGGGGCACCTGGCTCCGGGGTGTTCGGCCGCAGCACCGCGCGGGTGTCCGCCGCGCGGGTCCGACAGCTACGTACAGGCCCTATTTTCCGTACTTCTCCGTACCGAGGAGCCCTCATGAGCCCTGTCACAGAGACCGACGAACACAAGGCGCTCCGTTCCGCGGTCGCCGCTCTCGGCAAGCGCTACGGGCGCGAGTACCTCACCAGGGCGGTCGCCGCGGGCGGTCACCCCGACGAGCTCTGGGCCGAGGCGGGCAAGCTCGGCTATCTCGGGGTGAACCTCCCCGAGGAGTACGGCGGCGGAGGCGGTGGCATCGCCGAACTGTCCATCGTGCTGGAGGAGTTGGGCGCGGCGGGCTGTCCGCTGCTGATGCTCGTCGTCTCGCCCGCCATCTGCGGCACGGTCATCGCCCGTTTCGGCACCGAGGAGCAGAAGCGGACCTGGCTGCCCGGCCTGTCGGACGGCACCCGCACGATGGCGTTCGGCATCACCGAGCCCGACGCCGGCTCCAACTCGCACCGCATCACCACCACGGCCCGCCGCGACGGCGCCGACTGGGTGCTGAACGGCCGCAAGGTGTTCATCTCCGGCGTCGACATCGCCGACGCGACGCTCATCGTGGGCCGCACGGAGGACGCGCGCACCGGCAGCCTCAAGCCCTGCCTGTTCATCGTCCCGCGTGACGCCGAGGGCTTCGGCCGGCGCCAGATCGACATGGAACTGGCCAGCGCGGAGAAGCAGTTCGAGCTCACCCTGGACGAGGTGCGGCTGCCCGCCGACGCTCTGGTCGGCGACGAGGACGCGGGACTGCTGCAACTCTTCGCCGGGCTCAACCCGGAGCGGGTGATGACGGCCGCGTTCGCGATCGGCATGGGCCGGTTCGCGCTCGCCAGGGCCGTCGAGTACGCACGGGAACGGACCGTCTGGAAGGCGCCGATCGGTGCCCACCAGGCCATCGCCCACCCTCTCGCACAGGCCCACATCGAGCTCGAACTGGCCCGGCTGATGATGCAGAAGGCCGCGTACCTCTACGACGCGGGCGACGACATCGCGGCGGGCGAGGCGGCCAACATGGCCAAGTACGCGGCCGGAGAGGCCTGTGTACGGGCCGTCGACCAGGCCGTGCACACCCTCGGAGGCAACGGCCTCACCCGGGAGTTCGGCCTCGCCTCCCTGATCACGGCGGCGCGCGTGTCTCGTATCGCACCGGTCAGCAGGGAGATGATTCTCAACTACGTCTCCCACCAGACCCTGGGTCTGCCCAAGTCGTACTGAGCGCTCTAGGAGGAACCGTGTTCCGCAGCGAGTACGCAGATGTACCGGCCGTCGAGGAACCCATCCACGACGCCGTCCTCGGCCGCGCGGCCGAGCGCGGCGAGGCACCCGCGCTCGTCGACGGCGTCGACGGCACCACCCTCAGCTACGCCCAGGTAGACCAGTACCACCGGCGGCTGGCCGCCGCGTTCGCCGAGGCGGGGCTGCGCAAGGGCGACGTGCTCGCCCTGCACAGCCCCAACACCATCGCCTTCCCCGTGGTCTTCTACGGGGCCACGCGGGCGGGGGCGTCGGTCACCACCGTGCACCCGCTCGCCACGGCGGAGGAGTTCGCCAAGCAGCTGCGGGACTCCTCGGCCCGCTGGATCGTGACCGTCTCGCCCCTGCTGGAGGTGGCCCGCCACGCCGCCGAACTCGCGGGCGGCATAAGGGAGATCCTCGTCTGCGACCAGGCGGAGGGCCACCGGTCCGTGCTCGGCCTGCTCGGCAGCACCGCGCCCGAACCGCAGGTCGGCATCGATCCCGTCGAGGACGTGGCGGCGCTCCCGTACTCCTCGGGCACCACCGGTGTCCCCAAGGGCGTGATGCTCACCCACCGCTCCATAGCCACGAACCTCGCCCAGCTCTCGCCCGCCATGCCGATGGGACCGGACGACCGCATCCTCGCCGTGCTGCCGTTCTTCCACATCTACGGGCTCACCGCCCTGATGAACGCGCCGCTGCGGCAGGGCGCGACCGTGGTCGTGCTGCCCCGCTTCGACCTCGACACCTTCCTCGGCGCCATCCAGGAACACCGCATCACCGGCCTGTACGTGGCGCCGCCGATCGTCCTGGCCCTCGCCAAGCACCCCGCCGTCGCGAAGTACGACCTGTCGTCGCTGAAGTACATCGTCTGTTCCGCCGCGCCCCTGGACGCCGCGCTGGCGGCCGCCTGTTCGGCCCGGCTGGGGCTGCCGCCGGTGGGCCAGGCGTACGGCATGACCGAGCTGTCGCCCGGTACGCACGTCGTCCCGCTGGACGCCGAGAACCCGCCCCCGGGGACGGTCGGCAAGCTCGTCGCGGGCACGGAGATGCGCATCGTCTCCCTCGACGACCCGGACAGGGACCTCGGGCCGGGAGAGCGCGGCGAGATCGTCGTCCGGGGGCCCCAGGTCATGAAGGGCTATCTGGGCCGGCCCGACGCGACCGCAGCGATGATCGACCCGGACGGCTGGCTGCACACCGGGGACGTCGGCCAGGTGGACGAGGACGGCTGGCTGTTCGTCGTGGACCGCGTCAAGGAACTCATCAAGTACAAGGGCTTCCAGGTCGCCCCCGCCGAACTGGAGGCACTGCTGCTCACCCACCCCGGCATCGCCGACGCCGCCGTGATCGGTGCCTACAACGAGGACAACAACGAGGTCCCGCACGCCTTCGTGGTGCGCCAGCCCTCCGCGGCCGGTCTCTCCGAGGCGGAGGTGATGATGTACGTCGCCGAGCGCGTCGCCCCGTACAAACGGGTCCGTCTCGTCACCTTCATCGAAACGGTCCCGAGGGCGGTCTCCGGGAAGATCCTGCGCCGCGAACTGCGAGGCCTGTCATGACCGTCGTCCGCACGGCGCACGAGCGCGCCGTCACCACCCTCACCCTGGACTCGCCGGACACCCGCAACGCCCTGTCGGCCGTCCTCGTGGGCGAGCTGTCCGACGCGCTCACCCGCTGCGGCAAGGACGACGGCGTACGCGCGGTCGTCCTGACCCACACCGGGAACACCTTCAGCGCGGGCGCCGACCTGCGCGACCCGCCCGGTCCGGACGCCTTCGTCGGCCTGCTGCGGCAGATCGTCGAGCTGCCGAGGCCCGTCGTGGCCCGGGTGAGCGGACACGTCAGGGCGGGCGGCCTCGGGCTGCTCGGGGCCTGCGACATCGCGGTGGCCGGCCCGGCGGCGAGCTTCGCCTTCACCGAGGTACGGATCGGGGTCGCCCCCGCCGTCATCTCGCTCCCGCTGCTGCCCCGCACCGACCCGCGCGCACTCGCCCGGTACTACCTCACCGGCGAGCGCTTCGACGCCGCCGAGGCGGTACGCGCCGGGCTCCTCACGGCGGCCGGGGACGACGTGGACGCCGTACTCGCACCCGTGCTCGACGGGCTGCGCCGGGCCGCCCCCGAAGCCCTCGCCGAGACGAAGGCGCTGCTCACGGCTAAGGTGCTGGAGACCTTCGACCGGGACGCGGCGGACCTGACCGCGCTCTCGGCCCGGCTGTTCTCCTCCGCACAGGCCCGCGAGGGGATGACGGCCTTCCTCGAACGACGGGATCCCGCATGGGTGGTGTGAGCGCGACGGAACACGCGGCACGTACTCCGCACGTCCCCAAACAGGACCGCAGCCGGGCCACCCGGCAGCGGCTCCTGGCCGCCGCCGTGGCCTGCCTCGCCGAGCACGGCTGGGCGGGCTCCACCGTCTCCGTCGTCGCCGAGCGCGCCGGGGTGTCCCGGGGCGCCGCCCAGCACCACTTCCCCACCCGCGAGGACCTCTTCACCGCGGCGGTCGAGTACGTCGCCGAGGAACGCTCCAGCGCCCTGCGGGACCTGTTCCCCGACGGCCCCGCCGACCGGCGTGCCGTCGTCGCCGCCCTCGTCGCCCTCTACACCGGGCCGCTGTTCCGCGCCGCCCTCCATCTGTGGGTCGCGGCCTCGAACGAGGACCAGCTCCGCGCGCGGGTCACCGAGCTCGAAGGCCGGGTGGGCCGTGAGAGCCACCGCATCGCGGTCGACCTGCTGGGCGCCGACGAATCCCGGCCCGGGGTGCGCGAGACGGTGCAGGGCCTGCTCGACATGGCACGCGGTCTCGGCCTCGCGAACCTGCTCACCGACGACACCGCGCGCCGGGAGCGGGTCGTGGAGCAGTGGGGGACGATCGTGGAGGAGACGCTCGGCTGAGCGGCCGCCCGGCGCCGCCCCCGGCCGTTGCCCGGGGGCGCCGCCTCCGGCCGCCTCAGGGGCTGAGCCGCTCGATCCGCCAGCTGCCGTCGGGCTCGGCCACGTAGCGCAGCCGGTCGTGGAGGCGGTTCTCCCGGCCCTGCCAGAACTCGACCGTCTGCGGGGCGATCCGGAAACCGCCCCAGTGCGGCGGCACCGGCACCTGCTCACCCTCCGGGTAGCGGGTGCTCAGTTCCGCGTACAGGACCTCCAGCTCGCCGCGCGAGGCGATGACCGCGGACTGCGTGCTCGCCCAGGCGCCCAGCTGGGAGCCGTGCGGGCGGGTGCGGAAGTACGCGGCGGTCTCGTCCCGGCCGGTGCGCCGAGCCGTCCCGGTGACGACGACCTGCCGGGCCATCGGGTGCCAGGGGAAGAGCAGCGAGATGTACGGGTTGTGGGCCAGCTCGCGGGCCTTGCGCGAGTCGTAGTTGGTGTAGAAGACGAAGCCCTGCTCGTCGTACTGCTTGAGCAGCACCGTGCGCGAGCTGGGCCGGCCCTCGGCGTCCGCCGTGGAGACGACCATCGCGTTCGGCTCGTGCACGAATCCGTGCACCGCGGCCTGCGCCGCCTGCTTGAACCAGCGGGAGAACTGCTCCATGGGGTGCGCGGCGACATCGCCCTCGGCGAGTCCCTCCGCGCGGTAGTGCGCCCGCATGGAGGCGGGGTCGTCGGCGATCTCCTCGTGCGAGGCCTCGGCGGCCTCGGCCGCGGCCTGGATGAGGGGCTCGGTCGGGGATTCGTCCGGGAAACGATCGTTCACGCGGTCATCCTGCCGTATCCGGGCCCGCTCGCGCGGCGGGGCGGGTGTGCTTCGTCACGCGGTGGCACTCAGTGCCGCGTACTCTCCCTAAGGATGGCACTCGGAGATATCGTGCTGATGCCGTTCCGGTTGGAGGACCAGCCGTACGGGGCATCACCGGGGTGACCGCTTTCGGACCGCGAGTCGGCGGAGACTGATCGAAGAGCATTCGGGAGTCTTCGCGGATGACCGCGGAACCGGCAGGCGAAGCGCCTCACCGTCGACCGCCTCCCCTACAAGGGGCACCGGTCACCTCGACCCGACAACACCATCCGTCGTACACATCACGAGGAGCCGCCTGATGTCCGACTTCGTACCCGGACTCGAAGGAGTCGTCGCGTTCGAGACGGAGATCGCCGAACCCGACAAGGAGGGCGGCGCCCTTCGGTACCGAGGCGTCGACATCGAGGACCTCGTCGGCCATGTCTCCTTCGGCAACGTCTGGGGACTCCTCGTCGACGGCGCCTTCAACCCCGGCCTGCCGCCCGCCGAGCCGTTCCCGATCCCCGTCCACTCCGGCGACATCCGTGTCGACGTGCAGTCCGCGCTCGCCATGCTCGCGCCCGTCTGGGGTCTCAAACCCCTCCTCGACATCGACGCGGAGCAGGCTCGCGAGGACCTCGCCCGCGCCGCCGTCATGGCCCTGTCGTACGTCGCCCAGTCCGCCCGCGGCCAGGGCCGGGCGATGGTTCCGCAGAGCGAGATCGACAAGGCCGGCTCCGTCGTCGAACGCTTCATGATCCGCTGGCGCGGCGAGCCCGACCCCAAGCACGTCGCCGCCGTCGACGCCTACTGGACCTCGGCCGCCGAGCACGGCATGAACGCCTCCACCTTCACCGCGCGCGTGATCGCCTCCACCGGCGCGGACGTCGCCGCCGCGCTCTCCGGAGCCGTGGGCGCCATGTCCGGCCCGCTGCACGGTGGCGCCCCCTCCCGTGTCCTCGGCATGATCGAGGAGATCGAGCGCACCGGCGACGCCGACGCCTACGTCCGCCACGCCCTGGACAAGGGCGAGCGCCTGATGGGCTTCGGCCACCGCGTGTACCGCGCCGAGGACCCCCGCGCGCGGGTCCTGCGCCGCACCGCGCGCGAGCTGGGCGCCCCCCGCTTCGAGATCGCCGAAGCCCTGGAGAAGGCCGCCCTCGCCGAGCTCCACGCCCGCCGTCCGGACCGTGTCCTCGCCACGAACGTCGAGTTCTGGGCGGCCATCGTCCTGGACTTCGCCGAGGTCCCGGCGCACATGTTCACATCCATGTTCACGTGCGCCCGTACCGCCGGCTGGTCGGCGCACATTCTGGAGCAGAAGCGCACCGGCCGCCTGGTGCGCCCCTCCGCGCACTACGTGGGCCCCGGCTCGCGCGGCCCCCGGGAGATCGAGGGATACGGGGACATCGCGCACTGAACCGGCGCACCGAGGCGGTGTACCGACCCGGCACACCGGCCCGCGTCCGCCGCCGGTCGTCACGCCGGAGCGAGCAGCTCCGCGTGATGGCGGGCGGCGACGAGCGGGTGCGCACGCAGCTTGCCCTTGAGCTCGTTGAAGCCGTACTCGGCGAACAGCGGATTCGACGGGTCGTCGGTGACACCGGGCGCGGCCGGGGCGTGCGGGAAGGGTAGCGGCTCGATCCGGGCGTCCAGGCGCGGGTTGTAGAAGAACGGCACCGAGAACCGCTCGGTGGCCCCGGCGGGGCTCACCACCCGGTGGTTGGTCGCCAGGAGGTACCCGTTCGTGGCGACCTCCAGGAGCTCGCCCAGGTTGACCACGAACGCGCCCGGCAGCGGCGGCACGTCGTGGAAGCGGCCGTCCTCGCGCTCCACCTGGAGCCCGCCGATCCGGTCCTGGAGCAGCAGCGTCAGGAACCCGTAGTCCTTGTGCGCGCCCACGCCCTGATCGGCCCCGTCTCCGGCGCTCCCCGGATAGCGCACCAGCTTCAGATGCGGGTGTGCCCGCCCGCCGAAGATCGGGTCGTAGAAACCGGCGGGAGCCCCGATGGCGGCCAGCAGCTCGCGCAGCAGCCGGGCCGCGACCTCGCTCAGCCGTTCCATCCAGGTCAGCGCGGCCGTCCGCAGCTCCGGCAGCGCGGCCGGCCACTGGTTGGGCCCCTGGAGCCACCAGTACGCGGGCTCGCCGGGGCGAGGTGCCCGAGCGGGCCGCTCGGCGCCTATGTCGAGCTGGTCCCGCCAGTCCCGGCTGCCGCCGGTGCGCTCGTCACCGGTGCGCGTGTACCCGCGGAAGTGCGGGGAGCCGACGTTGTCCAGGGCCAGCCGGTCGGCCTCGGGGAGCGCGAAGAACCGGTGCATGGCCCGCAGCAGCGCGCCGGTCTCGGCCTCGCTCACTCCGTGCCCGACTAGCTGGAAGAAACCCACGTCGTGGGCGGCGCTGTGCAGCTGCGCGTGCAGCAGCGCCCGTGCCCGGGGGCCGCGGTCGGCGGCCGAGAGATCGATGATCGGGAGCTGCTGGTACGAGGGGAGCTGCCCGGTCGGGGCAGGCGTGGAAGACGTGTTCGTCGTCATGAGATGCGTCCGCGGGGTGTACGGGTGCCCGGACGGCCGCCGGGGGTGGGGCGGGGGTCACGGGTGCCGGGTGGGGAAAGCGCGAAGGGGGCTGGGTCAGGCGGAGCGCCGACAGCCCATGCTCGTGACGCGCACGAAATCCACGTGGCGGCGTCGGACGAGCATCGGAGGCATGGCCACAGCGTACTGCGGTCCCCGCGTTCCGCGTGTGGCCTGGATCACTAGCCTGGGTGCCGCCCGTGCGGGGCGGGCGCACCGGCTGGCGGAACACGGGCCGGCGGAACAGCGGAACAGGCACACGGGTGGGCGGAACCGCGGCACACGGGCGGGCGGAACACCGCCGGGCCGAGAACGCGGACGACCCGTGAGCTCGGGTCCCTCCGCCTCTCGGCGACGGGGCCGGCCGGACGCACCGGCGAGCTCACGGGTCGGGTGACTGCGTTGGATTGGGCCGGCTGCATGCGCGTCGCGCATGCCGGTCCGGCGCCGAACCGAGTCCGACAACGGGCCGTCAGCCCGCAGTCACCTCGTATGTCCGGGTTTCCGTCATGAGCCGAACCACCTCCTCTCCTACGTGTGAAGAACTCTAGGAAGACATCCCGGAGGGCTCAAGCGATTTATCGCGAGGTGCGGGACCGAGGCTCCTGGGGCGGGCGGTGCGGAAATCCGGCCTACAGTGATTTCCCCCATTTCCGGGGAACGAGGTGTGGGCTGGGTCACGTTCGAGTTGAATGGTGTCGAGCGAGTGAACTGTCGCGCCGTACACACGGACGCAGCCTGCAGGGGGTCCAGGTGAGTGCTTCCCGGCGTAGTGGGACCACCGACGAGCTGGGGCCCGACGAGCCCGAGCCGGACGGTTCGGATCTGCTTGCCGCGTTGCTGGACGGCATGGACGCGGCGTTGTGCGCCTTCGACGCCGACGGTGTCCTCACGCACTGGAACCGCGAGGCCGAGCGCATTCTCGGGTGGACGGCGGCCGAGGCCGTGGGGCGGCGCGGATTCGCCGGCTGGGCCGTGCGGACCGCCGACGCCGAGGAGGTCGAGGGCCGGCTGATGTCCTCCATGGAGGCGCCCGGCCGCCAGGTGCACGAGTTCGCGCTCCTCACCAAGGAGGGCGGCAGGGTGCTCGTGCGCACCCAGTCCGCCGCCGTACGCGGCCCGGACGGCAAGCCCGCCGGCGTGTACTGCGCCTTCAGCGAGGTGCACACCCAGATCGACCTCGAACGCTCGATCGCCCTGAGCGAGGCACTCTTCGAGGACGCAGGCTGGGGCGTGGTGCTGGTCGACGCCGACCTGCGGCCCGCCGTGGTCAACGCGCACGCCGCCCAGGCCCTCGGGACCGGGCGCAGCTCCGTCCTCGGCCGGCCTCTGGGGGACCTGCTCTCCCAGGGCGTCGAGGAGCTGGAGAGCGCCCTGACCCACGTCCTGTCCGAAGGCGCGCCGCCGGCCCCCGCGGAGATGTGGGTGAACGTGCGCACGCCGGAGGGCGAGAAGCGGCGGTGCTGGCTCAGCGGCTTCGTGCGGCTCGCCTCGCCGCTGGCGGAGGAACCCGTGCCGCTCGGCGTCGGCTGGCTCTTCCAGGACGTGACCGAGGCCAAGCAGACCGAGCAGGAGGCGGCGCTGCTGCGCTTCCGCGCCAACCAGCTGCATCGCGCCGCGCGGGCCGCGGCCGAGTGCGAGAACCCGGGCGAGGCCGCCGCCGTCCACCTCGACTTCGCCCTCGCCGGCTTCGCCGACCACGCCCTGGTCGACCGGCTGGCCGCGGGCGGACCGGCGGACGGGGAAGGGCCCGTACGGCTCGTCCGCACCGTCGCCACGCCCGCCGGTTCTCCCGGACCGAGCCACATCACCGGGAAGGCCGGACTGCCCCTGCGCTACGGGGAGGGGCATCCCGCCCTCCAGTGCGTGGACCGCGCCGGTTCGGTACGGGCCGACGCGGCCTCCGCCGACCCCGAGCGGGCGCGCGAGTGGGCTCTGGCCCGGCAGTGGCCGCGCGACTCCGTGCACGCCCTGTGCGCGGTGCTGCGCAGCCGCGGGCGGACGCTGGGCGTCGTGACGTTCCTGCGGAGCGCGGGCCGCAGCCGGTTCGAGCGAGCGGACGCGATGTACGCGGAGGACGTCGCCGTACGGATCGCGATGGCCCTGGACCTCCAGGAGCTGGCCGGCAGGTCCTGAGGACGCCTCCGGGGCGCCCTGGACGGCTCGTTCCCCCGGGCGGGCGGCCCTCGGCGCCGGATGTTACCCGGCGCCGGACGCCACTCAGCGGCGGTAGAAGATCCGGTCCCCGTACTCCGTCATGACCCGACCGTTCCACTCGTGGCCGCCGTCGACGTTGCCCGAGCGCAGCAGAGGCGGCTCGATGCCGCGGTCGGCGAGGTCGCCGGCCGCGGTGGCCATGACGGCCTGGAGGAGGGCCGAGGTGACGACGGTCGACGCGGGGGCGAAGGGCGCCTCGATGGAGTCCAGGGTCAGCTCCGCGTCGCCGACCGGGATCCGCGAGTCGAGGACGACGTCGCAGTGGTCCTTGAGGTAGGTGCCCGACACGTGCCGTGACGTGGTCTCGGTGGCATAGGCGACGGAGGTGACGCCGATGACCTTCAGCCCGCGGGCGCGGGCGTTCATGGCCATCTCCACGGGAAGCGCGTTGCGGCCGGAGAGCGAGATGATCACCAACAGGTCGCCGGCGCGCAGCGGACTGGTGTCGAGGACCGCGCTCGCCAGACCGTCGACCCGTTCCAGGGCGGAGCCGAGGGTCGCGGGCATGACGTCGACGCCCACCACTCCCGGTACCGCGAGCAGGTTCATCAGGGCGAGGCCGCCCGCGCGGTAGACGATGTCCTGCGCGGCGAGCGAGGAGTGGCCGGCGCCGAAGGCGAACAGCCGGCCGCCGTCCACGACGGTGTCGGCGATCAGTGACCCGGCCGCCTCGATCTCCCCGGCGCCCTCGTCCCGCACCTGCCGCAGCAGGCCGATCGCGGCGTCGAAGAACTGCCCGGCCAGCTTGCTGTCGCTCATCGGCGAAGCCCCTCAGAAGTCTCGTCGGCATGGACGTCTCGTCGGCGCCGGGTCGGCGCGGGGCGGATGGACGGCTGAACCGGTCGCCCGGCGTGGCCGTACTCCCGTCGTGTCGCGGATCACGTTGCGGTCTGGACCACTGCCCTGTCAATACGGCTTGCGGGGGTGCTCCCGAGCGCGCGGCCGGGGCGCGCGCGGGCCGGCCGGGCTCCTCGTCCGCGCGGATTCCGGGGCGATCCGTGCCAAGCGGTTTGAACGGCGAGGCACGGTTGTCAGTGCTATGCGTCAGAATTGAGTTCAGGGCCAGCGCACACGCCGGTGGGCCATCGAGTCTCCGGCAGAGCTAATCGAGGGGCACGAATGTCCGGACTGATCGACACCACGGAGATGTATCTCCGCACCATCCTCGAGCTGGAGGAGGAAGGCGTTGTCCCCATGCGCGCCCGGATCGCGGAGCGGCTCGACCAGAGTGGCCCGACGGTGAGCCAGACAGTGGCGAGGATGGAGCGCGACGGTCTGGTGGCGGTGGCGAGCGACCGGCATCTGGAGCTCACGGACGAGGGACGGCGGCTGGCCACGCGTGTCATGCGCAAGCACCGCCTCGCCGAGTGTCTGCTCGTCGACGTGATCGGCCTCGAGTGGGAGCAGGTGCACGCGGAGGCCTGCCGCTGGGAGCACGTGATGAGCGAGGCGGTGGAGCGGCGCGTGCTGGAACTGCTGCGCCACCCGACCGAGTCGCCGTACGGAAACCCGATCCCGGGCCTGGAGGAGCTGGGCGAGAAGGACGGCGCGGACCCGTTCCTGGACGAGGGCATGGTGTCGCTGTCCGAGCTGGACCCGGGTCTGGACGGCAAGACCGTGGTCGTACGGCGGATCGGGGAGCCGATCCAGACGGACGCCCAGCTGATGTACACGCTGCGGCGGGCGGGCGTGCAGCCCGGCTCGGTGGTCAGCGTGACCGCGTCCGCCGGCGGGGTCCTCGTCGGCAGCGGCGGCGAGGCCGCGGAGCTGGAGGCGGACGTTGCCTCTCACGTGTTCGTCGCCAAGCGCTGATCCGGCCGGCGGGCCCACCGGCAGCGATGCTGCCGGTGGCCGCACTGTCCGGCTCCGGGCTTCCGGAGGCCCGGCTTCCGGTGTCCACGCGCCCGGCGGCCGGGCTTCCGGTATCGACACGTCCGGTATCCGCGCCTCCGGTATTTCCCGTTCCGGATCCCGGTCTTTGTCCATCCGCGCTTCCGGTGCCCGCGAGGGGCAGTTCCCGGGCGCCGACCGAGGGGCCGGCGGCCGCTGACCTCCACGTCGGCGTCCGGGAGCACGCCGGACACCGTGGGACCCACCCGGCCCGTACCGCCTCGGGCGTGTCAACTGCTGTGGCGGCAGGGGCAGTTGTGATGTTTTCGCGACCTTGTCGAAACCAAGATTCAGTGTGCCGAATCGCAGCGCCGGGACCGTTTGCGTGCGAGGCTGTCGCGTGAGGCATATGACCTGAGGGCTCTTGACCGTGTCCGAGAGCGATGGTGCACGGTCGGGGAGGGGGCGTAAGGATGTGCCGCAGACGTGGAGAGGGCCCCGGCGCCGTTCGGCGCCGGGGCCTGTCCTCCCCTGTGCTGACCCGGAGCCCCGAGCTCCCAGGGTCATTCCCTTCGGACCGTTTTCCCCGAGCGGTCCGCCTCCCGCAGAAGATCTCCCCCGGGCGACGCCGGTCAACCCTTGTCGGTGGTCACTCGAACGAGGGGTGTTGCGGCCGGAAAGGCCAGTTTCGAAACCGCATTCGATAACGTGACGATGTGGCGGGAGTGCACGAGGGGCATCGACCGGCACGGCGGGAACAGCGGCAGAAGGCGTACGAGTGGACCGGCCGGGAAGAGCGGGTGCGAGGCGGTCCGAGCGAGCTAGGGGGGTGCCATTACCGATGGTGCGGCGCATCGACGTGACGGGAGCGGGCGGTGTACGCCTGGCTGCCTGGGAGTTCGCGGATCCTCCCAAGAGCGATCAGCCGAGGGCGTCCGAGGCGCCCGGCGTGCTGTTACTGCACGGCCTCATGGGCCGCGCCTCGCACTGGGCCTCCACCGCCCGCTGGCTCTCCGAGCGGCACCGGGCCGTCGCTCTCGACCAGCGCGGCCACGGCCAGAGCGACAAGGCCCCGGAGGCCGAGTACACCCGTGAGGCCTACGTCGAGGACGCCGAAGCCGCCCTCGACCAGCTCGGTCTCGGACCGGCCGTCGTCGTCGGCCACGCGATGGGCGCACTGACCGGCTGGCAGCTCGCCGCCAAGCGCCCCGATCTCGTCCGCGCCCTGATCATCTGCGACATGCGGGCCTCCGCGCTCGGTGCCGCCTCCCAGCGCGAGTGGGAGGACTGGTTCAAGGCCTGGCCCGTCCCCTTCGCCACCCTCGCCGACGTACGGAAGTGGTTCGGCGAGGACGACCCCTGGGTGGAGCGCCGCTATCCCTCCCGCGGCGAGTTCTACGCCGAGGTGATGCACGAGTCCTCGGACGGCTGGCGCCCCGTCTTCGAGCCGGAACAGATGCTCAAGTCCCGCCAGACATGGGTGTACGACGCCCACTGGGAGGAGCTCGCCCAGGTCCGGTGCCCCGCCCTGGTCGTCCGCGGCCTCGACGGCGAGCTCGGCCGGGCCGAGTCCCAGGAGATGGTCCGGGTCCTGCCGCGCGGCCAGTACGCCGAGGTCGCGGACGCCGGCCACCTCGTGCACTACGACCGGCCCGAGGCGTGGCGCAGCGCGATCGAGCCGTTCCTGGACGGCGTCCTCACCCGCTAGCGGTGGCCCCTGGACGGCGTGCTCACCCGCTGGCGGTGGCCCCTGGACGGCGTCCTCACCCGCCGGCGGCGGCCGGGGTCACCCCTTGCTGACCGCCGCCAGGATCTCCGGCAGCCGCCCCGCCGTCCGGGGTGCCGCGAGCCTGAGCCCCAGCAGCGTGATCAGCGCTCCGTAGCCGGCGCCCACGGGCAGCAGCAGCCAGGTCCAGTGGTCGCCGTCGGCGCTCACGTTCAGCCAGATCGTCAGGGCGATGACGGGGGAGGCGAGCAGGGCGGCCGAGATCAGGCCGCCGAAGATGGCGATCCAGGCGAGCCCGGCCTGGCCGGGGGCCACGTTCTTGTAGCCCTCCTGGGGGATGGAGTACGGGAAACGGGCCGAGGACCAGGCGCCGGTCGCCAGCATCGCGCCGAGCAGCGCGAAGGAGAGCCCGAGGACCTCGGGCAGTTTCGCCCACGCGCCGAGCAGCCCGGTCGTCACCGTGCTCACGAGGGTCGCGTACGGCAGGGTGATCAGCAGCAGCGCCAGCGCGCGCCCGCGCAGCTCGACGTAGGCGTCGCGGGTCGAGGAGATCGTCAGCGCGACCATCCAGAAGGCGGACGTGTCCTGCCCGAACTGGTTGTACATCTGGATCCCGAGCATCCCGGCCGCGAAGCACGCGAAGTAGACCGAGCCGGTGCCCTGGAGCGCGTTGAAGACCGGCACGATCAGACCGATGGCCAGCGAGGTCACCCAGGCCGCCTTCGTCTTCGGATCGCGCCACACGTACCGCAGGCTGCGCTCCATGACCGTGCCGGTGCGCCCGGCCGGCAGCAGCCGCCCGAGCCCCGACGGGCCGCGCTCGCGGCCGGCGGGTTCCGCGGCCTGGAGCGTGGACCCGTCGGGCGAGGTCATCAGCCGGGTCAGATGACGGGACCAGAGCGCCAGCAGCCCCGCCAGGGCGGCCGCGCACAGCGCGAGCTGGACGACCCCGGCCCCGTACGAGCCCTCGCTCACCGAGTCCACGGCGCCGACCGCCGACGCGGGCGGGATCCAGCGCAGCACCTCCGTCGCCGGGTCCAGCTTCGACAGGCCGCCCGTCGAACCGAGCCGCTGCGCGCCGAAGTTGACCAGCTGGGCCCCGATCGCGACGACCAGTCCGCTGAGCACCGCCAGATCACGGCCCTTGCGGCTGGACAGCAGCCGGATGTTGGCGGCCGCGACGGCTCGCGCGAGGGCCACACAGACCAGCAGGGCGAGCCCGAGGGCGACCACCGCCGTCGCGTACGCCGCGGCCCCGTGCGCGACCGAGATCACCGAGCCGAGCAGCAGGCAGAACGTGAAGAGCGGGCCGACACCGACCAGGGAGGCGGCCAGCAGCGCCCGGACGAGCGGCCGCGGGCGCAGCGGCAGCATCACCAGCCGCGTCGGATCGAGCGTCTCGTCGCCACTGGGGAAGAACAGCGGCATCACGGTCCAGCCGAGGGCCAGGATCACCGCGAGCAGGACGCCGACGGTTTCGGCGTGCGCGTTGCCGCGCAGCGCGATCAGACCGAGCAGCTGGAGCACGGCGAAGAGCGTCACGAGCACCGTGGAGGCGATGAACGCGGCCCGCCTCCCGGCGGACTGCCGCAGCCCGTTGCGCAGGAGCGACAGCTTCAGGCGTACGACGACGGGGGTGATCGACGCGGCGGAGACGCCGGTGGGGGCGCTCACCGGGGAGCCCCGCCGCCCAGCCAGTCCAGGTCGGCCGTGGTGCCGCGGCCGTGCGCGCCGACCAGCTCCAGGAAGGCCTGCTGGAGCGAGGGCGCGCTGCCGGTCACGTCCGCGAGCGGACCGTGCGCGCGGATGCGTCCGGCGGCCATGACGGCGACCCAGTCGCACAGCGACTCGACCAGCTCCATCACGTGGGAGGAGAAGACGACGGTGGCGCCGGACGCGGTGTACCGCTCGAGGACACCCCGGATGGTCTGTGCGGAGACCGGGTCCACCCCCTCGAACGGCTCGTCCAGGAAGAGGACTTCGGGGTTGTGGAGGAGTGCGCAGGCCAGACCGATCTTCTTGCGCATGCCGGTCGAGTAGTCGACGACCAGTTTGTGCTGCGCGCCGGCGAGGTCGAGGACGTCGAGGAGCTGGGTGGCGCGCTTGTCGACCTCGGCGCCGGGCAGGCCGCGCAACCGCCCGTTGTACGCGAGCAGTTCGCGTCCTGAGAGCCGCTCGAAGAGGCGGAGCCCCTCGGGCAGCACGCCGATCCTGGCCTTCACCTCCGCCGGGTCGCGCCAGACGTCGTGTCCGACGACCTCGACGGTGCCGGAATCGGGCCTGAGCAGCCCGGTCACCATCGACAGGGTGGTGGTCTTGCCGGCCCCGTTCGGCCCGACGAGCCCGATGAACTGCCCCGCGGGAAGCTCCAGATCGATCCCGGCCACGGCGACCTGGTCACCGAACCGCTTCCAGAGCCCCCGCACACGTACGGCGGGCACGCCGCCGTCCTTCGCTCCCTCGCTCATACAGGCACCCTAAGCGTCCCCGGGTGCCGCTCACCCGTTCCTGCCGGTCCCTACCTGTCCCGTCCGCACGCGTAGGCCAGCGGGGAGATCAGCTCCTCCGCGTCCGGCAGCCAGCGGTTCGCGGGAGTCGGCCGGCAGGCCCACTGCACGGCACCGCGGGATCCGACCCGGGTGGGCGGCGCGGCCACATAGGCGCCTTCGCCCAGCGTCGTGAGGTCGAGCGAGGCGGGCGGCCAGCCCAGCGCCCCTACGAGGTCGGGGATCTTCGCCGCCGCTCCGGGCAGCACGAAGAACTGCATGCGCCGGTCGGGGGTGCACGTCACAGGCCCGAGGGCGAGCCGCATCCGCTGCATACGGGCGAGTGCCAGGAACCCGGCCGTCTCGGGCACGTCGATCGCGTCGAACGTACGCCCCGTGGGCAGCAGGATCGACGCGGACGGCTGTACCGACCAGAGCCGCCGCGCGACGCTCGCGCTTCCGGTGGCCTGGCCCGGCCAGTCCTCGCGCGCCGGATGCGCGCCGGGCACGGCACAGGCGCGTTCGCCGCAGGAGCAGAGCTGCACCCCGCCGGCCGCTTCCAGCCAGGTGCCGGGGAACACGTCCCAGTGGCGTTCCTCGGCATAGCGCACGGCGGCTTCCCGCAGCGATTCGCCACGCTGCTGGGGGATCTGTGCGGACTCGGTGCCTGCGATGGTCTCTTCCACGTGGATCTCAACTCCCGCGTCCACCCCGGGTTACGGGGACACGCGCGCGGGGGAGGAGCATCGATTCCCCGCCTGGGGCGCATGGATGCACGTGTGGGGGCGCGCGGGGGGAACGGCAGCCGGTAGCGGGTAACCAGGGGTGGGGTCGGGCGACCGCCCTTACCCCGGCAATCCTCACATGTCTCGCATCTTCGGTATGTCTGCGGGGCATTGATCTTCCTGGCCGGCCTCCTTCGGTGCTCGGCCTGTGAGGACACGTCAACTCGGTGCGTGGGCAGGCACCGCAGCCACAGGGGGTACGCCATGGCCGCAAGGCCTCTGATCGCCAGGCAGCCGAACGAACGGCTACAGGCACTCATCCAGGAAGCGGGCTGCTCGAACGCCGGGCTGGCCCGCCGGGTCAACATGTGCGGAGCGGAGCACGGGCTCGACCTGCGCTACGACAAGACGTCCGTCGCGCGCTGGCTGCGCGGTCAGCAGCCCCGGGGGCGGGCTCCGGCGATCATCGCCGAGG
Source organism: Streptomyces sp. NPDC005281 (assembly GCF_040607495.1). Classification (NCBI taxonomy): domain Bacteria; kingdom Bacillati; phylum Actinomycetota; class Actinomycetes; order Kitasatosporales; family Streptomycetaceae; genus Streptomyces; species Streptomyces sp. NPDC005281. Next base: position 368,946 of record NZ_JBEXGX010000001.1, on the reverse strand, counting down.
CGCTCGGCCGCAAGCTCGGCAGGACGGTCACGATCGACGAGATCGGCATGGCCAACGGCAAGAACCTGGCGTCCGGTGTCGGCCTCCAGTTCTCGCCGACGATACTGGGCGCCATCGAGCAGGTCTGCGAGCTGTGGCGCAGCGACGTGGGACGGCGGGACTTCCTGTCCGGGTCGTCCGTCGCCGCCTCCGCGCTCGTCGAGCCGAGCCGTGACTGGCTCATCTCGTCGCCCGACTCCCAGGTGGCCCGCTCGGCCGGCCCGCGCGTCGGGCTCTCGGACGTGGCGGCGGTCCGCGCGATGACCCAGGCCCTCGTCGACCTGGACCACCAGTACGGCAGCGGGCATGTGCGCCCGGTCGTCGTGCACTACCTGAACAGCGTGGTCTCCGGCCTGCTCGCCGGCTCCTACCGGGAGGCGGTGGGACGCGAACTGTTCGCGGCCGTGTCCCGGCTGACGGAACTCGCCGGCTACATGGCCATCGACACCGGCCAGCCCGGGCTGGCCCAGCGCTACTACATCCAGGCGCTGCGGCTCGCTCAGGCGGCCGGCGACCGCGGCTACGGCGGCTACGTCCTCGCCGCGTCCATGAGCCACCTGGCCGCCCAGCTCGGCAACCCGCGCGAGATCGCCCAGTTGGCGCGCGCGGCCCAGGAGGGGGCGCGCGGGCGGGTGACACCGAGGGCGGAGTCGATGTTCCACGCCGCCGAGGCGCGCGGGCACGCGCTGATGGGCGACGCGCGCGCCGCGCAGGTGGCGTCCGGGCGGGCCGTCACGGCCCTGGAGAACGCGGACCCGGCCTCCGGGGACGACCCGACGTGGATCGCGCACTTCGACGAGGCCTATCTCGCCGACGAACTGGCCCACTGTCACCGGGACCTGGGTCAGGCCGAGGCCGCCGCGCGGTGCGCCGAGGAGTCCCTGGCGGGCCATCCCGAGTCCCGCGCCCGCCGCCGGGCCATCGGCTATGTCCTGCTGGCCACGGCACAGGTCCAGCAGCGCGAGGTGGAGCAGGCCTGTCACACCGGCCTGCGCGCCGTCGAACTCCTCGGCACGCTCCGCTCCAACCGGGGCGCCGAGTACCTGGAGGACCTGCAACAGCGCCTCCAGCCGTTCCAGAACGAGGCCGTGGTGCGGGAGTTCGGGGCACGCATGGAGCTTCAGGCCGCGGCGTGAGCGGCACCGGGGGCGGGGGCTCCGGAGTGGCGGCCGGGCAGGAGGACCGGGGCCGTCGGCGCGGGGTGTGATCATTTCGCTTCCGCCCGCTTCCGCGGCTTCCGGCCCCGTTCGGTGAACATATGACCCGTGGGGGCGTGAACGCCGGGAAAACCAGGGTGCCGTGCGGAAAGGGAGTGAGATACAGCGCATTCGGGGGCGGTTTCGTTACCCGTGTCACAAGGCGCGGCGGTGACTCCAGGTGCTGCGTAGCAACGGGTTGCGGGGACCCGGTAGCGTGAGCCGATGATTCCGAAGGTCCCCCATTCGTAGGAGTCCCGGTGACGCAGAGTGGACAGGGCGAGGAGCCCTCGGCGCGGCCCGCGCGCGAAGGCATCGTGCTGCCCTCCGACGGCAGCGAGCCGCTGCTGCCGGGCACGACGGGTGACGGTGCGGCCCCGGTCGGTGGTCCGGCCTGGGGCGGGCAGTGGGGCCCCGGCCAGTCGGCCGCCCAGGCTCCGCAGTCCGGTGACGGCTGGGGTGCGCCGGTGAACGCCACCCAGTCATGGGGTGCCTCCGCACCCTCAGGATCCCAGGGCTGGCCGGCGCAGGACGCGCACGGCGCACAGCAGGCGCAGGGCTTCGGACAGCCGGGTACCGGCTCCGTACCGCTGCCGCCGGAGAGCGCTCCGTCCTCGGCATACGGCGCCCAGAACGGCTATGCGCCGGGGGCGCACGGCTCGCACGCGGCCGCCGGATACGACGGCTACGGCGCCTACGGGTCCCCGGGCCAGCAGGGCGCGTCGTTGCCGACCGGCGGCGAGGACGGCGCCACCCAGTACATCCCGTACATACCGGCCGCCCCGGGTGCCGACGAGGGGGCGACGCAGTTCATACCGCCGGTCGCCGCCGCGCCGGACGAGGGCGCCACCCAGTTCATACCGCCGGTCGGGCCGGGCGCCCTGCCGCCGGAAATCGGTTCCGGCGTCCCGCGGTACCCGGGCCGGCCGGCTCACGGCGGTTCGGACGCCGACGCCACGCAGTACATCCCGCCCGTGCCCGCGCAGCCGTCGGGGGCCTACGGGATGCCCTCGGGCGCGCCGGAGGAGCGGCAGCCCCCGGCCGAGTTCGACAGCCTCTTCCGCAGCGAGCCGGAGGTGGCCGGATCGACGCAGATGCTGCCCCGTATCGACGCGGGCGCCCCGCAGGCCCCGCACGGTGACATGTACGGCGCCCAGCCCGTGCCGGGCGGGCCCGGCGGCCGGGCCGCCGGGCGCCGCGGCGGTCCGTCCGACGGTGACGGAGGGGCGGGCGGTGGCCGCGGCCGCTCGCGCGTCCCGCTGATCGCCGCTGTCGGCATCGGCATCATCGTGCTCGGCGTCGGCGCGGGCGCCCTGCTCAGCGGCGGCGGCAGCGGCGACGGCGCCAAGAACGACACCGGCAAGACGGTGGCCGCGACCGCGCCCGCCACACAGGGCTCGTCGGCGGCGGCCGACCCGGTGAAGGCGCAGGCCGTGGAACTGGACAAGCTCCTTGCGGACAGCTCCAACAGCCGTGGCTCGGTGATCAACGCCGTGGCGAACGTGAAGGCCTGCGACAACCTGGGCCAGGCGGCCGGCGATCTGCGGGACGCCGCCAAGCAGCGCGGCGAACTCGTCACCCGGCTCGCCTCCCTCGCCGTCGACAAGCTGCCGAACCACGACGCGCTGTCGACCGCCCTCACCAACGGCTGGAAGGCCTCCGCGGCGGCCGACAACCACTACGCGGCCTGGGCCGACCAGGTCAACAACGGGAAGAAGGGCTGCCGCAAGGGCCACGCCCGCACCACACCGCAGACCCAGGCCGGCGACTCGGCCAGCGGTACGGCCTCCGCCGAGAAGGAGAAGGCCGCCGGGCTGTGGAACTCCATCGCGTCCAAGTACGGCCTGACGCAGCGGACCCGCACCCAGTTGTGACCCCGAACGAAAGCCCGGCCCCCTCGCTGAACGGCGAGGGGGCCGGGCTTCGTCGTGGGCTCCGTCCCTGAACCGGCCCGCCGGCCGGTTCCGGGACGCTCGGCTAGTCCGCGTTGGCCAGGGTCTTGGCCATGTCGACGAACCCGCCTCGCTGAGAGGTCAGCTGACCGTCGCGGATGACCTGGAAGGTGACGTCGGCGTTGACGAGGCGGGGGAAGTCCGCGGCCGCGGTCTGCGCGTCGAAGCGCCAGCTGAGGGTGGGCGTGAGCCCGCCCGTGTTCACCTTCAGGCCGTCGTCGAGCTCGCGCCGGATGGTGAGGGGCGAGACCTCTCCCGCGCCGAGGGACTCGATGACCTTCCTCAGCACGGTGTAGGCGATCCAGGTGGTCTGCACCCCGGCGTCGGCGGGGTCGATCCGGTTGTCGCCGAAGGCCTGCTCCTTGATCACCGCGCGCATCGGGTACCAGCGCGAGTCGTTCGCGGTCGGGTACCAGCCGGTGACGTACGAACCCTCGTAGGGGCCCGACTTGCCGCCGGTGGCGTCGATCTGCGACTGGTCGATGCTGCCGATGACCGTTCCGGTGTGCACCTTCCGGTAGTCCGCGCTGTCGCGCCGGAAGGAGTCCATGAAGGTGTTCGTGCGGTCACCGAGCGCGGGGACCACACAGCCCTGCCGGCCCGGCACGGAGGTCGCGTGCTGGAGCGCCAGCTGAGTCGGCCGGGAGTACTCGGTGGCGTCCTCGGCGGCCCGCTGGTCCGCGGCCTGCGGGTGCCCCAGCGCCTTCAGACCGGCGTCGAGCAGCACCGGCAGCTCGTCACCGGCGATGGTGTCGGGGCGTATGAGCGAGACCGGGCCGCAGTTCTTGCCGAGCTGCTCGCCGAGGCCCGCCAGCAGGACGCCCTGACCGCCGTTGACGGGGTAGGAGACGGGGCTGGTGAACTCGTCGTCCGTTATGCCGAAGCCGCCGATGTAGGGGATGCCCGCGCTTTCCAGCGGGGCGAGGAACGCGCGGCTGTGCTGGCTGTAGGAACCCACGACCGCGACGACCTTCTCGTCGGCGGCCCGCTCGGCGCAGTGCGCGGCGGCGACCGAGTCGTTGTGGTCGTTGCAGGTGAGGACCTCCAGCTGCCGGCCGTTGATGCCACCGTGGGCGTTGACCCAGCGCGCGTAGGCCTTGGCCATGGCCGGCATGCCGGGCTTGTTCGTCGCGTTGGTCTTCTCGGGGGCCCAGGTCATCACCTTGACGGGGCCATCCCCGGAGCCCCCCGTGGCACCAGGGATGACCCCGCATCCGACGGCGACCGACGCGCATGCGATTAACGCGCTCGCGTACAGCAGCTTGGCCTTGCGGGGCCGGGGCGGAGTGGGGGAGGTGGTGCGGGTACGTCGCCTACCGGTCATGGGCATGCACGATTCCCCCACACCGAGAACCCTTGTGTGACCCTTGGTCGACACTGGGTGACACAGAGGTGAATTGCAGGGGTCGATGAACTGTTTTTCACAGAGAACGTACGATCGATGACCGTGCAAGACTCGGAGAACTCTTCCCGCCGCGGCCGTCGCTCATCCACCATGGGCGGCATGCCACTGAACGACATGCCCTGGTGGCGCTGGCGCAGCAATGTGCGTTCCGCGCTGCACATGCTTTCCGACCCCGTGTTCCAGAGAGACGTCTGGCTCGCCGGCGTCGACGGGTACGGCGACGTCACGGACGCCGTGTACCGCCTGGTCGAGGACACCTGGCTGGACAACTGGTCGGCCGAGAAATACGTCGGCACGATCTTCCGGGACTCCCAGGAGGCCGCCCTCGTGGACAGTGCCGTCCTGCGGGTCCTGCGGATCATGCACCAGGTCGGACCCGACGCGCAGGTCGCCGCCTATCTCGACCACCAGGCGTGGCCGGACGCCCTCCAGGCCGCGCGCGCCGCGCACGTACGGCTGGCCACGAGCGACGGAGAGGACCCGGACGCGCCTCCGCGCACCCTCGAGGTCCTGCGCATCCTGACGCGGTCCGCGTAGCCGTCGTACCGCTGCCGTACAGCCGTCCTACTGCTGCCGTGCCGCTGCCGTACCGCCGTCGTGCCGCTGCCGGCCTCCAGGTCCGGCGGTCGTGAGGTGTCCTGGGCGGCGTCCGCGTGGCGGGACGGCACTCCTGCGCGGGCGCCCGGTGTGAAACCCTGTCCCGCATGAATGAGCCGTCCGTCCGCGGGACCGCGCCCGCCGCCGAGCAGTACGTCCTGACGCTGTCCTGCCCCGACAAGCAGGGCATCGTGCACGCCGTGTCGAGCTACTTGTTCATGACCGGCTGCAACATCGAGGACAGTCAGCAGTTCGGCGACCACGACACGGGACTGTTCTTCATGCGCGTCCACTTCTCGGCTGAATCGCCGGTGACTGTGGAGAAACTGCGTGCGAGTTTCACAGCGATCGGCGACGCCTTCCACATGGAATGGCAGATCCACCGGGCCGAGGACCGGATGCGGGTCGTCCTCATGGTCAGCAAGTTCGGCCACTGTCTGAACGACCTGCTCTTCCGCGCGCGGATCGGCGCGCTGCCCGTCGACTTCGCCGCGGTGGTCTCCAACCACACGGACTTCGCGGAACTGGTGGGGTCGTACGACGTGCCCTTCCACCACATCGCGGTGACGAAGGACACGAAGGCCGAGGCCGAGGCCCAGCTCCTGGAGCTGGTGCGGGAGAAGGGCGTCGAGCTGGTCGTCCTCGCCCGCTACATGCAGGTCCTCTCCGACGACCTGTGCAAGCAGCTCAGCGGACGCATCATCAACATCCATCACTCCTTCCTGCCGAGCTTCAAGGGCGCCAAGCCCTACCACCAGGCGCACGCCCGCGGGGTCAAGCTCATCGGCGCCACGGCGCACTACGTCACCGCCGACCTCGACGAGGGCCCGATCATCGAGCAGGAGGTCGAGCGGGTCGGCCACGACGTCACCCCCGACCAGCTGGTCGCCATCGGCCGTGACGTGGAGTGCCAGGCGCTGGCCCGCGCGGTGAAGTGGCACGCGGAGCGCCGCATCCTGCTGAACGGCCGCCGGACGGTCGTCTTCGCCTGACCGCCTGACCGCCAAACCGCCCGGCCGCCTGACAGCCTTGCCGTTCGGCCGCCCGGCCGCCCGCTTACATCCTGCTCAGCGACGCGGCCGCGAACAGCACGTCCCTGATGACCTCGCGGTCGCCGTCCTGTCCGGCGGCCGCCTCCTCCGGGGACACATGGCCCGCGGCCAGGCGGCAGAACTCCACCCCGTCCAGCGCGACATGGGCCACCTCGTGATCGGCGGAGCCCACGGCGCCCGGCGAGTCGAGCGGGATGAGCCACTCGCCGCCCCCGGAGCCCTCGATCTCCAGGCGCAGACTGCGCCCCGGTGCGCCCGCCGTGACGAGGTGCCGGGACGACCGCGCGGACAGTCCGGCCCGGCGCCGCTCGGCGAGCGAGACGGGCAGCATCCGCGCGGCCAGGTCGATCATCCGGTGCAGGTGCCGGGGAGCCGGGGGCTCGTACGGGTAGTCCACCGCGTCGGCGATGTCCCCAGCGTGCACCCAGCATTCGAAGGCCCGGTCCACCATCGAGTCGCTCAGCGGCAGGTCGAATCCGCCGTACGCCACGGTGAGCCGCCCGGAGGTCTCCCCGCCCGCGGCCGCGCCCGCCGCCGGGGCGCCCTCCTCCACGAACGACACCGTCCGCACGATGTCGTGGCTCTGTTCCCGCCAGGGTCCGCGCACGGACCGGGTGTGCGGGACGCGCGTGGAGCGCCAGTACGTCTCGGTGCGGTCCTGCGGTGTCGGACCCTGCGCGCCGCTCCCGCCGAGCGGGTCGTCCAGGCCCAGCGCGACGGCGACCAGACCGTCGACGCTCAGCAGATGGGCGATGACTCCGGCGACCGTCGTACGGCGGCTCACGGGCCTGTCGTCCTCGAACCAGCGCAGCCGCACGGGCGCGTGCCATTCGGAGCCGCCGATGTCCTGGAGCAGGGCGTCGAGACGGGCGGTCTCCGCGTCGTACGCGGCGGCCCACTCGGGGACCGGGATGCGCGGCGGGCGCCGGTCCAGGCAACTCGTCAGGACGCGGGTGCGCAGCGTCGGGTCCAGGTCGAGGCTCTCCGCCGGGTGCAGCAGTCCGACCGCCTCGCGCAGCCGCAGCGCCTCCTCCGCGCACGAACCGCAGTGCCCGAGGTGTTCCTCGACGGCGCCCGTCTCGTCGGCCGAGCAGGCGGCCAGCGCCCATGCGCCCAGCAGCGACTTCAGGACCCGGTGTTCGAGGACCAGTGGCGCCGGTCCGGGCAGGGGCAGCCCGGTGTCCTCCACGGAGGCGCGCGGCGGCGGTATGCGCGGCAGCCCGTCCGGCCGCGGTCCGGCGCCGCCCGCGTCCTCGTGCCCGTCCTCACGCATACCGCTGTGCCCGTCCTCGTCCTTGCTCTCGTCCATGTCCCTGTGCGCGCCCTCGTGGCCGGCCTCGCGCCCCTCCTCGCCGTCGAACGGCTCGAAGGGGCTGGATTCCTCGCTCACCGCGCACCCCCGTGGTCCGGTGGCACGCCGGCGGGCCCGGCGTCGTGCGCGGTGGACAGCAGCTGAAGCCCGAGGCGGAGCCGGCGGCGGGCCTCGTCCTCGGTGACGCCGAGATCGGCGGCCGCCTGGCGGTAGTCACGGCGTTGGAAATACGCCAGTTCCAGCGCGGTCCGCAGCGGGGTGGGCATGGACGTGACGATGTAGTCCGCGCGGGCGGCGACGGACGCGCTGCGCACCTTGCGCTCCAGTTCCTCGGTGGTGCCGTCCCCGCCCTGGGCGAGTGCGGCGGTCTCGGTGGCGCGCAGGCGCTGGACGGCCAGCCGGTGGGTCAGCGTGGCGACCCAGGAGCGCAGCGGGCCCTGCTTGGGGTCGTACGCGTCGGGGTTCTCCCAGACGTGGGTGAAGACCTCGCGGGTGATGCCGTCGGCGGCCCGCTCGTCCCCGAGCACGCGATGGGCGAGACCGTGCACGAGCGAGGCGAACCGGTCGTAGAGCTCGCCGAGCGCGGCCGCCTCCCCGCGCGAGAGCCGCTGCTGCATCTTGCGGTCCCAGCGGGGCGGTGCGTCCTGCGTCGCCATACGGCCCCCTCACCTGGTCGTGCCCGGCGCCCGTCCATGCGTCCGGCCGGTGTGCCGGCCGTGTCCCCTGTTTCTGTCCAGCCATGCGCCGCTGTTGTCCAGCCTGAGCGCAACCGCTGTCTTGAATGTAGTCGGCACGTCCGACAGCGCACGCCCCTTTGCGTCAATGTGCGCCCCTGGGCGAGCCGTAGATGGTAGAAGCCCGCCGCTTACGCCCCCGGATCCGACCGCTACTGGCTGTACGCGACTGAAAGAGAACCTTCGTGAAGCTTTTTCGACCGTAGATAGCCGTTTCTTCTTGGCGGGATCCGTGTTTCATGGAACTACGGCGGGGCAGCCGCGCTGGAAGGAAGCGTACGGAGTGCTTCCGTTTCTGCTGGGCGAGGCGAGCGAGAGGCGTGGCGGTGACGCTCAAGGTGACCCACGTGACCGACGTGACCGACGGCGAGAGCGGCGCGGACGGCACGGAAAGAGGGAGTACGGGCGGTTCGGGCGCCCCGCACCGGCACGAGGACGAGTGGGCCGTGCTGCGGGTGTCGGGCGAACTCGACCTCGTCACGTCGCCCGCGCTGCGCCAGAGCGTCCACGACGTGGTGGCCGCGGGGCGGCACAGCATCGTCCTGGACCTGTCCGCGGTCGTGTTCTGCGACTCCAGCGGTGTCGGCGTGCTGATCGCCGCCCGTCGTCTGATGCGCTCGTGCCAGGGGCGTCTGCGGCTGATACTGCCCGCGCAGGGAGCGGCCGACGGCTCCCACGTCAACCGGGTCCTCGGGGCCCTCGGGGTGCGCCGGCTCTTCGACGTCTACCCCGGCGTCGACGCGGCGACGGACGAGGAGTCCCGCCCGCTGTCGGCCTGACGGCCGCCCGATCACGGCCCCTCCCACCCTCCCCGGCCCGCTCCCCCCGCCCTTCAGGCGGCCGAGCCCGCCCCGGAACCGGGCCTGCCCCGGAACGGGGCCCTTTCGCCACTCGTGGCCCCGTACGGACACGCCTTGATCACCGCGTGGCACACCGGCACGCACACCGGCACGCCGTTGTCCCGGAATTCTTGCGGTCTTGGTACAACCGTCGCTTTCCGGCACCCCGGACGGTTCTGGCGACGTACGCTCCGTCCCAGATGAACCGCAGTCCGGCCGAGGCCGGCTGAGTAGTGAGGCGGTCCGAACACACCATGGTCAGTTCCGAGTACGAGCGCAGGATCGCCGCCCGGTTCGCCGGCTTCGACCAGGACGGCAACGGTTACATCGACCGGGAGGACTTCAGCGCCGCGACCAAGGCCGTGCTCGCCGAGTTCGGCACCACGGCCCGGTGCGACAAGGGCCAGGCCCTCTACATCGGGGCCGAGGCGTTCTGGCAGGGCATGGCCGGGATAGCGGACCGGGACGGCGACCAGCGGATCACGCGCGAGGAGTTCGTGAGCGGCGCCGTGAAGCGGCTGCGCGACAACCCCGAGCGGTTCGCCGAGATCGCCCGCCCCTTCCTGCACGCGGCCATCGCGGTGGCGGACACCGACGGGGACGGCGCGGCCACGGTCGAGGAGACCTCCCGCGTCCTGCGGGCGCTCGGAGTGGGCGAGGCCGTCGCCGCCACGGTGGCCGGAGCCCTCGACACGGACGCCGACGGACGGATCGGCGAGACGGAGATCGTGAGCGGGTTCGCCCGCTACTTCACGGTGCAGGAGTAGCAGGAGTAGCAGGAGTAGCAGGAGTGGCCGGAGCGGGCCGCTGGACGGGACCTCACCCCGAAAGCAGGGACGAGGTCATCACCCGGTGAGCCGGGCGAGGTCCGCACTCCGAAACCCCGGACGAGCTCCCCACCCCGAGAACCGGGCGAGGTCCGCACTCCGAAACCCCGGACGAGCTCCTCACCCGGTGAGCCGGTCGGGCCCTCACCCCGAGAAGCGCTCCCTGAGCCGGTACTTGAGCACCTTCCGCAGTGCCTCGTTGCGCGGAAGGGCGTCCACGACCTCCAGTTGCTCCGGCAGCTTGTGCACGGACAGCCCTTCCCCGCGCAGATACGACGTCAGCGCGGCCAGCGTCAGCTCCGGCGCCCCCGGCGGCTGTTCCACCACCACGCAGACGCGCTCCCCGCGCTCGGCGTCGGGCAGTCCGATCACGGCGGTGTCGCCCACCGCCGGGTGCCGGTGCAGCAGGTCCTCGATCTCCTTCGCGGAGATGTTCTCGCCCTTGCGGATGATGATGTCCTTCACCCGGCCGGTCAGGACGAGGTGACCGCTTCCGGTCAGATGCCCGACGTCCCCGGTGATCAGGAACCCGTCCCCGTCGAACGCCTCCGCGGTCTGTGCCGGGTCCAGATATCCCTGGCACACGGCCTCCCCCCTGAGCCGTACGTCACCGTCGGCGCCGCACGGCCGGAGGGCGCCCGCCGCGTCCACGATCCGTATCTCCATGCCCGCGGGGGGCCTGCCCTCCGTGGTGGCCAGGTTCTCGGCGGTGTCGTCCGGCGCGCCCATCGTGATCATCGGGACCTCGGTCATCCCGTATCCGTGGGTGAGCTGCACGCCCATCTCCCGGACGACCGAGTGATAGACCTCGGGCGGCTTGGGGGCTCCGCCGCCCGCCAGCAGCCGCAGCGTGGGAATGACCGGCTCCCCGGGCCGTTTGCGCTGTTCGGCCAGGAACATCGAGTAGAACGCGGTCGACCCGCCCGCCACCGTCACGCCGTGCCGGCGGTACTCCTCCAGGGCGGCGGGCAGCGCGAAGTTCTCCAACATCACGGCGGGGAAGCCGTACAGCAGCAGCATCACCGTGTAGTCGGGCCCGGCGATGTGCGCGTACGGGAAGGCCATCGAGCCCACGTCGTCCTCGGACAGGCGCAGCGCGTGGGCGAGGCAGGAACCGCCCGCGATCAGTGAACGGTCGTTGTGCAGCACGCCCTTGGGGTCGGAGGTGGTGCCCGAGGTCCAGTAGATCCAGCGGACCGAGGTGCCGTCGCAGGGCGGGGCGGGCAGGACTGCCGGATCGCCGTCGGGCAGGGCGTCGTACGCCTCGAAGACGTTCTTCGCGCCGAGCCGGTGCGCCATCGCGGTGTGGTCGAAGCCGCGCCACTCGCCCGGCACGGCGAAGTACTCCGCCTTCGACTCCCGCAGGGCGAAGCCGACTTCGCGGTCGCGGTAGAAGGGGATCACCGGCGACTGCACGGCGCCGAGGCGGGCCAGCGCGAAGGACAGCAGGGCCGTCTCGATGCGGGTGGGCAGCTGCCAGGCGACCACCGTGCCGGGTCGTACGCCCCTGTCGTGGAGGCCCGCCGCCACCCGCTCCGCGCGGTCCCGCAACTCGCCGAAGGTCAGGGAGCGGTCGCCCTGGAGCAGGACGGGCCGGTCGGGGGTGAGGCCGGCCCGGCGGTCGACCAGCTCCCACAGTGTGCGCGCGGAACTCAGGGCGTGTGCGGCGTCGTTCACTTCGGCCCCCTGTGGTCGTTCGCTTCGATGCACAGAGCTGACGGGCAGTCAGATCGTGCGCAGAGCGTAGGGCTCGGCGCCTTGTCGGTCCATAGGTGCGGGGCTAGCCTGCTTGTGCAGATGGATCTGACGGACCATCAGAAACGTACGCCAGGCGGAGGGGACCATGACCGAACTGCCCCGCATCATCAGCGTCGACGACCATGTGATCGAGCCCGCGCACCTCTTCGAGACCTGGCTGCCGCGGAAGTACCACGACCGGGGACCGCAGCCGCTGACCGCCGGGATCGGCGAACTCGCCTACGTGGCGGGCAAGTACCAGATCGCCATGGACCCGGACGGCCCGCCGACCGACTGGTGGATCTACGAGGACCTCAAGTTCCCGTACAAGCGCAACATCGCCGCCGTCGGCTTCGACCGCGACGAGATGACGCTGGAGGGCATCACCCGCGCCGAGATGCGGCCCGGCTGCTGGGACCCCGCCGAGCGGCTCAAGGACATGGACCTCAACCACGTCGAGGCCAGCCTCTGCTTCCCCACCTTCCCGCGCTTCTGCGGCCAGACCTTCGCCGAGGCGCACGACAAGGAGGTGGCCCTGGCCTGTGTGCGGGCGTACAACGACTGGATGGTCGAGGAGTGGTGCGGCGACAGCGGCGGCCGGCTGATCCCGCTGTGCCTGATACCCCTGTGGGACATCGGCCTGGCGGTCGCGGAGATCCGCCGCAACGCCGCCCGGGGAGTGAAGGCCGTCACCTTCTCCGAGATCCCCACCCACCTCGGGCTGCCGTCGATCCACTCCGGCTACTGGGACCCGTTCTTCGCGGTCTGCCAGGAGACCGGGACCGTCGTGAACATGCACATCGGCTCGTCCTCCCAGATGCCCGCCGCGTCCCCCGACGCACCGCCCGCCGTCCAGGCCTCGCTGTCCTTCAACAACGCGATGGCCTCGATGATGGACTTCCTGTTCAGCGGCGTCCTGGTGAAGTTCCCGCGCCTCAAACTCGCCTACTCCGAAGGCCAGATGGGCTGGATCCCGTACGCCCTGGAGCGCGCCGACGACGTCTGGTCCGAGCACCGCGCCTGGGGCGGGGTCAGGGACCTGATCCCGGAGCCCCCGTCGACGTACTACTACCGGCAGATCTTCTGCTGCTTCTTCCGCGACAAGCACGGCGTGGCGTCCCTGGACGTGGTCGGCCGCGACAACGCCACCTTCGAGACCGACTACCCGCACGTCGACTCGACCTTCCCGCACACCAAGGAGGTCGCCCTCGACCATGTGAAGGGCCTCGACGACGAGACGGTCCACAAGCTGATGCGGGGCAACGCGATCCGCATGCTCGACCTGGACCTGTAGTGGACCTGACGTACACGCCCGAGGAGGAGGACTTCCGGGCGCGGCTGCGGACCTGGCTCGCCGAGGTCCTGCCGAAGCTGCCGCCGAAACCCTCCCCGCACGACTGGCCCGCGCGACGGGCGTACGACCTCGGCTGGCAGCGGATGCTGTACGACGCCGGGTACGCGGGCCTGCACTGGCCCGTCGACGCCGGCGGCCGGGGTGCCACCCCGACCCAGCACCTCATCTACCTGGAGGAGACCGAGAAGGCGGGCGCCCCCTACGTAGGGGCCAACTTCGTCGGGCTGCTGCACGCCGGGCCGACCATCGCCTCCGAGGGGAGCGCCGGGCAGCGGGCGCGCTGGCTGCCGCCCGTGCTGCGCGGCGAGGAGGTCTGGTGCCAGGGCTTCTCCGAACCGGACGCCGGTTCGGACCTCGCGGCGCTGCGCACGCGCGCGTGGCGCGACGGCGACGACTACGTGGTGAGCGGGTCCAAGATCTGGACCTCCCACGCCGAGGTCGCCGACTGGTGCGAACTGCTGGTGCGGACGGACCCGGCCGCGCGCAAGCACAAGGGCATCACCTGGCTTGCCATGCCCATGGACGCGCCCGGGATCACCGTCCGCCCGCTGCGGACGCTCGCGGGCTCCACCGAGTTCGCGGAGGTCTTCCTCGACGAGGTGCGCGTCCCGGTCGCCAACCGGGTCGGCGCCGAGAACGACGGCTGGCGCGTGACCATGGTGACGCTCTCCTACGAACGCGGCACCGCCTTCGTCGGCGAGGTGGTCGCCTGCCGGCGCGTGCTGTCCGAGGTCGCGCGTGAGGCGCGGAGGAACGGCCGCTGGGACGACGCCGTGCTGCGCCGGCGTCTCGGCAGGCTGAACGCCGAGTTCCGCGCGCTGTGGCGGCTCACCCAGTGGAACGTGAGCGAGGCGCAGGGGACCGGGGGCGTGCCGGGCGTGGGCGGTTCGGTCTTCAAGCTGCGTTATTCGCACGCCCGTCAGGAGCTGTACGACGCCGCCGCGGAGGTTCTCGGACCCGACGCCCTGGACGGGGACCAGGAGTGGACCCGGGACCGGCTGTCGTCCCTGTCGTACACCATCGCGGCCGGCACCTCGCAGATCCAGCGGAACATCGTGGCCGAGCGGATCCTCGGCCTTCCCAAGGGGAGATGAGCTCGACAGTGGACTTCCGGCTCACGGACGACCAACGGGCCCTGCGGCAGGGCATACGCGCACTGCTGGAGGGCCGCTTCGGGCGGGAGGCGCTGCGCGCGGCCGTGGACCGGGCGGACGGGAAGGGCGCGACGCCGGGGAAGGCGGAGGCGGACGGCAGGGGTGCGACGGGAGAGAAGGCGGGCGGGGGTGTTCTCGACCGGGAGTTGTGGCGCGAGCTGGGCGCGGCGGGGTTCTTCGCGCTGTGCCTGCCCGAGGCCGATGGCGGTGTCGGACAGGGCCTCCCGGAGGCCGTGCTGGCCTTCGAGGAGGCGGGGCGGGTCCTGCTGCCCGGTCCGCTGATCGCCACCCATCTCGCCGCGGGAGCCGTGCCCGGCGCGGCCACCGGGGAGGTGGTCGTGACGTCCGCCGACGGGGGCCTCGCGGGCGCGGGGCTCGTGGAATGGCTGGACGAGGCCGACGTCGTACGGGGCGACGCCACCGGCGCCGAACCCCTGGCCCCGATGGACCCGCTGACCCCCTTGCACCGCTTGCCCCTCCCGGACCGGCCGGCCCCCTCGGACCGGCTGCTCTCCTCGGACCGGTCGGACCGGTCTGCCCTATCGCACCGACTGCTGCCCCCGGACCGGTTGGCCCCCTCCGGCAGGCTGCCCTCCGCGGACCGGCCGACCCCCTTGCACCGGCTGCTCTCCTCGGACCGGTTGCCCCCTTCTCGCCGGCCGGCCCCCTCGCACCGGCTGCCCGTGACCGTCGGCCGGACGGCCGTCGGTGGCGAACCCCGGGCGGCCGGGGCACCGGATCGGCTTGTCGCGTCGCTGCTCACGGCCGCCGAACAGCTCGGCAGCGCCGCCCGGACCTGTGAGACGGCGGTGCAACACGCCCGGACGCGCGAGCAGTTCGGGCGGCCGGTCGGCGCCTTCCAGGCGGTGCAGCATCTGTGCGCGGGCATGCTCGTGCGGGTCGAGGTGGCCCGGGCGGCCGTCTACGCCGCCTCGGTCACCGCCGACCCGGTGGACATCGCGGCGGCCCGCCTGCTGGCCGACGAGGCCGCCGTGCGCGGCGCCCGCGACTGTCTCCAGGTGCACGGCGGCATGGGCTTCACCTGGGAGTCCGACGTCCATCTGCACCTGAAGAGGGCGTGGATCCGCACGCACCGCGCCGGTGGCGCTACACAGAGCGAGGAAGAGCTGGCGGACGATCTGGTGGCCGGGACGGCGTAGAGGGCCGCTGGGCTGGGGCGTCGCGGGAGGAACGCGGACGGATGTCGCGGATCGTGGCAGAACGGGATCACGGAGCGTTGAGACCGGGTTGTGTCCTAGGCGTGACTTGTCACGGCCTGGAGTCGGCGCCGGGCTCCGGTACCTTGTGTGGGATGCGAGTGGTTCTGAGGCTGAGCCATCCCGGTGTTGCCCCCGAGGCCGCGCCGGACCCGGCGATGCGCGCCGCTCGTACGGCAGGGCGGACCCCCGCACCTGCCTGTTCGACTCCCCGTGGCGAGCGTCGCACAGTATGCCGCACGCGTACTCCTTCGCGCTGGAATATGCCCGAAGCGCTTGTTGGGGTGACTGTACGTCAACCATGCTGTCTCGCAAGGGAATCACGTTCCGTGATCCTTGTTCTGGCCATGCAGAAAATGGCTACGATCGTGGCCCTTGTGAGGCGCGAGGCGATGTGTCCGCCGGTTCGGATGGTGTGAGCGGTGCAGGTGCTTCAAGTGCAGCTGGAGATCCGGCCCGACCCCGCAGAGGTGGGGCGAGCCCGGCGCTGGGCCCGTTCGAGGCTCGCGGGGTCCGGGATAGACGCCGATGAACCACTCGCCGAGACGCTGATCCTGCTCGTCTCCGAACTTGTCACCAACGCCGTGGTGCACACCGGGTGTCCGGCCGTGCTGCGCCTGTGCCTGCCCGGCGGCGCCGGGGCCGCGACCGTGCGTCTCGAAGTGGCCGACTCCAGCGCCCGGCCGCCGATGCCCCGGCACGCGGACGGTGACGAGACCAACGGCCGCGGCCTGGAACTGGTCGACGGCCTCGCGGACCGCTGGGGCTGGAACCCCGAGGGCGCCGGCAAACGCATCTGGTGCGAGGTGGACCGCTGCGCCTCGGGTGCCGCGCAGGACTCCCCGTACGGCGCCTACGGCGGCTTCGCGTACGAGGCTGTCTGAAGCCGGGTCCGGCCGACTCCCGTGCCTGCCGCGCTGCCGCGCGGGACGGCCGGGGGTCGCCGAGGTGATCCCGTCCCTCTCGCGTCCATCCCGCGTTTTGTGCATGTATGCACGAAACCGCTGTACACGGCCGCGGTCGTGGCCGAATGCGCCGGGTCGTGCTTCCGTACGCGCTGTCTCAAATAGGATGGAACGCCGTAAATCCCCGATCGGGTGTTGACGTGGCGTGTCCGTTTGATCACGCTTGTGTTCAGCGATTCACCGCGAGGGGACGGCGGGGGTTCCGGTGACGGGAGCCCTCGGCGAGTGTGGGTCGCGATTCGGCGTCGGCTCCCTCAAGGCCGGGGGAGGCAGGGCGGGTACGCCGGAGGCGGATGGCGGCGCGCGGTGCCGTGCCCGGGGTGAGGTGGGGACCTTCCGGCCGGGCGCAGTCGAGAGTGGGGGAGGCGCGCCGCCAGCCGGCCCTTGAAGACGTGGGCCCCAGAGACCGCCCTCGAAGGCGCGGGCCCCAGAGACCGCCCTCGGCGGGGCAGGCCCCGGAGGTCGTTCTCGAAGGCGCGGGTCCTGAGGTCGCCTCGGTGCGGACGGGCCGTCAGAGAATCGCCACGGGTGCCACCGGTGTGCCGGTGCCGCCGACGAAGGGCTCCGGCATCGCCGACAGCAGGAAGGTGTAGCGGCTTTCTTGTCCACAGGCTGTGGACAACTCTTCGAGATTCCAGTTCTGGCCCTGCATCATCCCCATTTCGACCAGATCGAGTGCGTGTACGGGCAGCCACAGGTCATCGATTTCGGGCGGGAAGATCTCGAACGTCAGGGTGTCGTTGGCGACCGCCGCGACATCGCGCGCGTGGAACCACTCGGGCGTGCGCACCGACAGGCCGGGCGACGGATACCCGTATCCGTGCTTGTCGCCCGCCAGATACACCTGGATCTGCCCGGTCCGTACGAGCACGATGTCGCCCGCCCGTACGTGCGTTCCGGCCAACTCCTCCGCCGACTCCAGGTCTTCGGGAGTCACGGCATGCCCGCCGGCCAGCCGGTGTTCGCCGCGCGCCCGCGCCACGTCGAGCAGGACACCGCGCGAGACGATGTGCCGCGGCTTGTCGATCCCGCTGAACTCGGCGCCGCCGTGCGGGGTGACGGTGGAGGCGGGGCGCCCGTTGTAGAGCCTGCCGGAGTGCGAGACGTGGGGCAGCGCGTCCCAGTGGGTGGCCGCCTGGAGGCCCATGGTCACGGCGTCGTCGCTGCACGCCACCGTGCCGGGGCCGAAGATCTCCTGGTTGATCTGCACCATCGTGTGCAGCGGATTGACCCGCCCGGGGATCATCCCGGTCTGCACACCGTCCTGCCGGAGCGGCAGGGCGAGCGGTACGCGCAGCCCGGTCCGTACGGTCGCGGCCGCCTCCCGTACGACCTCGTCGGTGATGAGGTTCAGCGTGCCGATCTCGTCGTCGGCCCCCCAGCGCCCCCAGTTGTTGACTCGCTTCGCGATCTCGTGGAACTCCGGATGAAGCGCCGACTCTGGCATGAGTCCTCCCCGGGGTCTTGTCTCCAGGTATCTGACGGGTCGTAGAATCCGAGTTGAATCTAACGGACCGTCAGAAACTGCGGGAAGGGGCCGGGCATGGGGAACTTCCTTGCGGGCAAGGTCGTCGCCGTCACGGGCGCGGGCCGGGGGATAGGCCGGGCGGTCGCCCTCGCCTCGGCGGCCGAAGGCGCGCGCGTCGTCGTCAACGACTACGGGGTGTCCATCGAGGGCGCCGAGCCCACGAGTTCGATAGCCGACACCGTCGTCAAGGAGATCGAGGCCGCCGGCGGGGAGGCGGTCGCGGTGGCCGACGACATCTCGACGATGGCGGGCGGGCAGCGGGTCGTCGACACCGCGCTCGCGTCGTACGGGCGGATCGACGGTGTGGTGTGCGTGGCCGGCATCCTGCGCGAGCGGATGCTCTTCAACATGTCCGAGCAGGAGTGGGACCCGGTGGTCGCCACCCATCTCAAGGGCACGTTCACGCTGTTCAGGGCCGCCTCCGCGGTGATGCGCAAACAGGGTTCGGGCACGCTGATCGGCTTCACCAGCGGCAACCACCAGGGGTCGGTGGCGCAGGCCAACTACAGCGCGGCGAAGGGCGGGATCATCTCCCTGGTGCGCAGCGCGGCCCTCGGGCTGCACAAGTACGGGGTCACCGCGAACGCCGTCGCGCCCGTCGCCCGTACCCGCATGTCGGCGAACGTCCCGATGGAGCTGAAGGAGATCGGCGAACCGGAGGACGTGGCCGCGCTCGTGGTCTACCTGCTGTCGGACCGGGCGCGCCAGGAACGCATCACCGGGCAGGTCTACACGATCGCCGGACCGAAGATCGCCGTATGGGCGCAGCCGCGCGAACTGCGCGCCGGGTACGCCGAGGGCGCCTGGACCCCGGAGAGGATCGCCGACTTCCTGCCCGGGACCGTCGGCGTGGACCCGATGCCGCTGCTGGAACAGCTGGAGGCGATGGCGCGGGCGGCGGCGGACAAGACGCGGCCCAACGCCTAGCGGCGCCCCGGGACCGGTGGAGGAGAGCGCGTGGATTTCGCATTCGGCCCGCAGGACGAGCTCTTCAGGCTCGAGGCGCGGGCCTGGCTGGAGGAGCACCTGGCCGGCACACCCGCGCGCCGCGACTGGGAGCGGGAACTCGGCGGGGGCGGCTGGATCGGGCTCGGCTGGGCGGAGGACGGGTACGGCAACCGGCGCGCGGACCTGACCCGGCAGGTGGTGTGGGCCGAGGAGTACGCCCGCTCGAAGGCGCCCGCCCGGTCCGGGCACATCGGCGAGAACCTGCTGGCGCCGACGCTCATCGCGCACGGGACGCCGGAACAGAAGCGCCGCTTCCTGCCGCCGGTCGCCCGGGGCGCAGAGCTCTGGTGCCAGGGGTACAGCGAACCCGGCGCCGGTTCGGACCTGGCCGGCGTCCGGACGGCCGCCGTGCGGGACACGGGGGCCGGTGCCCCGGGGGCGTACCGGATCACGGGGCAGAAGATCTGGACCTCGCTCGCCCACGAGGCGGACTGGTGCTTCGTGCTCGCCCGCACGGAGCCGGGGTCCGCCCGCCATCACGGTCTGTCCTTCCTCCTCGTCCCGATGGACCAGCCCGGCCGGGTCGAAGTCCGTCCGATCCGGCAGCTGACCGGCACCAGCGACTTCAACGAGGTCTTCTTCGACGGGGCGGTCGCCCGGGCCGGGCATGTGGTCGGCGGCGAGGGCAACGGCTGGCGGGTCGCCATGAGCCTGCTCGGCTTCGAGCGAGGGGTCTCCACACTCGCCCAGCAGATCGGCTTCGCAGAGGAGTTGGGGCAGGTGCTGCGGACGGCCGTCGAGACGGGAGCGGCCGGGGATCCCGTCGTCCGCGAACGACTCGTGCGGCTGTGGGCCGAGTTGCGCGCGATGCGGTGGAACGCCCTGCGCACACTGGGAGGTTCGGGGAGTCCCGGGGGCTCGGGCGCACCGAGTGTGGCGAAGCTGCTGTGGGGCGGCTGGCACCGGCGGCTCGGTGAACTGGCCGTCCAGGTGAGGGGGGCCGCCGCGGCTGTGGGTCCGGCGGACTGGTCGGACGCGCTGCCCTACGAATTGGACGCGGCCCAGCACCTGTTCCTCTTCAGCCGGGCCGACACGATCTACGGCGGCTCGGACGAGATCCAGCGCACGATCATCGCCGAGCGTGTGCTCGGCCTGCCGAAGGAGCCCCGGGGCTAGCCGCGGCCGGCCCTTCGGAGGGCTTCAACAGGGCTTGAGGAGCGGCGAGTTCGGTAAGGCGCGGCTCGGGCGGAGACAGGACACCCAGGTGCGGCGCGAGAACGGCCCGGTACGGACGGGACGGCCAGGAGCAGCCCGGTACGGACCGGGAACAGCCCAGGAACAGCCCAGGAACAGCCCAGGAACAGCCCGGGGCGGCCCGGGAAGAGGGGAGCCGGCGCGATGCGAGGCGTGATCTTCGACGGGAAGAGGACCCAGGTCGTGGACGACCTGGAGATACGGGACCCGGGGCCCGGAGAGGTCCAGGTGGCGATCTCCGCGGCGGGACTCTGCCACAGCGATCTCTCCGTGGTGGACGGGACCATTCCGTTCCCCGTTCCCGTGGTGCTCGGCCATGAGGGAGCGGGAGTGGTGGAGGCGGTGGGCGCGGGTGTCACCCACGTCGGGCCCGGCGACCATGTGGCCCTTTCCACCCTCGCCAACTGCGGGACCTGCGCCGAGTGCGACCGGGGCCGGCCGACGATGTGCCGCAAGGCGATCGGCATGCCGAAGCGGCCGTTCACGCGCGCAGGCGAGCCGCTCCACCAGTTCGCCGCCAACTCGGCCTTCGCGGAACGCACGGTGGTGAAGGCGGTGCAGGCGGTCCGTATCGCGAAGGACATCCCGCTGACCTCGGCCGCGCTGATCGGCTGCGGAGTTCTCACGGGGGTCGGAGCGGTCCTGAACCGGGCCCGGGTCGACCGCGGCGACACCGTCCTGGTCATCGGCACGGGCGGCATCGGTCTCAACGTCATCCAGGGGGCCCGGCTCGCGGGCGCGCTGCGGATCGTCGCCGTCGACTCCAATCCGGCCAAGGAGGCCGTGGCCCGCGAGTTCGGCGCGACGCACTTCCTGACCTCGGTGGACGGGGTGAAGGACATCCTGCCCACCGGTGCCCAGCACGCCTTCGAATGCGTCGGACGCGTCGAACTCATCCGCCAGGCCGTCGACGCGCTCGACCGGCACGGCCAGGCGATCCTGCTCGGCGTCCCCCCGGCGACGGCCGAGGCCTCCTTCCTCGTCTCCTCGATGTACCTCGACAAGTCCATCCTGGGCTGCCGCTACGGCTCGTCCCGCCCTCAGCGCGACATCGCCCTGTACGCCGAGCTGTACCGCGAAGGCCGCCTGCTCCTGGACGAGTTGGTGACGGCGACGTACCCGGTCGAGGACTTCGAGAGGGCGGCCGAGGACGCGCACGCGGGGAAGGTGGCGAGGGCGGTGCTGACGTTCTAGGGCGGCTGTCGCCTGTGCGGCGGGGCGCTGGACCACTCGGCCGACCTGCCGCCCGCCGAGCGGGTGGTCCCCCAGGAGAGGTGGCCGACCGACCACCACCGTCCGGACCCGGACCTCGGCGGGCCAAGGCCACTTCGAGATCTGGGTCCGGCGGCGGGTGTGCTGAGCGAGCCGTTCAGGCTGTGCGGGCCCAGAAGTCGCCGAACCACAGCTCACTGTTGTCGACGCGCAAGCCGACCCCACCCGGAGCTGCCAGTGGACCCGGTGTGCGATCGACGGTGTGCAGCACTTCTTTGCCGTCGATGGCCAGGCGCAGCCGAACCCCGGAGAACACGTTCACCGCATGGGCCTCGACCAGGTGCCAGTCGCCGTAGCTGATGGCATGGCTGCCTTCGGCGATCGTCGTGTAGTCCCCGCCCTCCACGGCAGCGGCGTCGTGGGACGGCACCTTGCGCTTGATGACCACCGCGCCGTCCCGGCGCCGGAAACTGAGCGCGTACAACTCCTGCGGGCTGTGATAACGCAGCCAGACGTGCCCACCGTCCCAGTCCTGCTCCGGGGTGCGCGCGGTAGTGATCGGCTGCCGCAACCGCACCTTGAAGGAGACCGTGACCGGGCCGAAGTTCCGGCGTCGGCTCACCAGCCGGAAGACCGCCGAATCGTTGATGGCACCGGAGTCGGGGCCGGTCTCGCCAGCATCGGGCCGACCGGTCCAGCCGAGGCCGCCGGTCGCGAACAGTGAGCCGCTGGTGGTCACCCAGTCAGAGGTTTCGTGCGCCCTGGGGCCGCGAGGATTGCGGAACGCCCACTCGTTGGTGATCAACCCGTCCGGGCCGAAGCGCGGACGGAATTCCGGGAAGGCATCGCCGCCGGACACCTCATAGGCGCCGATACCGACGGCAGAGGCGCCAAGCACCCCGGCCACGCCCCCCCAGACGAGTTGACGTCGTGTCACGCCGGCCACGATCAGCCTGCCCCTGTGATGGCCACGACGTTGAGCTTCTGGACGGTCGGCCACGACCACCGGGTCAGGCCTCGGTAGGCCGAGAAGCCCACCCCGCCCGTCTCGCCCTTGGCGATCAAGCTGATGCTGGTCGAGCCGTCCACAGCGATCTCGGTGCTGTCGGCGGTCACCGTGATCGTCAACGCGTGGGTGGGTGCCTCCGCAAGTCGACGACTGGTTACCAATGCCTGGTTGTCCGCATTCCCCGAGTAGACGTCCACGTGGTCACGGTAGACACGCACGCTGATCGCCAGCGGGCTTCCGACCCGAACCCAGAGTGCACCGCTGACCTCGCTGTTGGTCAGATTGGAGATCGTGCCGATCAGGGTGTAGTCGCTCCAGCGGGCGGTCGCGTCGGGCTGGTAGGCACCGTACGCCGAGAGCGTGCGGCCCTGCGGGGCCAGCTCACTGCGCGTGATCTTGAGCGGCGCCTTGACATCCGGAGAGGAGACCCAGGAGGCATTCGGGGCGAGCAGCGCGGTGTCAGCCACCTGCTGCTGTGAGCCGGTCACGGTGCGCGAGCCGTCGGCGATGTCGACGATCCGAAGCGAAGCAAAGCGGGGCCAGGAGACCCCCGGCTCGTTGATACCGACGCGCAGCGTGATACCCCCGGTCCGATGGGCAGGGCTACCGCTGGTCGGCAGTTGCGCGTACACCGTGCCGTCCACCCAGATCTGGGTGCTGTTGGTGCGCACCGCGATCCGCAGCATGTGGCTGGAGGCCGAGGTCAAGTGTTTGAGTATCTTTTTCGTACCCGAGACGGAGACCACCAGGTTGTTCTGGCTCACGCTGACCGCGACCGGGGCGCCGCTGTCGTCGCGGACCTGGACGGCCCCCTGATTGGTGCCGTCGCCCAGGCCCGAGACGCGTGCGTCCACCTCGTAGCCGTTCCAGTCGACGCTGCTCCTCGGTCGGTAGATTGCGGCCATGTAGTGCACCGGCGAACTCTTGTCCGGGTAGGGGCCGACGCCGGTGAAGGCGCCCAGACCACTCATCCCGCTGCTGTCGTCGTGCTTCCACAACTGAGGCTGCGCCAGCGGCGCGCTGGCTTGTGGGGCGACCTGGGTCCAGCGGACCGCGTCCGCGACCAGCTCAGCAGAGGTGGTCGACTTGAGCACTTCGAGGCGCTGCACCTGCCGGGCTGCGGCCGCGCGTCGGCTGGCAGGCAGGGGGAGGGACGAGACGTTGGTCATCGTGGCCACGAATCTGCCGTTCAGGATTTCCTGCAGCGTCTGCCCCGACATCGGCAGGTTGGGCCGCTCCGTCGCCTCGGAGAAGGGGTATGCGAACAGCTTCGGGGCGGGCAGGTCATGAGCCGCGAAGGCGTCGAAGGAGAGCTGGAGGTCGCTGTCGACTCGGGCCTCGTACTCATCGAGGCTCTCCTGGCGCTGCTGCCGCGACAGCCAGAGTCGGTTGGCCAGTGCTGAAGCCCTGTCGCCCTTCGCATCCACTACCGCGCGGCGGTGCAGGTTGTGCGTGTGGTCCTGGAAGTCCCAGCGTCCCGACGCCTGCATCCGGGCGATCTCGTTCCACGACAGGTAGTACGGGCGGTCGTCGACGCGGCCGGTGATCAGGAAGACCGTGCCGTGCATGTGATGCCGGGCCAGTATCCGGTCGGCGTAGACCCACAGGCCATTGGGGCCGTCGTCGAAGGTGATGTAGACCGAGCGCGGCGGCGCCGGCTCGCCCTGCAGGTAGGCGACGAACTCGTCGGTGGTCAGGCTCCGGTAGCCGGCCTTCTCCAGCGCGGTCAACTGCGCGTCGAAGGACGCTGCACTGACGGTGTAGTCGCTCGGAGCGGGTCCGACGTCGTGGTAGGCCAGCACGACCGGAGCGGCCGTGGCCGGTAGGGACTTGGCTGCGTCGCTCCATGAAGCCGCTTGCCGGGTATCGATCCGGACCGTCGGCGGTTGAACCTGGGTGCTCATGTACTTGCCGTACAGGTAGTACTCGGCGGCGGCGTAGAAGGGCAGAGCCAGCACCGCGAGTGCCAGCACGACGAGCCCGAACCTGGCCGGCCAGTGCCAGACGCTCAGGCGCTGCTTCCCGGGATGCCGGTTCACGTCGGTCACGGCAGGATGCTCCCTCGGGACAGCACGATGGCGTATATGCCGCATACCGCGGCGATCGACAACAGGGCGGCGGCGAGCCGCCCCAGCAGACTCAGGGCTTTCATCAGGTGAGGCTCCTTGCCCAGACGCCGCGGCGGATGGTGGCGAACGAGTACGGCAGCAGCCAGGCCAGCAGCACCGCCGACAGCAGGCTCATCAGCGGCCTGTAGCGCCAGCGTCCGTCGTTCGGGTTGTCCACCTTGAACGCCAGGCCCCAGACGAGGCCCTTGAGGACGACACCGCACAGATAGAGCAGCGTCAGGAAAGCCATGCCGTGCAGCGGCGCCCACACCAAGTGGCGGAAGGCCATGACCGGAGCGGCCACCACCCACAGAGCGTGCCCGTAGTAGAGAGCCGCCGGGCCGAAGCCGCGGCGCCACATGAAGGAGCCGGTGAAGAAGAGGTTGCGGATGAAGCTCTTCTTCCAGCGGATCTGCTGCTTCATGAACGAGCGGAAGCTCTCCGGGACGTTCGTCCAGACCTTGGCGGACTGCACATAGCCGATGCGCCAGGCACGCTCCGGGTAGTCGCGCTCGGTCACGAAGGGGGAGTCGGCGTACTGCTGCTTGAGCTTCCTACCGCGCCAGCACTGGCCGAGTACGTAGCCGGTCAGCTGACGGTCGGTCGCGAAGCGGAACGGCGCACCCATGAACCGGTCGCCGGCCCAAGCCGGCAGATAGTTGTATACGGCGTCGCGGCGGAAGACCGCGAGCGGTCCGGAGACGCAGGTGACCGAACCGAACGTGGACTCGGCGGCCTTCGCCACACGGAACTGGCCCTCGTACCAGACGTCCTGAGCCTTGGTGAAGACGGTGCGGGTCACGTTGAGCGCGCGGGCATGACCGCTGACGGCGCCCAGTTCCGGATGGTCGACGAGGGCGCGCACACAGCGGCTGAGGGCGTCGGGAGCCAGGATGCAGTCGGAGTCCGTGAAGGCGATGACGTCACCGTCGGCGATCTCGCACGCCTTCACCAGCGCGTACTTCTTACCGAGGTTCTTCTCCAGGTAGAGCACGGTGATGCCGAGCTCGGCCTCCAGCCGACGCAGCACGTCACGGGTGCCGTCCTCGGACATGTCGTCCACGACGATGATCTGCAGCAGGTCCTCGTCGTATTCGCACAGGGCCATCGAGCGCACGCAGGCTTCGATGTAATCGATCTCGTCCTTGACCGCAAGGAGGAAGCTGACCTTGGGCCGCAGCGGCAAGCTCGGGAAGTCTGCCAGCTTCTTCTGCTTGGGACGCTTGCGCAGCGTCCGCTCCGACGGGTCGTCGTAGCGGCTGTACGCGATGTAGAGCATGGCGATAGTGCCGGTCAGCACGGTGAAGCCATAACCGAGCACCAGAGGGCTCTGGGCCAGGCGCGGTGCCTCACGGGCCAGGATCAGCAGCAGCGGCAGCAGACAGATCAGTGTCAGCACACGGCGGACGCCGTGACGGAGTGCTGGGTGCATCGCGTCCAGCCGGCGGCGCAGGAAGCCCGGTTCGATCTTCCGGGTCGAGCGCAGGGTCGGCAGCGGCGGTGGTGCAGGAAGGTTTGCCTGCGCCCGTTCGATCGTGAGCGTGGCGTTGTTGGACTGGAGGTGCTGGTTCGGGTCTTTCGGATCGAGCTGTCCGGATGGGGCGGAGAGCTCGACGTGCAGGTCGCGGCCGGGCATGGTCACACGACCGCCTTGTGCGCGGGCGAGTCGAGGCGGTAGGTGCCATCCAGCACCAGCGGTTGAGCCTCCAGCCAGGCGAGGTCCATGCCGGGCTGGACGGTGTGCACGAGGACCAAGTCCCAGGGCTCTGTCTCGGGGGCGGGGATGCTCGTCAGAGTGCGCTCACCGATGCGCAGCGAAGGGATGAACGGATCGTGGTAAGCGGTCTTGGCGCCGGCGTCGGTGAGCTCCTCCAGGATCTCCAGGGCCGGCGATTCACGCAGGTCGGCGACGCCGGCCTTGTAGGCCATCCCGAGGACGAGCACCCTGGCCCCGGTGACGCTGTGGCCGGCATCTCCCAGCAGTTCCCGTACGCGCTGTACAACCTTGCGCGGGCGGGAGGCGATGGCGGCCATGGCTGCGTCGATCAAGGGAGAAACGATTCTGCGGGCGCGCAGCTGCCAGAGAAGGTAGTGCGGGTCGCACGGGATGCAGTGCCCGCCGACGCCGGGACCGGGATAGAAGGGCATGAAGCCGTAGGGCTTGGTCGCGGCGGCTTCGATGATCCGGACCGGCTCCAGGTTCAATCCACGACAGTTTTCCGCGAACTCGTTCGCCAGCGCGATGTTGACGGCGCGGAAGGTGTTCTCCCACAGCTTGGTCATCTCGGCCTCTTCGGCCGAGGGCAGTGCGTGGATGGACGGAGCGGTGCGTGCCAGCACGGCGGCGGCCAGTTCGGTGCTGCGCGGACCGACGCCACCGACCACGCGAGGGGTGCTCTCCTGAGCGTGGTGGGCGTTGCCGGGATCGATCCGCTCGGGGGAGAAGGCGACGAACACCTCGGTGTCGACCAGGAGGCCGCGCGCGATGAGCGGCTTGACCAGCAGCTCCTGGGTCGTGCCGACGTAGGTGGTGGAGGTCAGCATCAGCAACTGGCCGGGAACGGCGTGACATACCGCGTCGGCGCAAGCCCCGGCCATGGCCTTCAGATCCGGTACCAGGTGCTGGTCGACCGGCGTAGGTACGCAGATCAGCACCGTGCGGGCGGCGGAGAGCGCGGCCGGGTCGCTGGTCAGTGTCAACCGGCCGGTGCCACGCAGGCGGGCAAGCCGCTCATGGTCCGAGGGGAGCAGATCCACGTCGCCGCTGCGGATGGCGTCGAGACGCCGCTCGCTGACATCGATGCCAATCACGTCGTTGCCGGCTTCCAGCAGCGCCAGCGCGGTGGGCAGGCCCACGTAGCCGAGGCCGACGACAGCAACCGGGGCCGCGGCGTGCTCTTCCGGCTGAAGTGGCGCGTGGGGCGAAACGGGCATGGATGTGCTCCCAAAAACCGCAGGCGGTGAGGTGACATGTAGAGATCGTGTGATGATCTCGCAAACATGGAGGCTAAGAGATATCGAGTCCCCTCCCGCGCGTCAAAGGCAGATTGCGGCGACAGGAGGTGCGACATGTCTGTTTGCTGCGGAAATCGATGGTCGACATAGGGGAAAATGCCGAAAGGCCCGAGGGGCTCCGATGGAGAATGTGATGATCTTGTGATGGTCGGTCCATTAATGACGCAGCGTCATATAGTCCATCATCTGGACAGTCGGCCGACTGGGTGCCAGGGGTGAATGCACCTCGTTGACGTCTGTCGGTGCGGCAGGGAGCGTGGCCTCGGCACTTTGGCCCGCTTGACTCCTGTGCGGGCTGCCGTTGGGTCGTGGGCCGTCGCCGACCAACGCCGCGTGTGCACGTCCGATTCGCTGAAGGCCGCAACCGAGCTGACGCGGGCCATGTGTGGGGACGGACGTCAGGGCGTCATATTTCGCGACGAGTCGAGGGTGCTACTGCTGTCGAAGCCACCGGATCTGTCGGGTTGCCGACACCAGGGGATTGGCTGGGTGCATCAGCTCCACAGTTCATGGCAGCTGTGTCGCTTCGCTGGCCGCCCTGAAGGTGCGCCGGTAGGTCGTCGGGTTGACGCCGAGGGTCGTCTGGAGGTGCTGGCGCATGGACTGGGCGGTGCCGAAGCCGGCGTCGCGGGCCACGTGGTCGATGGACAGGTCGCTGGACTCCAGCAGGTGGCGGGCGTGTTCGACGCGCTGCTGGGTGAGCCACTGGCCGGGGCTGACACCGACCTCCTCGCGAAAGCGCCGGGTGAAGGTGCGCACCGACATGGACTCCTGCCCGGCCATGTCGCGCAGCTGGATCGGCTCGTGGAGGCGGCCGAGGGCCCAGGCGCGGGCCGCGGTCGTGGTGGCCGACCCCGCCTCCGGAACCGGGCGCTGGATGTACTGCGCCTGGCCGCCGTCGCGGTGCGGCGGTACGACGGTCCGGCGGGCCACCTCGTTGGCGACAACGGCTCCGTGGTCACGCCGTACGAGATGCAGGCACAGGTCGATCCCGGCCGCGACCCCGGCGGAGGTCAGGACGTCCCCGTCGTCGACGAAGAGCACGTCCGCGTCGACGCTGATCCGGGGGAAGAGCCGCTGGAAGTGCTCGGCGTGCATCCAGTGCGTGGTGGCGGGGCGGCCGTCCAGATATCCGGCGGCGGCGAGGACGTAGCTGCCGGTGCAGATGGAGACGAGCCGGGTGCCGGGGCGGATGTGCGCGAGCGCGGCCGTCAGCTCCGGGGTCAGGATGCCCTCCCGATGGACGGGTCCGAGCTCGTACGACGCCGGGACGACGACGGTGTCGGCCGTGGCCAGCGCCTCGGGCCCGTTGCCGACGAGGATCGAGAAGTCCGCGTCCGTACCGACGGGGCCCGGCGGCCGGACCGAGCAGGTGACGACCTCGTACACCGGGCGCCCCTCGGTGTCCCGGGCCTTGCCGAAGATGCGCTGCGGAATGCCCAGCTCGAAGGGGAGCAGTCCGTCGAGCGCGAGGACGACGACGCGGTGCGGGGACGGCGTACCGGGAGTGGCCATGGCCCGATCCTAGCGAATGCTGTCTCTCGGGCCAGTGGTTCATCGGTGCACGTTCCCCGAAGCTCTATGTCGTGACCCAGACAACCGAAGCCGCGCAGGTCCCGGAGGACGCCCGGCCCGTTCGCCCCGCCCCCTCCCACCGCATCCACCGCGCCTGGTTCGTCGCCGCCGTCACCTTCGTGACGATCATCGGCGCGGCGGCCTTCCGGTCGCTTCCCGGACTGCTGATCGACCCGCTGCACCAGGAGTTCCACTGGTCGCGCGGCACGATCGGCGCGGCCGTCTCGATCAACCTCGCGCTGTACGGGCTGACGGCGCCCTTCGCGGCGGCGCTCATGGACCGCTTCAGCATCCGCCGGGTGGTGGCGGTCGCCCTGACCGTGATCGCGATCGGCTCCGGGCTGACCGTCTGGATGACGACCGCGTGGCAACTGCTGCTCTGCTGGGGCTTGCTGGTCGGCCTGGGTTCCGGTTCGATGGCGCTCGCCTTCGCGGCGACGGTCACCAACCGCTGGTTCACGGCGCGCAAGGGCCTGGTGACGGGCATCCTGACCGCCGCCTCGGCCTCCGGCCAGCTGATCTTCCTGCCGCTGCTGTCCTGGATCGTCACGGAACACAGCTGGCGTCCGGCCGCGGTGACCGTGTCCCTCGCCGCCCTCGCGGTCGTCCCCTTCGTCTGGCTGCTGCTGCGCGACCACCCGGCCGACGTGGGCCAAATGCCTTACGGCGCGACGGAGTTCGTGCCCAAGCCCGAGCCGGTGCGGGGCGCCGCCCGGCGCGCGGTGACCGTGCTGCTCTCCGCCGTCCGCACAGGCCCCTTCTGGCTGCTGGCCGGGACGTTCGCGATCTGCGGCGCCTCGACGAACGGCCTGGTCCAGACGCACTTCGTGCCCGCGGCCCACGACCACGGCATGCCCATCACCGCCGCCGCCTCGCTCCTCGCGGTCATCGGCGTCTTCGACGTGGTCGGCACGATCGCCTCCGGCTGGTTCACCGACCGCTTCGAGCCGCGCCGCCTGCTGGCCGTGTACTACGCCCTGCGCGGCATCTCGCTGCTGTTCCTGCCGATGTTCCTCGCCCCGACCGTGCACCCGCCGATGATCTTCTTCATCGTCTTCTACGGCCTCGACTGGGTCGCCACCGTCCCGCCCACCCTGGCCCTGTGCCGTGAGCAGTACGGCGAGGACAGCGCCATCGTCTTCGGCTGGGTCCTCGCCTCCCACCAGGTGGGCGCCGCCCTCGTTGCCTTCCTCGGCGGCGTCGCCCGCGACCGGTTCGGCTCGTACGACGTGGTCTGGTACGCCTCGGGCGCGCTGTGCGCGGCGGCCGCGCTGATGGCCCTGGTGATCCGCCGCCGCCGTCCGGCGGCCCCGGCGGCGCTGCCCGCACCCGCGTGACGGGCCGCGTCAGTCGATGAAGCGGCCCTTGTGGAAGAGCAGCGGCGGGACGTCCGCGTCCTCCCCGCCGTCGCCGCCCGCGCCGAGAGCGTCCACCCGGCCCACCACGATCAGGTGGTCCCCTCCCGTGTGGACCGCGTGGATCGTGCAGTCGATCCAGGCCGCGGCGCCCGCGAGGCGGGGGGATCCGGACACCGGGGCGGCGTCGTAGACCACCCCGGCGAACTTGTCCGCGCCGCTCACCGCGAAGCCGCGGCACACCTCGCCCTGGTGCGCGCCGAGTACGTTGACGCAGAAGACGCCGGCGCGGGCGATGCGCGGCCAGGTCGCCGACGTACGGCCGACCATGAAGCAGACCAGCGGCGGGTCCAGGGAGAGCGAGGCGAAGGACTGGCAGGCGAAACCGGCCGGGCCCGCCGGGTCCTCGGCGCTGGTGCCGGGTGCCGTCACGACGGTCACCCCGGTCGCGAAGTGCCCCAGCACCCGCCGGAACCGGGCCGGATCGACCGGCGCCCGCTCGTCTTCGCCGACCGCTCGCAGATCCGGGCGCGGCAACGCCTCGACGGGCCCCGCGACGGTGGGGGCCCCTGCCGATCTGAGGTAACGGACGGCGGCGGCGGCCATCCCTGCGTGTCCCATCACGCCTTCCATTGAAGCTGACGCCATGTCAGATAGGAAGGGGTTCGCGAGCAGACAGGAAGTGGTTTGCGAGCCGACGGGAAGGGGTTCGGGAGCCGAGGGGAAGTGGTTCGCGAACAGGCGGGAAGTGGTTCGCGAGGCCGGGGGCGCGGTGACGCGGAGGGCCCGGAGCACGGCGAAGCGGCGGGCCGGATCGGTGTCCCGGTGAGGCCTGCCGGAGCGGTCGGCGACAGCCCCTCGCGGCGCGGCGTGTCCCGCCCGCGTATCTTTCGCCCCATGGGGTCGGGAAACTCCGGGAGGCCCACGCGCCCCCGGTCGGCATGGGCCGGTGCGGAAGTGAACCTCGCCGCCGCGGTCTGCGCGGCGCAGTTCGCGATCGCCGTCGCGGTCTGGTGGGTCGGGACATTCGACGACGACGACCACGGCGCGGGTCTCGGCGGCGGACTCGCCGCCGTCGGACTGCTGTGCATGCTGGTGTTCGGACCGCCCCTGCTCGCCGCTCTGGGCCTGCTGCACGCGGTGACGTACACGATGCCGGCGGCCACCCTCGCCCGGCTGGTGCGCCGCCGCGCACCCGGCCCCGAGGCCGCCTGGCACCTGGGTCTCGTCCTGCTGCTCGGCACGTTCTGGACCACGCTCGCGGTCCTCCTTCTCGGCCTCGCGCCCACCGGCACCGAGGCCCTGCTGCTCGCCGTGTCGGGAGTCCCGCCCGCGCTGGGCGTCTCCCGGATGCGATCGAGCGAACGGGCCACCGGACAGCCGCAGGAGGGCGGGCGCGTCTGGCTCCGCTCGGCACTCGTGGCCCTCGGGGTGTGCGTACTGGTCGTGGCGGCGGGCACGGTGGGCCTGGCCACGGGAACCATCCACGAGTACGAGCCCCCGAAGCTCGCCGCCGGCCGGCTCGCCGGAGTCTGGCGCGGCGATCACGGGGCGGTGCTGCGGCTGGGCGCCGACGGCAGGGCCGAGCTCTCGGCCGTGCCCGCCCAGCCCGAGTTCGGGGACGTGACCACCAAGGAGTTCACGCGCTGCGACGGCACCGGCAAGTGGTTCCTCGACACCGCCGGCCGCTACGACCCGTACGCCGACGGGTCCGTCTCCGAGCTGCGGGACGGCGTGGTCGTGCGCGTCGGCGACTGCGGCCACGACACCTACTGGACCATCGGCGGCACCGAGGCCCACCCGGAACTCTTCGTCCTCTTCGGCGATCCCGACTCGGGAGACCTGCGCATTCTGCGGCAGAGCTGAACTGGTGGGGTGCGAGTGCCCGGGGCGACCGACGGGGTTCCGGGTTCCCGGAGTGGCCGGCGGCTTCCGGATTCCCGGGGCGCGTTGCCGGATTTCGGTCTTCCGGGGTGGCCGACGGGCAGGCGGACGGCCGGACCGGGTTCGTTTCTTCAGCGGCCCTCGTAGTGCGGGGTGCGCCGTTCCACGAAGCTCGCCACACCCTCGACGGCGTCCGACGTCGTCATGTTGATCTCCTGTGCCGCCGCCTCCGCCGCGAAGGCGCTGCCGCGGTCGGCGTCGAGGGAGGCGTTGACCAGTTGCTTGGTGAGGGCGAGCGCGCGGGTGGGCCCGGCGGCGAGGCGCTCGGACCACGCCCGGGCCGTCTTCTCCAACTCGTCGAGCGGTACGACCCTGTTGACGAGCCCGATCCGCTCGGCGTCCGCCGCGCTGAGCGCGTCGCCGAAGAACATCAGCTCCTTGGCCCGCCGCGGGCCGACGAGACGGGGCAGCAGGTAGGCCCCGCCGCCGTCCGGTACGAGACCTCGGCGCACGAACACCTCGATGAACCGCGCCGGTTCGGCCGCGAGGACGAGGTCGCACGCGAAGGCGAGATGCGCGCCGATCCCGGCCGCCGTGCCGTTGACCGCCGCGATCACCGGTTTCTCGCAGTCGAGGACGGCGGCGATCAGGCGCTGCGCGCCCAGCCGGATCGTGCGGGCGACATCGCCTGGCACCCGGTCCCCGGCGGGCGGACCGCCCCGCAGGTCCGCGCCCGCGCAGAACCCGCGGCCGGTGGCGGTGATGACCACGGCCCGCACACCGGGGTCGGCGGACGCCGCCGCGAGCAGATCGATCACCCGCTCGCGCTGGTCCCAGGTGAGCGCGTTCATCGCCTCGGGCCGGTCGAGGGTGATCCACGAGACCGCGTTGTCAGTGGCGTGCCGTATCAATGAGTCGAGGGGCTTTTCGGCTGGTTCACGAGATTCAGGAGATTTACGAGACTCAGGAGCTTCGGGGGTTTCGGGCGCTTCGCGGGACGCACGGGGGGAGTCGGTCATGAGGGTGCTCCGTTTCGTACGGGGGTTGCGGGCGGGACCGCCGCGTCGTGCGCGGGACCTGGTCGGAGCGGGCCGGCGGGCGTGGAGGAGCGGGAGCGGGGGCCCCGGTTCAGCGGCACATCACCAGGGCGTCCAGGGCCACGGCTCCCTGCCCGCGGGGCAGGACCATCAGCGGATTGATGTCCAGCTCCGAGATCTCGTCACCGAGTTCGAGCGCCATGCGCTGGACCCGGATCACGACCTCGACCAGCGCGTCCACGTCCACCGGCGGACCCCCGCGCACCCCGTCGAGGAGCGCCCGTCCCCGCAGCTCGGACAGCATGGCCCGCGCCTGGTCGTCACCGAACGGCGGCACGCGTACGGCGACGTCCCGCAGCACCTCGACGAGCACCCCGCCCAGCCCGACGGTGACGGTCGGCCCGAAGAGCGGGTCGTGCGTGACGCCCACGACCATCTCGACGCCCCGCTCGACCATCTGGCAGACCAGGACTCCGTCGAGGGAGATGCCCTCGTAGCGGGCGATGTCGGTCAGCTCGCGATAGGCGTCGCGGACCTGGCTGGCGGAGGTCAGCCCGATCTTGACCAGCCCGAGCTCGGTCTTGTGGGCGATCTGCGCGCCGGAGGCCTTCATCACCACCGGGTAGCCGACCTGGCTCGCCGCCCGCACGGCCGCCGCCGCGCTGGTCACCAGCTGCTCGCGCGGCACACGGATCCCGTACGCGCGCAGCAGCTGCTTGGCCGCGTGCTCGCTCAGCTGCTGGCCCGGACGCATCAGGGCCTGTGCCTTGCGGAAGGAGGGCGACGGGGTGCGCGGGGCCTCGTCGAAGGGCGAGCGGTAGGCGGCGGCGAAGCGCGCGTGGTCGAGATGGGCGCGGACTGCGGTGATGCAGTTGGCGAACGTACGGAAGGTGGCGACCCGGGACGACCCGAGCAGCGTCTCGCGGTAGGCCGCCTCCGTGCCGACCGGCGATCCCCACACCACGCACACCAGCTTGTCCGTCTGTTCCGCCGCGTCCACCAGGTCCTGCGTCAGTTTGTCGCTCAGGGGCGGGAAGGGCCCGGTGATCGGACAGATCAGCACGCCGACGGCGGGGTCGGCGAGGATCGCGTCGATGATCTTCCGGCCACGCCAGTCTCCGACCGGGTGCCCGCCGTTGTCCACCGGGTTCGCGACGTTCAGATAGCCGGGTATCCAGGTGTGCAGCTCCGCCTGTTTGGCGTCCGAGAGGACCGGCAGGTCGAGGCCCGCCTCGCTCGCCAGGTCCGCGAAGTGCGCGCCCGTGCCGCCCGAGATCGAATAGACGACGACCCCGTCGGCCTGCGGAGCGCGGGCCCGCGCCAACAGGGCCGCGGTGTCCTGGAGTTCGTCGAGTCCGTCGACGCGGATCACGCCGTACTGCCGCATCGCCGCGTCCACCACGGTGTCGGCGCCGGTCAGCTTGCCGGTGTGCGAGGCGGCGGTGCGGGCGCCGGTCTCGGTGCGGCCGACCTTCACCGCGACGACGGGCACCTTGCGCCGGGCGGCGCGGTCGGCGGCGAGCAGGAAGGAGCGGCCGTCCTTGAGCCCCTCGACGTAGCAGGCGATGGCACCGACCTCGGGCCGCTCGGAGAAGTAGGAGATGAAGTCCGCGGTCTCCAGGTCGGCCTCGTTGCCGGTGGGCGCCCAGTGGGACAGGCGTACTCCCAGCTGCTGCATCGCGAACACCGGCCGTCCCTGATGGCCGGACTGGGTGATGAGGGCGACCGCCGGGCCGTCGAGGTCGTCGCGGAAGTTCTCGAACGCGTTGAGGTTGGTGTTCGGCCCGAGCAGCCGCAGGCCGGAGCCGCGTACGGCGGCGGCGAGCCGGGCCTGGGCGGCGGCGCCCTCGGCCCCGGTCTCGGCGAATCCGGACGCGAAGGCGACCGCGAACCTCACCTTCGCCTCGGCCAGTTCCTCGATCACCGGAAGGGGGTCACCGACCAGGACCACCGCCAGGTCCACCTGCTCCGGCAGGGCCGCGACGGATGGGAGGCACGGCAGGCCGAAGACTTCGCGGCGGGTGGGATGCACCGGGTGGAGCCGGGCGCCGACCCGCTCGGCCCAGCCGATCAGCTGCCGGGTGATTCCGGTGTTCGGCCGGCCCTCGGCGTCCGAGGCGCCGATGACGGCCACGCACTCGGGACGGAAGAAGCGGTCCAGGTCGGGTGCGGCGGCGTACAGCGGGCGACCGCTGACGTCCAGGTCGTCGACCTCGGCCGGCCGGCCGTGCACGACCGGTGAGGGCTGCTCGCCGCAGGCGATGACCCGGGCCCGGCGGGAGTCGGTGGTGAGGGTGCCGTGGGTTGATCCAAGCATCGGTCCGCCCGCTCCTGTGTGACAGCCAATTGTTAACTGACGCACTGTCAGATTACTTAACTGACGCCGTGTCAGGAACTGTTGTGCAGGCAAAGGCTGCGACGGAGGGAGCTTTTATGGGTTCTCGGGGCTTTCGCCCACTTCTCGGAACGGGCACCCCACGTCTCGGAACGGGCACCCCGCTTCTCGGAACAGGCATCCCTGCTCCACTCACAGTCTCATGTACCCATGTGAGTGACGCCGTGATCCGGCGCGGTGCACCTATGAATCCGGAGGCCTCGGAGCCTCACAGCTGGGGAGGTACGTCGCCGCCGAGGAGGGCGATCAGCCGGCCCAGGCGGGTGTCCAGTTCGCGGCCGACCTCGGCGATTTGCGGGTTGCCGAAGCTGTCGAACAGCAGGCTGGGCTGGTCGACGGCAAATTTCGTGTCGCCGTCGGGGTCGGCGTAGATCAGGGAAGGCAGTGGTGCGTGCAGCGCGGCCGACGCGTCCTCGCGGAACGCGGGTTCCGCGATGACGTGGTTGCCCATGAGGTACTGGGTGGCCTTCCAGAGGGACGGCGAGCCGGCCATCAGGGCGCAGACGTCGCTCCGGTGGTAGCGCATGAACCCGTGGGGGCCGTTGATCTCGGCGAGTTCGAAGGTGGCCTTCCAGGAGCCCAGTTGGTAGAAGCGCTGGAGATCGGCCTCCGGGACGAGGGTCTCGAAGTGCTCGCAGGCCGCGTCGTAGGGACGCGGGAGCGTCACGACGAGCCTCCGGGCGGGGTGATCGACGAAGGCGCTCTCTGTGGTCATGGCCGTACCTGTTCGTCGTCGGAGCGGACGAGCTCGACATCGTGGACGTCGACCGTGATGGAGGGGAAGTTGAGGTTGACGCTGTCGTCGGGGTTGCGGCGGAACATCCGTCGTCGCGTCGGAATGACCAGCCCGTCGAAATCGCGGTGGTGGCCGGTGTAGTGGCCGACGAGGAAGCTGTTGTTGATCTCGGCGACGTAGTCCATTCGGCGTTGCATGCCGAAGGCGTCGTAGTAGAAGACCGCGGTGGGGCTGTGTGTGGCGATGTCGGGCGGGAAGCGCACCTGCAGACGCCGCCACGTCTGCCCCGCCTCGTGCCACGGTTCGATCTCGCGGGTCTTCACGCCGGGATGGGTGAAGAGGAACGGGCTGGTGAAGTAGTTCCAGATGGCGTAGCCCAGGAAGTAGCCGAGGTGGGGGGCGTCCCAGTCGGAGTTGCGCAGCATTCCCTTGAAGGTGGCGCGAGCGGGTGCGAGGGTCTCGACCGGTTCCCCGTCCAGGGTTCGCACGGTGACGCTGTCACTGGCACCGTCGAAGATCATCTCCCACTCCGGGCGGGTGAACGGGGTGAACACGATGTGTTCTCTGGCCGTGTCGAGCGTGACGACCTGGTCGAAACTCGCCCCCGGTGGCCAGCCCTTGAGCCCCCAGACCGGACCGTCGATGGAGATGTCGGCCTTCACGCCGCGGAGGGTGTCCCAGAGTTCCCTGCCACCGGCGGTCGCGATGGCCAGATCGAGGAGTTCAGTACTCATGGCCTGGGTTCTTTCCCTAGGAAATGCGTACAAGCCCAGTAGCTCGCAGGCTGTGGTCACGCCGGATCCGACGAGTCCGAGGTCGACCGTCACAAGGCCCACCGAACAGGGCCCGGTGGCGCGGGCCGGAGACTCGCGCGGTTGGTGGAGCCGACGTCGACGCTTGCTGACAGACCTCCAAGGACGACTACTTGGTTTTCAGGGGTTCCCTGACGGACTTGCGGAACATCGGGCCGGCGAAGGGGAGTTCACCTGAAAATGCCGGGCCGGCATGAACTGCTCCTTCGCTTCGGGAGGCACGGTTCTCGCGGCAGCGCCGCCTCGCAGTACCCGCACGGCCTCCGCGGGCAAGGCACTCCTCCCTGCTTCCCAGCATGCGCCCGGGGTGGCGGAGGGCGCACCCTGGGACAGAGGCTCAGTCCCCGCGTCCACCTCACGCCCAGGAGCTGTCATGAGCGTCGACCGTCCGTCGATCCGGACCCGGCTGGAGGACGGCGTCCTGTTCGCGACCCTCGACGCAGGCCCCCTGAACCTCCTCGGTGTCGACCTGGTCCGTGACCTGGTCTCCCTCGTCGACATGCTGTACACCGACCCGGGTGACGTGCGCGTTGTCGTCATCGACAGCGCTTCGCCGGACTATTTCTCCGCGCACGTGGACCTCACGGCCGTCCCGCAGTACACCGCGGAAGCCGCGAAGGCGGGTGGCCCCGGCGACGCCTCGCTCGGCATGTTCCTGTACAAGCTGGCGCGGGTTCCGGTGATCACCGTCGCCAAGGTGCGCGGGCGCGCCCGCGGCGGCGGCAACGAACTTGCCCTGGCGTGCGACATGATCTTCGCCTCGCGCGAGAAGGCGGTCTTCGGGCAGTTCGAGGCCGGCACCGGTGCGCTGCCCGGCGCGGGTGGTGTCCAGCACCTGGCCCGGCGGCTCGGCCGGACTCGCGCCATCGAGGCCATCGTCAGCGCCGACGACTTCGACGCCGACACCGCCGAGCGCTACGGCTGGATCAACCGCGCCCTGCCCGACACCGAGCTGGACGGCTTCGTCGAGCGCCTGGCGAAACGCATCGCCGGCTTCCCACCGGAAGGGGTGCGAGCGGCCAAGCGTGCCGTCAACGAGCTCACGCTGGCATCGGCCGCCCACGTCCGCTCCGACGCCGCGACATTCCAGAGCCTGATCGCCCGGCCCGAGAGCCGTGAGCGTCTGGACCACCTCGCCGGGCGGGGCCTCCAGACGCCCGGTGAACTCGAAAGCGACCTCGGCACAGCCGTGGGCGACTTTCCGCGCTGACCGCCGACGGCTGACCGCCGACCCTCAGGCCTGCTGGAAGCCGAACATCAGCCAGGTCTGGTGGCTGACCCGGTCGGGATACAGCTCGGTCATGGCGTCGTAGAGCTCCTGGTCGCTGCCGGTCTCCTGCTGGAGGCGGTCGAAGTCGGTGAGGTGGGCCGGGACCGCTCGGCCACCAGCTCCTTCTCCGGTGCCGTGAACACGTTCACGCTCAAAGGGGATGCCATGCCACTCGGTTCCTCTCCGCGGCGAGGCCGCCCGCGTCGGCTTCGCCGTCGTCCCGCCGGTCCGCGCCGCGCACGACCGCCTTCCGCCTTCCACGGCCCGGCGGACCCCGACAACTTCAGTTCTGACGGATGAGCCACCGATTGCCGATTGGCCCGCGATCCGGGCACGGAGCGGATGAGAATCTGCACCTCCAGCGCCGTGCTTCGAGGAGATGCCATGCAGGTAGCCGTGGTCACGTTCGACGGGTTCAACGAGCTCGACAGCTTCATCGCCTCCGCGTTGATCAACCGGTGCCGAAAGGACGGCCTGGAGGCCTTCATCACGACCCCCGCCCCGGTGGTCACGTCGATGAACGGTGTCGAGGTCACCGGACAGCGCCCGATGGAGTTCGTGACCGAAGCGGACGTCGTGCTGATCGGCAGTGGGGTGAAGGCGCGCGAGGTGGTCGCCGACGACCGGCTGATCT
The DNA here is from genome assembly GCF_040607495.1 of Streptomyces sp. NPDC005281. NCBI lineage: Bacteria > Bacillati > Actinomycetota > Actinomycetes > Kitasatosporales > Streptomycetaceae > Streptomyces > Streptomyces sp. NPDC005281. The sequence continues at coordinate 329,794 of NZ_JBEXGX010000001.1, read as the reverse complement.
CCCGGCTGTCGCTCGACCCGTCGCGTCAGCTGATCGGCGCGCAGTGCTCGGGCGCCCTGGTGCTCGCCCGGCTCGGCCTGCTCGACGGCATGCCGGTCAGCACGGACGTGAAGAGCCGGCCCTTCGTGGAAGCCTGCGGCGTCACGGTGCTGGACGCGCCGTTCCATGCCTCTGGGAACATCGCCACGGCGGGCGGCTGCCTGGCCTCCCAGTACCTCGCCACGTGGGTGATGACCCGCACGCTCGGGGAGGGCGCCGTGCGCGACGTCATGGGCTACGTGGCCCCGGTCGGCGAGAGCCGGGAGACGGTCGAGCGCGCCCTGCGCGCCGTTCACGCCGGCGAGGCCGCACTGCACTGACACCCCCCGCAAATCAGTACAGGGGCGCAGGGAGCGAAAAACCTGCCCAATCGGCGGGTGCCGGGGTGCCGGGGTGCCGGGGTGCCGGGGTGCCGAGGTGCCGAGGTGCCGAGGTGTCAGGCGGTGGGCGCCGGGGCGTCCGTCGGTGCGGACTCGGGCTTGGAGGTGTGGCGGGCCACTGCCTTCGCGATCTTCTCGGCGTCCAGGGCGAGTTCGCGGAACATGCCGGAGATGGGGTTGGTGAAACCCGTGAAGTACAGGCCGGGCGCGTTCTTCGGGGTGTGGCCGCCGTGCACGAGCGGGTGTCCGCGGCCGTCGAGCACCTCGAGGTGTCCGACCATGCCTTCCAGGGCCCGCGTGTAGCCGGTCGCGACGATCACCGCGTCCGGGGCGATCCGGTTCCCGTCGGCGAGGACGGCCTTGTCGTCCTCGAATCCCTCGACGGCGGCCACGATCTCGACCTTGCCCTTGCGGACGGCGTCGATGACGCCGACGTCCTGGACGGGGATGGAACCCTCGTTGACGCGGGAGTAGAGCCCGGTGTCGGGGCGGGGCAGGCCCTGCGCCGCCAGGTCGGGCACGCTGAGCTTCGCCATCGGGCCGGCCAGCGCGTCCACGAGGCGCACCGGCAGCCGCCGTACGACGATGCCCGTGAACTGCGCGGCCCAGCCCGCCGTCGAGCGGCGCACGATGTGCGGCGCGGTGCGGACGGACAGCCGTACGCGCGAGGCACCGCCCTCGACCAGGTCCACGGCGATCTCGGCGCCGGTGTTGCCCATGCCGACGACAAGGACGTCGCGGCCCGCGTAGGGGGCGGGGTTGCGGTACTCGCCGGCGTGCAGCAGTTCACCGGTGTAGGTGTCGCGGCCGGACCAGTCGGGGACGCGCGGGGTGTGGTTGTAACCGGTCGCGACGACCACCGCGCTGCCGGTCAGCTCACGTCCGCCGGTGGCGTGCAGCAGCCAGCCGTCGCCGCCGGGGGCGGGCTCGACGCGGGAGACCTCGACGCCCGTGACGATCTCCAGGGTGTGGTGCTCGGCGTACTTCTCCAGGTAGCGCACCACGTTGTCGCGGGCCACCCACCGGCCGAACGAGCGCGGCATCGACAGCCCCGGCAGCGCGGACAGGCGCCGGGTGGTGTGCAGGTGCAGCCGGTCGTAGTGGCCCCGCCAGGACGCGCCGACCTGGTCCGACTTCTCCAGGACGACGGCTCGTACGCCCCGGGCGCGCAGTGCGTACGCCGCCGCGAGTCCCCCGGGGCCGCCTCCGATCACGTACACGGGGCGGTCCTCGTGGGAGGGCACCGTGCGGGGGGTCGTGGAAGCAGTCGAGTCGGCCATAGCGCGAGCGTAATCACGACTTTGCTTGATAGGTCTCGGTCAAGACCTGAATCGGTTGCGAACTGGTCACGCCTGTGGGAGGGGTGGGTGGACTTGGTGGCGTAGGTCACTTCGGTGTGGTGAAGGAGTGTGAAAAGCGGGGTGTCGTCGCAGGTGAGCGCCGGGGCGTACGCCCTTTGCCGGGGCGTGGGATTGGCTTCGCGCGCCCCCCCGGGAGGGGTGGGGTGAGGGTGGATGACGGCGTGCCGGCCGTCTCCTCCCGGCCGGCCGGTGCCTGCCTCTTGCGCGAGCGTCCCGGGGCGTTGAAACTGACGTACCGTCAGATACGACTCCTCTGCGGGAGGTTCGGCCATGGACACGATCTGGCTCGGCGGGGCGGAATGGCTGGCCGTGCTCCGTATCGGGCTCGGCCTGTGGTGGCTCGAGAGCTGGCGGCACAAGGACAAGAAGGGCTGGTTCGAGCGCGGCACCGGAATCGCGTGGGCGGCGGACATCGCGTCCAAGCACCGCTGGAACGCGGTGCGTTCCGGTTTCGACACGGTCGTCGCACCGCGGCCCAGGGCGATGGCGTACGTCGTCGTGTACGCGGAGCTGGCGCTCGGTCTCGGGCTGGTGGCCGGGCTGCTGACTCCGGTCGCACTGGTCGCGGGCCTGCTCCTCAACGTCCTCTACTTCACGCTCATGATCCACGACTGGGCGGAACAGGGGCAGAACGCGATGATGGCGCTGGTCTCGGCCGTCGGGCTGTTCGGGATGTCCTGGCAGGTGTGGTCGCTGGACAGCGCCCTGGGACTCTTCGGGTGAGCGGGACCGGTCGGGGCTCGACAGGACCCGGCGGCGGGTTCGACGCTCCCGAGGCGGATGCCTTCACCCGGCCGTACTGGGAGGCCGCGGCCCAGGGGCGGCTGCTGATCCGGCACTGCGCGGCCTGCGACCGCGTCCACCACTATCCACGCGAGTTCTGCCCGTACTGCTGGAGCGAGGACGTGAACTGGAGCCCCGCGAGCGGACGCGCCACGCTCTACACCTGGTCCGTCGTCCACCGCAACGACCTGCCTCCGTTCGGCGAACGCGTGCCGTACGCCGCCGCCGTCGTCGACCTGGCGGAGGGGCCCCGGATGATGACCGAGGTGATCGGGTGCGAGGAGGCGGTGCTGCGGATCGGGATGGAACTGGAGGTGGCCTTCCGGGCGGGGATCCCCGTGTTCCGGCCGGCTTCACACGCCGACGGGTGACCGTCCCGGTCTCCCGGGACCCGGTCTCCCGGGACCGAGACACTCCGGCCCGGTGGCCCGGTGGCCCCGTGGCACCTGGGCGGCCTGCCGCTACCCGGCGGGCGCCGGTTCCGGGTCCGTCGCCAGGCGTCCGTGCAGGTGTACGTCGCGGAACGCGTCATGGCGGCCGGCCTCGAACATCGCGCCGCGCAGGGTCCCCTCGTGCCGGAATCCGCAGCGTTCGGCGACCCGGCAGGACACCTCGTGGCCCACGGCGTGGCCGAGTTCCAGGCGGTGCAGGGCGAGTTCGGTGAAGCCGTAGCGGGCCGCGAGGAGGAGGGCGCGGGTGGCGACCTGACGGCCGCGGGACTCCGGGAGCACCCAGTAGCCGATGCGGGCGCAGCTCGTGACGTGGTCGATCTCGTTGACGCCGATGTGGCCCAGCGTCTCGTCGCTCTCGGCGTCGGTGACACAGAAGGAGACCCCGGAGCCGTCCCTCGCGGCGGCGACGCGCCTGCCGAGCGCCGCGCGGGCGTCCTCGATGGCCCGGACGAACCTGAGCGGGGTGTTCCAGCGCTGCAACTCGGGATCGGTCAGTCCGCGCAGATACGCCGACGCGTCGGCGTCGGACTCCGGGTCCCAGGGGCGCAGCCGCAGACCGAGACCGGTCACCTCGGGGAACGGCTGGACGGAGAAGTGCACATGGCCGTCGGACATCCAGCCATTCAAGCCCCTTCAGGCTCACGGGTCACTCCCATCCGCCGAAATTCGGAGGCACGTCGTCGTGGCCGCACGGGATCATCGGCCATGACCTCCGTGACGTACGACTGGCAGCTCACGCACGACCTCGACGCGTTTCTCGCCCGGGCCGGGGACTTTCTCCGTTCGCGTCCCGCGCGGCACACCGTCGCGCTGACCGTGACGGAGGCACTGCGCAGGCGGGGGATGCGCCAGTACGGCGAGAGCGCGCCGGTCTTCGGGACCCTGGAGCGGGACGGGGCCGTCCGCGCGGCCTTCTTCCGTACGCCGCCGTACCGGCTGAACGTCACCTCGCTGGACGAGCGGGGTGCGGAGGGGCTCGCCGCGCTGCTCGTGGACGCGGGGATCGAGGTGCCCGGGATCTCCGCCGACCAGGACACCGCCGAGGGCTTCGCCGCGATCTGGGGGCGGCGGACCGGAGCTAGGGCCGAGCTGCTGCGGAGCGAGCGGCTGTACCGGCTGGGCGGCCTGACGGTGCCCGAGCCCGCGCCGCCCGGCCGCCCCCGGATCGCCGACGAGGGCGACCGGGACCTGCTCGCCCGCTGGTACACGGAGTTCGCCGAATCCATCGCCGAAGGCGCGCACCGCGACCCCGGCGCCTGGGCCGACGACCGGATCTCCTACGGCGGCATCACCCTCTGGGAGGCCCCCGACGGCACGCCCGTCGCCATGGCGGGCGTGACACCGCCGGTCGCCGGACAGCTCCGGGTCGCCCCGGTCTACACCCCGGCGAACCTGCGCGGCCGGGGATACGCCGGAGCCGTCACCGCCGAGGTCAGCCGCGCCGCGACCGCCACCGGTGTCCAGGAGGTCCTGCTCTTCACCGACCTCGCCAATCCGACCAGCAACGGCCTGTACCAGCGCATCGGCTACCGTCCCGTCGCCGGCTTCGCGACGTACGACTTCACGTACGACGTCTAGCCAGGGCCTGGACGCCCAAGGCCTGGACGCCCGAGGCCTGGACGTCCAGGGCCGGACCCGCGGGGCGGACGTCAGGGTGCCGGATCCGCGGTCACCGCCGGTGTCACGGCCACAGCAGTTCGGTGGTCCAGCCGGGCTCCGCGCGGCGGTAGACGAGCCGGGTGTGGCGACGGCGGGCGTCGCCCTGGAAGAACTCGACCTCGTCGGGGCGGAGTCGGTAGAGCGTCCAGGTCGGGGCGGGGGAGCTCGGGGCGCTCTCGGCCTGTTCCCAGGCCGCGTCCGAGGCCCGGTCCAACTCGGCGCGCGAGGGCAGGACTTCGCTCTGCCGGCCCACCAGCGCTGCGGCCAGTGCCCCCGTGGAGCGGGCGTGCAGGTCCGCCTGGCCCTCCTCGGGCGACGCGGCCGTGACCGGGCCGCGGAGCCGGATCTGGCGGCCCCGCGCGGGCCAGTAGAAACCGAGAGCGGCGTACGGCCGGGCGGCCAGCTGGCGTCCCTTGCGGCTCGTCACGTGTGAGGCGAACGCCCAGCCGGCGTCGTCCGCGCCGTGCAGCATCACCGTACGGACGTCGGGCAGCCCGTCCTCGCCGGCCGTCGCGAGCGACATCGTGTGCGGCTCGGCCTGTCCGGCCGCCGCGGCTTCCGCGAACCACCGGGTGAACAGGGTCAGCGGGTCCCCCGGAGCCTCCTCGGGGGCGAAGCCGGGCAGCTCCGTGTCCCACACCCGCAGCGATCTCAGCAGCTCATGAAGATCCGGTTCCATGGCCCGAGTATCACCCGGGGCGGCGGGCCCGGTGCCGCTCTTCACCCCCGCCCCAGCACCACCGTCCCCGACGAGCAGAACCAGCCACCCGTCCCGGACGCCACGGCCAGTTCGGGCAGGGTCCCGTCGGGGCGCCGGACCTGGCGCTCCGCCGGGAGGTCGCCGCGCAGCTGCCGTACGGCCTCCACGAGCAGGAACAGGCCGCGCATGCCGGGGTGCTGGGCCGAGAGGCCGCCGCCGTCGGTGTTCACCGGCAGCTCCCCGCCCACCAGGAGCCGCCCCTTCGCCGCGTCCACGAAGGCGCCGCCCTCGCCCTTGGCGCAGAAGCCGAGGTCCTCCAGGGTCACCAGGGTCATGTAGGTGAAGGCGTCGTAGATCTCGGCGAAGTCGATCTCGGCCGGGCGGACTCCCGCCCGCTCGAAGGCGAGCCGGCCGCTCACCGCCGCCGGGGAGACGGTGAAGTCCGCCCACTCGGACATGGTGGTGTGCGAGACGTGCTCGCCGGTCCCGAGCACCCACACCGGGGCCGTGCGGCAGTCGCGTACGTACTCCTCGGCCGCCAGCAGCACCGCCGCGCCGCCGTCGGAACGGATGCAGCAGTGCAGTTTGGTGAAGGGGTCCGCGATCATCGGGCCCGACAGGACGTCGTCGACGGTGACCGGGGCGCGGAACATCGCCTCCGGGTTGCGTGCCGCGTTCGCGCGGGCCTGGACCGCCACCGAGGCGAGCTGTTCGAGCGTGGTGCCGTACGTGTGCATGTGGCGGCGCGCGGCCATCGCGTACTTGGCGATCAGGGTGTGGCCGTACGGGACCTCGAACTGGAGGGGGCCCCGGGCACCGAACGACAGGTTGCCGGTGCGGCGGCCCGCCCTGATGTCGGCGCGGGCGGTGGAGCCGTAGACGAGCAGGACGGCGTTCGCGTGGCCCGCCGCTATGGCGTCGGCAGCGTGGGCCGCCATGACCTCCCAGGTGGACCCGCCGACCGAGGTCGAGTCGACCCAGGTGGGCCGCAGCCCGAGATAGTCGGCCACCTCGGCGGGCGCGAGCGTGCCGAGCCCGGCCGAGGCGAGTCCGTCGATCACCGAGCGGTCAAGGCCGGAGTCGGCCAGGGCGCGGCGCGCGGCCTGGGCGTGCAGCGCGTACGGGGTCGCCTCGTCCACGCGGCCGCAGTCGGACAGGGATATGCCGACGACGGCGACCTTTCGACGGCTGCGGCCCGGGGTGGCGTGAGTCATGAATCTGACGGTACATCAGATGCCGGACCCGCCGGGAGGCCGTCGCACCCCTGTGCATCTGGGATCCCTCGCCCTAACATGACGGCCCGTCAGATCAATTCGCCATATGAGCTGTTCGGATTGAACCGTCATGCGGGCTGTTCGGATCGATCCGTCGGATCGGCTTGCGGATCAGCCCGTCGGATCGGTCTGCGGATCAGCCGGCCTGGCCGGCTCGTTGTGCCGCCCCGGCGGATCCCGGACGCTCGCCGCCCGGCCGTCCCGCCGCCCGATCGTCCCGCTGCCCGACGAGGGAGGAGCCCGCCCATGGATGCCCAGCTCACCGCGGAGCAGGAGGAGATCCGCCGCACCCTGCGGGAACTGCTGGTGAAGCGGTGCGGGCCGCAGGAGCTGCGGGCCGCCGAGCTGACCCCCGCGGGCTACGACCCCGCGCTCTGGGAAGCCCTCGCGCTGCAACTCGGGCTGCCCGGACTGGCCCTCCCCGAGGCGTACGGCGGTGTCGGCTGCTCGATGACGGAACTCGCCCTCGCCTGCGAGGAGTCGGGCCGCGCCCTCGCGCCCTCGCCGCTGCTCTCCACCGCCGTCCTCGCCGCCCCGCTGATCCTGGCCCTCGGCACCGAGGCGCAGCGCGCCGCACTGCTGCCGGCGCTGGCATCGGGCGCGCTGACCGCCGCCCTCGCCGTCCCCGGTACGGGCCTGGCCACCGCCCTCGGGCTGGTCGGCGACAATCGCGGCGACTGGGCGGGCGGCGGCCGCGCCGGAGGCGTCCAGGCGCGCCGGGCGGACGGCGTGTGGCGGCTCTACGGGCAGGCGGCGCAGGTGCTCGACGGCCACAGCGCCGGGCTGCTGGTGGTGGCCGCGCACACCGGCGGGTTCGCGCGGTCACGGACGCTGCTGTTCCTGGTGAGGGACGACGCCGACGGGCTCGTACGCACACGGCAGACCTCCCTGGATCCGACCCGCCCGCAGGCCGGACTCGAACTACGGGAAGTGGAGGCCGAGTTGCTGGGCGACGACCGGGCCGACGTGCCCGCGGCGCTGGCCGCCGTCGGGGACACCGCCGCGGCCGTCCTCGCCGTGGAGGCCGTGGGCGCCGCCGACCGTATTCTGGAGCGCACCATCGAACACGTCGGCCGGCGTGAGCAGTTCGGGCGGGCGATCGGCTCCTTCCAGGCGGTCAAGCACCGGCTCGCGGACGTCTACGTGGGCGTGCAGTCGGCCCGCTCGGCGGCGTACTACGCGGCCTGGGCCACCGGGACGGGCGGTGAGCGCGTGGGTGCCCTCGCGCTGGCCCAGGGGCTCGAGGCGCTGCGCACCGCCGCCTCCGAGGGCGTCCAGCTGCACGGCGGCATCGGCTTCACCTGGGAGCACGAGGCCCATCTCTACTTCAAGCGCGCGTCCGGTGACGAACTGCTCTTCGGCCCCGTTCACCGGCTGCGCGCGCACGCGGCCGACGCGGCCCGGCTCTTCGACGGGGGAGAGGTGACGGTCTGATGGCGGCGGGCAGGCGTTCACGCGGGGGGAGCGGGACCGGAGGCGGCCTCGGCGGGGGAGCGGGCGCGGGAGCCGGCGCCGCCGGGAGGGCGGGGGCCGGGGTGGGGACCGGGGCGAGGAGGATGCCCGGGGTGCGGCTGGTGCAGCGGGTGTCCTCCACCCGGGCGTTCGCCAGGGTGGCCCCTCACCTCATACCGGCCCTCGACCGTGCCGTGCACCGGCTCACTCGCGGGAAGGTGCTGCTCAGCGCCCAGATGCTGCCGGGTGTCGTCCTGACCGCGCGCGGCGCCAGGAGCGGACTGGAGCGCCGTACCCCGCTGGCCTGTATGCCGGAGGGCGACGCCCCGGGCGCGAGGGCGGGGTCCACCGGGGGTGCGGGGGCGGGCCCGGGCGAGGGCACGGCGGCGGGGTCCACTGGGGGTGCGGCGGCAGGGTCCGGCGAGGGGGCGGGGGCGGGGTCGGGGTCGGGCTGGATTCTCATCGGGTCCAACTTCGGCCGTACGGGCCATCCCGCCTGGACCGCGAACCTGCTCGCCCGTCCCGACGCCGTCATCAACTGGAAGGGCGAGGACATTCCCGTCACGGCCCGGCTCCTCACGGGCGAGGAGAGGGAGGCGGTCTGGAGGACGGTACTGGCGTTCTGGCCGCCGTACGCCACCTACCAGGCCCGGGTGGACCGGGAGATACGGCTCTTCAGGATCGTACGCAGAGAGGTGCCCGCCGACTCCGCGGAGGACGAGGTCCGGCAGGGCTGAGCACGGTAGCCGGGCGGACGGCCGTCGGGCCGAGGCGCGCCGGGTGGGCGGACGGCCGAACGGGCTGGGACGCGCGGCCCGTTCCTCGCAGCCGGTTCCCGGTCGCCGTACAGCGCAGCGGGCGGCGGTCCGCCGGAGTGTTCCTCCGGGACGAACGGCCGCCCGCATGACAGGAGCTGGAGCGTTCGGACGCGGAAACCTACTTCGTCGGCTTCTTCCCGGTCACGCCCAGATACACCAACAGCGCGAGGTTCGGCTTGAGTTCGGCCTGCTTGACGCCCCAGGTCTGGAACCCCTTCTGGTGCGAGGCGACCGCGGCGAGCATGGCGACGAGGGAACCGGCCATCGCGGCAGGGTTGACGTCCTTGTCGACCTTGCCCTTGGACTGGAGTTCGGTGACCGAGTCCGTGAGGGAGTTGTTCACGGAGTTCAGGATCTTCATGCGGATCTTGTAGAACCGCTTGTCGCCCTCGGCGGCGCCGAGATCGACGACTCGCAGGATCGCGTCGTTCCTCCGCCAGAACTCGAGGAAGCCGTCCACGAGTTCCTGGGCGGTCTGCCAGCCGGCCTTGCCGACCCATGAACGGCCTTCGAGCAACTGGGTCAACTCGGCGCCCTCGGCGGCCATTTGCTCGGCGATCTCCAGGACGGCGCCTTCGACGTCCGGGAAGTACTGGTAGAAGGTCGCCGGTGAAGTGCCTGCCTTCCGGGCGACGTCAATGACTTTGACGTCCCGGTAGGGCGATGAGCTGAGCATCTCGCTGAGGCAGTCGAGCAGCTTCTGCCGGGTCGCCTGCCCTCGCCGTCCGGCCACGCGGCCGTCGACGGTACGCACTTGTCCTGTCATGCCGTCAGCTTACCGAGGGGTGATCGGAGCGCGATTCGGCCGACTGCAAATGGGGTGCGGCCTTTTCCCACGTGGGTTCAGCGGGGGTGCGACGGCGAATTCCGGCCTCCGCGACGGGAGCCCGCGCAGGGCCCGCGCGAACCCGTCGCGGAAGCCCGCACCCGACCCGCGCGAACCCGTGTCAGAAGCCCGCACCCGGCCCGCACGACCCCCGCCGCGGAAGCCCGCATCTCGCCCGCGCGAACCCCCGCGACAGGGGCCCGTGGCGCCCTGCGAGCCCCTGAGCAGGGACGGGGCGTCACCGGAGCAGGTGCGCACGCTCTGCGGGATACCGAAAGGGCCGTTAGCTTGGCCGCATGGCCGAATCAGCCGTTGTCGCCGGATTCTCCGAGGGTGTGCCCTGCTGGGTCGACGCGCAGCTGGCCGACGTGGAGGCGGGCAAGCGCTTCTACGGCGGGCTCTTCGGCTGGACGTTCCCGGAGGAGTCGGGCCCCGAGGGCTGGGCGGAACTGGACGGCGAACCGGTCGCCGCGCTCACGCCCAAGCTGGACGGGCGGATGCCCACCGTGTGGACGGTGTACTTCGCGACGCCGGACGCCGAGGGGCTCACCCGCCGGATCACGGGGGCGGGCGGCCGGGTCATCGCCGTGCCCACGGCCGTGGGACCGTCGGGCGAACTGGGCACGGCCGCCCTCGCCACCGACACGGAGGGCGCCGTCTTCGGCCTCTGGCAGCCCGGCACCCACGCCGGCTTCGCCAAGCGGCACGAGCCGCGCACGTTCTGCTGGGCCGAGCTCTACGCCCGCGACACCGCGACCGTCGACCGCTTCTACGGCACCCTCTTCCACGACGCGCTGTTCGGGCCCGACGCGACCCCCGATTTCGGCCGCGTTCCCCTGACGGGAGTCTTTCCGGCCGAGATGCCACCCCACTTCCTCGTCCACTTCGGGGTCGAGGACTGCGAGAAGACACTCGGGACGGTGAACAGGCTCGGCGGCCGTGTCCAGGTGACACCCTTCGACACGTCGTACGGTCGGGTGGCCGTCGTCACGGACAATCAGGGTGCGTCGTTCGCGGTACTCGAACGGTGAAGGGGCTTCCACCAGGTGTGACGTCCCGTCGGTGGTGCGGGTGTTCCGGCGGCGCCGGTCGACGGGGATGATTCGGGGGCGCCGTCCGAAACGCATTCGCGCCGCGGAGTGCGGCATTTCGACGTGAGGGACGGCACTTCCGGGGTGCGGAGCGGGGTACTTCTGGGGGTGAGGGGCGCATTTCGGCCCTGAACCATGGCGCCCCGGCGGCCGTACTTCTTCCTGGGCGGCGGTTTTGTCACGAGACACCCCGATCCGCCCCCTGGTTCGCAACCGGCGGCTCGGCCAGGAAGAATCGGGGTGCGTGCCGCCACGGCGGTGCGGTGGTGAGACGCTGCACTGGGCCGCGTTCATACGTGGATGACGTGACCCGTACGGGGAGGTGGCAGGCAAGTGGTGGATCAGCTGACGCAGCACGATCCGCGCCGGATCGGGCCGTTCGAGGTGCTGGGCCGGCTGGGGGCCGGCGGCATGGGGCTGGTCTATCTCGCGCGCTCGGCCTCCGGCCGGCGCGTGGCGATCAAGACGGTCAGGACCGAGCTCGCCGAGGACCAGTTGTTCCGGGTCCGCTTCTCGCGCGAGGTCGAGGCGGCCCGCGCCGTGTCGGGCTTCTACACGGCGGCCGTGGTCGACGCCGACGCCCGTGCCGCGGTGCCGTGGCTGGCCACCGCGTACGTGCCCGCGCCCTCGCTCGAGGAGATAGTGAACGAGTGCGGGCCGCTCCCGGCCCAGGCGGTGCGCTGGCTGGCGGCCGGTGTCGCGGAGGCGCTCCAGTCGATCCACGGCGCCGGACTCGTCCACCGTGACCTGAAGCCCTCGAACGTCCTCGTGGTCGAGGACGGACCGCGCGTGATCGACTTCGGCATCGCGTCCGGCGTCTCGAACACCCGTCTGACCATGACCAACGTGGCCGTCGGCACCCCCGCCTACATGTCGCCCGAGCAGGCGAAGGACTCGCGCAGCGTCACCGGTGCGAGTGATGTCTTCTCGCTCGGCTCGATGCTCGTCTTCGCGGCCACCGGACACGCCCCCTTCCACGGCGCCAACCCCGTCGAGACGGTCTTCATGCTGCTCCGCGAGGGCCCGGACCTCGAGGGCCTGCCCGACGAGCTCCGTCCGCTCATCGAGTCCTGCATGCAGATGGACGCCACCGGCCGACCCAACCCCGCCGATCTCCAGGCCCAGCTCGCACCCCACCTCTTCGGCTCCGGCTCCGACGACAGCGGTACGGCCTCGGCCTGGCTGCCCGAGCGCGCGGTGACCATGATCGAGACCCGCCGTGGCGGCCGTCCGCCGGTCATGCGGCCGGCCGGGGGAAGCGGACGCAGCGGCGGGGGGCGCCCGGCGCTGCCTCCGCCCCCTTCGCACGCCCCGGTGCCCGTCGGGGCGCCCGACACCGGCCCCGTGCGCCTCGCCGGCGCCCAGGTGCCCATCGGCCCCGGCCCCCGGGTCCTCGACGCCCGCGCGGCGGCCGTGAAGGCACCGCCCCCGGAAGCCGGGCTCGCGGCGTCCTGGTCCCGGCCGCGCATCGGTGTGAACGGCGCCGAACCGGCGCCGGTGCCCACGGCCGCGCCGCCGACCCCCGACGCCTCGGCGGGCTGGCGCCCCTGGCGCTTCCGCATGTCGAACGACGTCTGGGGCACTCCCTCGGTCGCCGACGACCTCGTCTACGTCACGTCCTTCGAAGTCCACGCCCTCGATGTCGCGACCGGCCGGCGCCGGTTCAAGACCCGTGACGTGGCCTGGTCGATGGCGGTGGCGGACGGCCGTATCCACGCGTCCGACGGGCCGACGCTGTACGCGCTCGAAGCCAGGGAGGGCGCCGACCTCTGGCGTCTGTCCACGGACGCCTGGGTCTACTCGCTCCAGGCCGACCGCGGAACGGTCGTCACCGGCACGCGCGGCGGCGGCGTCCAGGCGTGGGAGGCCGCGAACGGCCAGAAGCTCTGGGAGATCAGTGGCGCCCAGACGGACTTCGAGTCCGCCGAGGCCGGTCCGGCGATCCACGACGGCACGGTGTACGTCTGGAAGGACGCCCGGCTGCGCGCCCTCGAAGCCCGTACGGGCGAGGAGCGCTGGTCGTACCCGATCGGCGACACGGCCTCCTGCGGCGGCGTACCGGTCCGTATGACCCACGCCCCCGACGGCTACGTCTACATCTGCGCGGGCACCCGCGTTCTCGCCATCGACGTGGCCGGCGGTCACGTCCGCTGGCACTTCGAGGCCCCGGCCGTCTTCCTCAGCCCGCCGACGTTCGCCCCGGGCCCGGCGGTGACGGGCGGCGGTGTCTACCTCGCCGACTACCTGGGCACGGTGTACGCCCTCGACGCGACCGACGGCCGCGACCGCTGGCGCATCGCCACCGAGTCCCGCGCCTCCACCGAGCCGGTCCTCGTGGCCGCCGGACACGTCCATGTCGGCAGCGGCAAGGGCCTGTACACGCTGGACGCCGTCACCGGCACCCCGAAGTGGCGCTTCCAGGCCGGGGGCGACCTGGTGGGCGCCCCGGCGGTGGCCGAGGGCCGTATCCACTTCGGCTCCACGGACCATCTCCTGTACACCCTGAAGGCCGACGACGGGCGGCTGCGCTGGAAGCTGGCCACCGGAGGCGAGATCACCGGGGCGCCCGTGGTCAAGGACGGCGTCGTGTACGCGTGCAGCAAGGACCGCTGCGTGTACGCGCTGGACGCGGAGAAGGGCACCGGGACCGCGCGCACCACGTGAGCGTCGGGCCATTGCGTGACGGCCGCCGTACCGGGCACGGAAGGGTCTCCGGACGGCGGCCGTCGTTCGCGCGGACGGCCTGCGGAAGCCGCTCCGGCAGCGAGGCTACGCCCGGCGTGACCGGCCCGCCACAGGGAGCGAGGCCCGGACCGGCCCGCTCGTGCGCGGTTCGAGCGTTTCTCCGTCCCGGCGGAGGCGGGGGCCGGCGTCCGCCGTCCGGACGGCGCTCGGCGCAGCCGGAACCCGCGCTCGATGCAGCTGCAACCCGCTTTCACCGCAGCCGGAACCCCGGCCGGCGGGCCGAGAACAGCTTCGCCTGCCGTTCGGCCGGCAGGTTGCCGAGGGAGACGAGCTGCGGAGCGTGCGCCAGGGCCGCCGCACGGGTCGCCTCCTGCGCCGACCACAGCGCCCGCACGGTCCCCTGGACGGCTTCGGCCGGGTAGGACGCGATGACCGTCGCGCACTCGACCGCCGCCGCCAACGCCTGGCCCGGCGGGGTGAGTTCGGACACCAGCCCCACCTCGTACGCCCGCCGCGCGGAGACCCGCTCGGCGGTCCCCATCAGCGCCATGCGCGCCACCTCCCCGAACGGCATCCGCTGGGCGAGGTAGACGGACTCGTAGGCGCTGACCATTCCGTACGTCGTGTGCGGGTCGAAGAAGGACGCCTCCTCGTCGGCGACGACGAACTCCGACTCGCCCAGCAGATAGAAGGCTCCGCCGCAGGCGATCCCGTTCACGGCGGCGATCACCGGTTTCCACAGGTCGTTGGCCTTCGGCCCGATCGTGGCGAGCGGATCGTCCACCATGTACGGGGAATCGGGCTGCGGCACCTCGGCGGCGCGGTCGATCCCGGTGCAGAAGGCCCGCCGTCCCGCGCCGGTGACGACGAGTGCCCGTACGGTGTCGTCGAACCGGAACTCCCGCCAGGCGGCGACCAGTTCGGCGGCCGTCGCGAGATCGACCGCGTTGAGCCGGTCCTGCCGGTCGAGCGTGAGGACGGCGACCCCGGCCCCCTTGTCGACGTTCACCGCGAGCCCGCCGCCTCCCGCCTCGGCGCTCACGCCCGCTCCAGGACCCAGCGGGGCACGGTCATGCCGTTCACCTCGGCGAACACCGCCTGCACCCGGGCCCCGATGCGGATCCGCCGCGGCGGAACGGAGCCGATGGGCCCGTCCGGCCCGCTCACCAGGTTCCCGGCCAGCCGTATCCTCGGCGCCTCGTCCAGCTCCACCACGATCGCGTTGTACGGGGCCAGCGCCGCGTAGGCGGGAAGGAGCGGCGGATGCGGGACGACGTACGACCAGACCCGGCCGCGCCCGCTCATCCTTCGCCACTCGTCGGCGAAGGAGTGGCAGTGCGGGCAGCAGGGGCGCGGCGGGAAGCGCAGTTCGCCGCAGTCGGCGCAGGCCTGGACGCGGAGTTCGCCCCGGGCGGCGTACTGCCAGAAGGGCGCCCCGTCGTCGTCGGGGACGGGGGACAGCAGAGGCTCGCCCGTCCCGCCGGTCCCGGTGCTCTCGTTCGTGTCCGTCATGTCGGCCGTCCCGTCCCCTCAGTTCCTCAGCAGGAGGGCGGAGGTCGGGACCCCTTCCCCCGCCGTGACCAGACAGGTCGCCGCACCCGGCACCTGCGCCGTACTCGTGCCCCGCAACTGCTTCACGCCCTCGTTGATGAGGTTGAAGCCGTGCACATAGGCCTCGCTGAGGCCGCCGCCCCCGGTGTTGACCGGCAGCCGTCCGCCGATCTCCAGCGCGCCGCCCTCCGTGAAGGCCGCGCCCTCCCCGCGCCCGCAGAAGCCGTAGCCCTCCAGCGACAGGGGTATCAGCGGTGTGAACGCGTCGTAGATCTGCGCCACGTCCACGTCCTCGGGCGTAAGGTCGGCGTGCTTCCACAGATGCCGGGCGGCGGTCCAGGCGGGGCCCGTGAGTGGGTCGTCGTTCCAGTAGTTGACCATCCCGTGGTGCTGGGCGGGCAGGCCCTGGGCGGCGGAGTGGACGTAGACGGGCCGCCGCCGGCAGTCGCGGGCCCGCTCGGCGGAGACGATCACGCACGCCAGCGCGCCGTCCGTCTCCAGGCAGTTGTCGAAGAGGCACAGCGGCTCGCTGATCCAGCGGGCGGTCATGTACATCTCGCGGGTCAGCGGGCGTTCGTACATCATCGCGGCCGGGTTCTGGTTGGCACGGTTGCGGCAGGCCAGCGCCACGTTGAAGAGGTGGTCGCGGGTCGCCCCGTACTCGTGCATGTACCGGCGTGCGAGCATCCCGATCTCGTCGGCGGGCCGCAGCAGCCCGAAGGGCCGGGTCCACTGGGCCGGGGTGGGGAGCTGGACGGCGGTGTTCTTCCAGGGGCGCGGCCCGCTGCCCCGCTTGCGCGAGCGCCAGGCCACGCCCACCGTCGCCTGGCCGGTGGCGATGGCGGCGGCCAGGTGTGCGACGGTGGCGCACGAACCGCCGCCCCCGTAACCGACCTTGCTGAAGAAGGTGAGGTCGCCGAACCCGACGGCCTTGGCGACCTCCACCTCGTCGGTTTCCTCCATGGTGTAGGAGGCGAGCCCGTCGACCTCGGCGGGCGCGATGCCGGCGTCGTCGAGGGCGGCGAGGATCGCGCGACAGGCCAACGTCTTCTCGGACTCGGCCAGTTGCCTGGCGAAGGCGGTCTGTCCGATTCCGACGACGGCTGTGGCGTCCTTGATCCCTGGCATGGGTGACCTCCGCACACGGTCCCGGCTGCTGACAGGCCGTCAGGCTACAGCTAATCTGACGGGCAGTCAGCTAGTGCTGCTTCGGCGGAAGGTACGCGATGCGAGGTGACCTGGAGTGGGGCGGCGTGCCGGGGCTGGTGCGCTCGGCGGCGGCCCGGTTCGCGGACCGGGAGGCGGTCGTCGAGGGCCGGACGCGCGTCTCCTACGAGGAGTTGGGCACCCGGGTGGAGCGCGCGGCGGCGGCCTGCGTGGCGAGCGGCGTGGGCGTCGGCGACCGGGTGGCCATCTGGGCCCCGAACACCCTCGACTGGATCGTCTCCGCCCTCGGCGCTGTGTCCGCGGGGGCGGTCCTGGTCCCCCTCAACACCCGGTTCAAGGGCGCCGAGGCGGCGTACGTGCTGGCCAGGAGCCGGGCGAAACTGCTGTTCGTGACGGGGACGTTCCTCGGCACGTCGTACGTGGCGGCGCTGCGCCGCGCGGCGGGGGAGCCGCGGGCGACGGGACCCGGTCCCGTCCTCGGCGCCGGTCCGCTCCCCGGCCTCCCGCACCTGGAGCGGGTGGTGGTCCTCGCGGACGACGCCCCCGCCGACTTCCGTACCTGGAAGGACTTCCTGGCGGACGGCGAGGGCGTGGGACGCGACGAGGTACGCCGTCGTGGAGCCGCCGTGTCCGGAGGCTCCCCCTCGGACATCATCTTCACCTCGGGCACGACGGGCCGGCCGAAGGGCGCCCTGATCACCCACGCCCAGACGCTCCGCGGCTACGAGATCTGGAGCGACCTCGCCGGTCTGCGCGAGGGTGACCGCTATCTGATCGTGAACCCCTTCTTCCACACCTTCGGCTACAAGGCCGGGATCATCGCCTGTCTCATGCGCGGGGCGACGATGGTGCCGCAGCCGGTGTTCGACGTGGACACGGTGCTCGCGAACGTGGCGGCGGAGCGCATATCCGTCCTCCCCGGCCCGCCCACCCTCCATCAGTCGCTCCTCGACCACCCCGCCCGCGACGCGTACGACCTCTCCGCGCTGCGGCTGGTGGTGACCGGCGCCGCGGTGGTCCCGCTGCGTCTGGTCGAGCGGCTGCGCACGGAGCTCGGCGTGGACACGGTCCTGACGGCGTACGGACTCTCCGAGGCGAGCGGCATCGTCACCATGTGCCGCAGGGGGGACCGGCCGGAGGCGATCGCCTCGACCTCGGGCCGGGCGATCCCCGGCACCGAGGTGCGGGTGGTGGACCCCTCGGGCGCCCCGGCGGCTCCCGGATCTCCCGGCGAGGTGCTGGTCCGCGGCTTCAACGTGATGAGCGGCTACTTCGAGGACGCGGCGGCCACGGCGGAGGTCCTGACGCCGGACGGCTGGCTGCGCACGGGCGATGTGGGCGTCCTCGACGCCGAGGGCAACCTCCGCATCACCGACCGGATCAAGGACATGTTCATCGTCGGCGGCTTCAACGCCTACCCAGCGGAGATCGAGCAGCTGCTGGGACTGCATCCCGCGGTCGCCGACGTGGCGGTGATCGGCGTACCGGACAGCCGCCTCGGCGAGGTCGGCAAGGCCTACGTGGTCCGCCGCCCGCACTCCGCTCTCACGGCCGACGACCTGATCACCTGGTCCCGCCGGGAGATGGCCAACTACAAGGTGCCCCGCACGATCGCCTTCGTCACCCGACTTCCCCGCAACGCCAGCGGGAAGGTGGTGAAGGGGGAACTGCGCGGGCGCTGAGCCGGCTTCGGCGGCCCGGACGCACGGCGACCCGGCCCCGGACGCACGGCGACCGCGGCGGCTCCCCCTCCGCGCCGCCGCGGCCGATCCCCGTGTGGTGTAAGTCCGCCCCCCCAGGTGGGACTTAGACCGGCTCGCCCGTCACGTGCGTGTTGTCCGGAGTGGCATCGCCGTCGGTCGTGCCCAGCGGCTTGATCGGGCTGCTGGTCACGTGGGTGTTCATCGGCGTGATCTCCTCACCGTCCTCACCCCCGGTGACGTGCGTGTTGTCCGGCTCGGTGATCGGCGTCTCGGTCTCGCTCATGGTGCTGCCTCCCCTGTTGTGGATCTCTTCTGGCTGTGGGGCCCGTCCGGCCATTCCCCCGAGGACGGCCGGGCGGGCCACTCGGATCGCCCACCCTAGACTGCGAGTTCGGCGATCACTCCGGCGGTCCGTCTGCCCCCCGACGCGACGGATCGACAAGAGAAAGAGTGCCGGGCGGCGATAAACGAACGATGAACGTCCGCCGGGCCTACGCGGCGGCGATGGGGGTGAGGAGCGCCCGGACCTCCGCCGCCTCCGGGGAGTCCAACTTCTCGTAGATCTCCAGGGCTTCACGCCAGCAGACCTGGGCCCTGCCCAACTGGCCGATTCCGCGCAGGGACTTGCCCAGCACGGTCAGCACGTTGCCCCGGCGCCACTCGCCGCCGATGCCCCGCAGCACGGTCAGCGCCATTTCGGCGCTGCTCGCCGCACGGGCCGGTTTGCGGGCGTCCAGGTCGACCTCCGCGAGCCTGCACAGGGCCATTCCCTCCCACAGGCGCTGACGGCTGTCGCGGAAGACCCGCAGGGCCTCTTCGAGTTCGATGGTGGCTTCCGTGTGGCGACCGCTCTTGCCGAGGGCCATGCCGAGCGCGTAGCGGCCGTTCGCCACCCGGAGGGAGTGGCCGAGGGTCTCGTAGATCTCCGTGCCCTGGCCGGCGAGGACGACGGCGCTGTCGGCTCGGCCCGTGGCCAGGTGCAGCCGCGACAGGTTGCAGAGCGGGCTGGCGGACCCGGCGAGGTCACCGCAGCCGCGGAACTCCTCGATGGCCCGGCTGAAGTATCCCTCGGCGTCCGTGTAGCGCTTCTGGTAGAAGGCGATGCTGCCGAGAATGTTCGCCGCCCAGCAGCACGGCAGCGGATCCTCCGCCGTCTCGGCGAGCCTGAGCGCCTGCTGGGCCTCCTGGTACGCCTGGTCGAACGCCCCCGAGAAGAGGAGCGCGTTGCTCAGGACGACCCTCGCCCGCCCTTCGGCGTGGGCGTCCGACGCCGCGCGGGCGGCGTCGCGCAGCGCGGTGGCGGCAGTCTCGTACTCCTTGGAGTTGGCCCCCGACTCGGCGAGGTCGACCGCCGCCCAGAGCAGGTCGATCGCGCGCCGCAGCGTCTGGGTGCCCGCCGACTGCCGTACGCAGGCGAGCAGGGACACGGCTTCCGAGTAGAGCCAGTCCCAGGAGGTCTTCCGGTCGGCGAAGGTGAGACCCGCGCTCCCGGTCGGCTCCAGGTGGTCCACGAGGCGGTCGCCGGGGCGTTCGATCGCGTACACCCCGGCCGCCGTGCTCAGGTAGAAGTCCAGCAGCCGCGACATCGCCGCCGCCCGTTCGCTCGGCGGCTGTTCGTCGCGTTCGGCGCACGCACGCGCGTAGAGGCGTACGAGGTCGTGGTAGCGGTAGCGGCCGGGCGCCGCCGACTCCAGCAGGGAGGTGTCGACGAGGGACTCCAGGAGGTCCTCGGTCGCCTCGGCCGGGAGGTCGATCACCGCCGCCGCGGCCGCGAGCGAGATGTCCGGGCCGTCGGCGAGGCCCAGCAGGCGGAAGGCACGCGCCTGGGCCGGCTCCAGCTGGCCGTAGCCGAGTTCGAAGGTGGCCTTGACGGCCAGGTCGCCGGCCTGGAGCTCGTCCAGCCGGCGGCGCTCGTCGCCGAGCTTCGCCGCGAGCACCGACACCGTCCAGGTGCGGCGGGCGGCGAGCCGGGACGCGGCGATACGGATGGCCAGGGGCAGGAAGCCGCAGGCCGCGACCACGTCGAGGGCGGCCTCCCGCTCGGAGGCGACCCGCTCCTGGCCCACGATCTTCGTGAAGAGCTGAAGCGCCTCCTCGGGGGACATCACGTCGAGGTCCACCAGATGGGCCCCGGCCAGGTCCACCATCCGGATGCGCGAGGTCACCAGGGCGGCGCAGCCCTCGGTGCCGGGCAGCAGCGGCCGTACCTGGGCGGCGTCGCGGGCGTTGTCCAGCAGGACCAGGACGCGGCGGCCGTCGAGGACGGAGCGGTAGAGGGCCGAGCGTTCCTCCAGCGAGTCCGGGATCGCCGAGTCCGCGGTTCCGAGGGCCCGAAGGAAGGCACCGAGGACCGTCTCCGGTTCGGCCGCGCGCGATCCGGCGCCCTGGAGGTCGACGTACAGCTGTCCGTCGGGGAAGGCTCCGCGGGCCTGGTGGGCCACGTGCACCGCGAGCGTGGTCTTGCCGACGCCCCCGATCCCGGCGAGCGCCGAGACGGCCATGACCGGGCCCTCCTCGGTGGAGGCCGCGGCGAGCACGTCGCTCAGTTCCTGCACGAAGGACGCCCGTCCGGTGAAGTCGGTTACGGTCGCCGGGAGCTGGGCCGGGCGGACGAGGGCGACGACGGGCTCCGCCTTGGGCGCGGAGGGCTC
Source organism: Streptomyces sp. NPDC005281 (assembly GCF_040607495.1). Lineage (NCBI taxonomy): Bacteria > Bacillati > Actinomycetota > Actinomycetes > Kitasatosporales > Streptomycetaceae > Streptomyces > Streptomyces sp. NPDC005281. The sequence goes on along the minus strand of NZ_JBEXGX010000001.1, from coordinate 309,202 downwards.
GGCGAGGCCCGGGTCCGCCTGGAGTATCCGCTGCTGGAGTTCCTTCAGCCCCTGCCGCGGGTCCACCCCCAGTTCGTCGGCGAGCAGCCGCCGGGTGTCCGCGTACACGGCGAGGGCCTCCGCCTGGCGGCCGGAGCGGTACAGCGCCAGCATCAGCAGTTCACGCAGGCGTTCGCGCAGCGGGTGCGCCGCGGTCAGCGCGGTGAGTTCGGAGACCGCCTCGGCGTGGAATCCCTGTTCCAGGTCCATGTCGAGCCGGGATTCGAGGAGTTGCAGGCGCCACTCCTCCAGGCGGGCCCGCTGGGTCTCCGCGTAGGGGCCGGGGATGCTCGCGAGCGGTTCGCCGTCCCACAGGGCCAAGGCGTCCCGGAGCAGGTCGCGGGCGCGGGACAGATCGCCCGCCGCGCGTGCCTTCTCGGCGTCGGCGGCGAGCTCCTGGGCGTCGACGTGGTCGAGGGCGCCCTCGCGCAGGGAGCGGATGGCGTAGCCGCCGGACTCGCTGACCAGCACCTCGGCGCCGAGCGTCTTGCGCAGGCGTGAGGCGTACGTGCGCAGGGCGGCCAGCGCCTGGGACGGGGGCTCGTCGCCCCACAGGGCGTCGATGAGCTCGGAGGCCGTGGCGGTGCGGCCGTCGCGGAGCAGCAGGGCGGCCAGCAGGGCGCGTTGCTGCGGGGACCCGGCCGGCAGTGGATCGTCCCCGAGCCAGGCGCGCACCGGGCCGAGCACGCTGAAGCGCAACGCCGCGGGCTCCTCGGAGCCCGGATGCCACTGCTTCGGTACGCGCGGCACACCGTCCATCGCTGTCCCCCTGCCGAACTGTCAGTACAACGAGGCCAGTTTGCCTTGTTCACGGCGGATGCGTCAGCCGTGCGAGACAGCGATCACAAGGTGCCGTGCGCCGGGTCACACGGTCCTCTCACAGGCTCCTCACACTTCCCCGCCCATTCATCTGACCGCCGCCGCCGGCCGCGTGCTCCGGCGGGTGTCCGCAGGGCCGCCCCGAGGAGCTGACGGGCCGTCAGATCAGCGCTACCGTGGCCGGTATGGAGACCACGGAAACCGCGCAGAGCCTCCCGGCGGACGCCGGGACCGCCTTCCCGAGGATCATCTCGGTGGACGACCACACGGTCGAACCGCCCGACGTCTGGCGGGACCGGCTGCCCGCGAAGTACCAGGACACAGGACCCCGCATCGTCCGCGCGCCCCTGAAGGAGATGACCTTCCTGGGCGGCAGGTTCGCTCCCGTCATGGGCGAGCCGGGCGACGACGGTCCCGTCGGGGACTGGTGGGTCTACGAGGACCTGCACCGTCCCCTCACCCGCCTCGACACGGCCGTGGGCTACGACCGTGACGAGATCAGGCTCGAAGTCATCACGTACGAGCAGATGCGCCCCGGCTCGTACGACGTGCCGCAGCGGCTCGCCGACATGGACGTCAACCATGTCCAGTCCGCCCTCTGCTTTCCCACCTTCCCCCGCTTCTGCGGGCAGACCTTCACCGAGGCGGCCGACCGCGACCTGGGCCTTCTCTCGGTACGGGCCTACAACGACTGGATGGTGGAGGAGTGGTGCGGGCCCAAGGCCAGGGGGCGCCTGATACCGCTGACGCTCGTGCCGCTGTGGGACGCCCGGCTCGCGGCGGACGAGGTGCGGCGCAACGCGGCCCGCGGGGTGCGCGCGGTGGCCTTCTCCGAGATCCCGCCGCACCTCGGGCTCCCGTCCGTGCACACCGACGACTGGGACCCCTTCCTCGCCGCGTGCGACGAGACGGGCACGGTCATCGCGATGCACATCGGCTCCAGCAGCCGGATGCCCTCGACCTCCGCCGACGCGCCGCCTGCGGTCGGCTCCACGATCACCTTCGCCAACTGCTGCTTCTCGATGGTCGACTGGCTGATGAGCGGCAAGTTCGAGCGCTTCCCGAACCTGAAGGTGATGTACGCGGAGGGACAGATCGGCTGGATCCCGTACATTCTGGAACGCGCCGACGTGGTGTGGGAGGAGAACCGGGCCTGGGGCGGGGTGGCCGACAAGGTCCACCGGCCGCCGTCCGAGCTCTTCGCCGAGCATGTGTACGGCTGCTTCTTCGACGACGCGTTCGGCCTGCGCAACCTCGACGCGATCGGTGTCGCCAACGTCCTCTACGAGACCGACTACCCGCACTCCGACTCGACCTGGCCGAAGTCGAAGGAGGTCGGCGAGGCCCAGATGGGCCACCTGGCCCCGGACGTCGTCGAGCGGATCGTACGGGGGAACGCGATCGACCTGCTGGGACTGACGCGGGACGGCCTCTGGGCGGGCTGAGGGCTGCGGTGCCCAGTGCGCCCGGCCGGCGGCGCCGGATAACAGTTCGGAAACTCCCGCCGTCCTCAGGGCAACCCTGTGGCCGTCAGGAAAGTCGTACCGGCGGCGGAATCTTGGATTCCGCTACTGGTCGGCTGTTCCTTCACTGCAGGAGTTGGTTTCCATATGAGACGACGCAGGTCCCCTTCTCGCCTCGCACTCGTGGCCGCGGTGGCCGTCGCCGGGACCGTCGTCGGCCCGGCGAGCGCCCACGCGGCCGGTGCGACGAGCGTGCGGGCCGACTTCAACGGCGACGGGTACGCGGACCTCGCCGTCGCCGCGCCCCGGGGTGCGGTCGGCGGGTACTCCCGCGCGGGGTACGTGAGCGTCGTGTACGGCTCCTCGAGGGGGCTGGACACCAAGCACCGGCAGGTCATCAGCCAGAACACGGCCGGCATACCCGGCGCCGCCGAGACCGACGACTTCTTCGGCTGGGGCCTCACCCTCGGCGACCTGGACGGCGACGGGTACACGGACCTGGTCGTCGGCGCCCCGGGTGAGGCGGTCGGGGACGTCCAGCAGGCGGGCACCCTGACCGCCGTCTGGGGCGGGAGGGCGGGGCTGTCCGGCGGCAGGGCCGTGGCGACCGGCTCCATGTTCGACCAGGTCAAGCCCCGGCACGCCACCGTCGGCGACTTCAACGGCGACGGCCGGCTCGACGTGGCCACGGACAACCACTTGCTGACCGGGCCCTTCACCCGCACCGCCGGTGCCGCGGCGACCGCGGACATCGCCTTCGACCTCGGCCAAGAGGAGGGCGGCTTCGCCATCGACGACGTCGCCGCCGGGGACGTCGACCACGACGGCATCACCGACCTCGTCGGGCTCGTCCACGGCACCACCGAGGAGGGGTCGCCGGGCGCCGCCTATCGCATCGTCCAGCTCCACGGCACCAGGCAGGGGCTGAGCGGCCTGGTCGTCCTGATGCGGCCCGACGGCACCCGCATGCCCGGCGGCTCCAGCCTCGGCATCGGCGACGTGAACAAGGACGGGTACGCCGACCTCGTGGTCGGGCGTCCCGTCGACGGCCAGGGCGAGGAATCCGTCGAGCCGGCACTCCTCGGCGGGCAGATCGGCGTGGTGTACGGCTCGGCGAGCGGGCCCGACACCTCCCGTACGGCGGTGATCAACCAGGACACGGCGGGCGTGCCCGGCGTGTCGGAGAAGGGTGACGACTTCGGCCTGGGCATCTCCGTCGGGGACGTCAACGGCGACGGGTACGCGGACGTGGCCGTCGGCTCCCCGGGCGAGGCCATCGGCACGCTCGCCGCGGCGGGCGGCGTGGCCGTGCTGCGCGGCTCGGCGTCCGGCCTCACCGGCAGCGGCGCCGTGTCCTTCAGCCAGCACACCACGGGTGTGCCCGGTACCGCGGAGAAGGGCGATCTCTTCGGCGCGCACACCGCGCTGGCCGACACCAACCACGACGGCCGCGCCGAGCTGTACGTCGCCGCGCACGGCGAGAACACGTACGACGGTGCCGTCTGGGCCTTCCGCTCCGTCGGCACCGGCCCGACCGCCTCCGGCTCGGTCTCCTTCGGGCCCGCCGACGTCGGCGCGCCCGTCACCGACGCCTGGTTCGGCTACGGCTTCGCCCGCTGACGCACACCTCACGGCCCCTCTCCCGGACAACTGCCCCGGCGGACATGTTCCGCCGGGGCTGCCTCTTGTATGACGCGGTGCCAGCGACGACTATGTGCGAGTCCCATTCAATCTGACGGTCCGTCAGTCGGGCGGCCGTCGGTCAGGCAAGGGGGTCGTCGTGCCCGTCCTGTCCGAGGAACGCCTCTCCTACGGCATCCAGCTCCCCGTCCAGTCCCAGAGCACCATCTACGCCGAGCCGTGGGAGGCGGACGCGGGTCCCGAGGATCTCGTCGCGATCGCCCGCGCCGCCGACCGTGCCGGATTCGGCTACATCGCGAGCTGCGACCACGTCGCCGTGCCGCGTCGGCTCGCGGACGCCATGAGCACGGTCTGGTACGACCCCGTCGCCACGCTCGCGTTCCTCGCGGCCGTCACCGAACGCGTCCTGCTGCTCAGCCATGTCGCGGTCGTCGGGCTCCGGCACCCGCTCGTCACGGCCAAGCAGTACGCGACCCTCGACCACCTCTCGGGCGGCCGGCTGATCCTCGGGGTCGGCGCCGGGCACGTACGGGAGGAGTTCGAGGCGGTCGGGGCCGACTTCGAGCGCCGGGGAGCCGTCCTCGACGAGACGATCGACGCCCTGCGCGCCGCGCTCGGGCCGGACGAGTTCCCCGTCCACCACGGCAAGACGTACGACTTCGAGGGGCTCGGCCAGCGGCCGAGGCCCGCCCAGGCCCGCGTTCCCGTGTGGGTGGGCGGCTCCTCGCCCGCCGCCGTGCGCCGGGCCGCGCTGCGCGGCGACGGCTGGTTGCCGCAGGGCGACCCGCGCGACCGGCTGCCGGGGCAGATCGCGAGGCTCCGGGAACTGCGCGCCGCGGCCGGGATCGAGGAACCGCTGACCGTCGGCGCCATCACCGAGCCGCTGTACGTCGGCGAGCCCGGCTGGGAGGCCGGGCGGCGCACCCTGAGCGGCCCGCCCGAGGCGCTGGCGGAGGCGCTGCGGGAGTACGGCGCCATGGGCGTGCACCAGATCCAGGTGCGGTTCCGCAGCCGGAGCCGCGATGAACTCACGGACCAGATGGCGGCGTTCGGAGCGGACGTCGCCCCCCATCTCGGCTAGGGAGTCATGGCATGGGAAAGCTGGACGGGCGGGTCGTCCTCATCACCGGCGCGGCACGCGGGCAGGGCGAACAGGAGGCGCGGCTCTTCGCGGCGGAGGGCGCGCGCGTGATCGTCGCGGACGTGCTCGACGACCAGGGGGAGGAGCTGGCCAAGGAGATCGGCGCGCACTACGTCCACCTGGACGTGGGCGAGGAGGCCGACTGGACGGCGGCCACCGCCTCGGCGAAGGCCGCGTACGGGCGGATCGACGGGCTGGTCAACAACGCCGGCATCCTGCGCTTCAACGCGCTCGTGGACACCCCGCTGGCCGAGTTCATGCAGATCGTGCGGGTCAACCAGGTCGGGGTGTTCCTCGGGATCAAGACCCTCGCGCCCGAGATCGCCGAGGCCGGCGGCGGCACGATCGTGAACACCTCGTCCTTCACCGGGCTCACGGGGATGGCGTACGTGGGCGCGTACGCGGCGACCAAGCACGCCATCGTCGGCCTCACCCGCGTCGCGGCGCTGGAGCTCGCGGAGAAGGGGATCCGCGTCAACGCGGTCTGTCCGGGCGCCGTCGACACGGCGATGAGCAATCCGGCGCAGCTCTCCCCGGGCGCGGGCGGCGAGGAGGCCTCGCAGGCCCTCGACGAGTTCTACGGCAAGCTCGTGCCGCTCGGCCGGATCGGCCGCCCCGAGGACGTGGCCCGGCTGGCCCTGTTCCTGACCGGTGAGGACTCCGCGTACATCACCGGGCAGCCGTTCGTGATCGACGGCGGCTGGCTCGCGGGCGTGAGTGTTCTCTGACGCCGTATCAGCTATTGACGGTCCACGCACGCGGTGGAACAGTCGGCTCAAAGAATCTGACGGTACGTCAGATAACTGGATGGGGACGGTGAACCGCGTGGAATTCGGGCTCTTTGTACAGGGATATGTGGGCAAGCGGGCCTTGACCGACCCGCTCGCGGAACACAAGGCGCTGATGGAGGAGACCGAGTACGTCATCCAGGCGGACAAGTCGGGCTTCAAGTACGCCTGGGCGTCCGAGCACCACTTCCTGGAGGAGTACTCGCACCTCTCGGCCAACGACGTCTACCTCGGCTACCTCGCGCACGCCACCGACCGCATCCACCTCGGCTCCGGCATCTTCAACCCGCTCGCCCAGGTCAACCACCCGGTCAAGGTCGCCGAGAAGGTCGCCATGCTCGACCATCTCACCGAGAACCGCTTCGAGTTCGGGTCCGGGCGCGGCGCCGGCTCGCACGAGATCCTCGGCTTCCTCCCCGGCATCACCGACATGAACTTCACCAAGGAGATCTGGGAAGAGACCATCGCCGAGTTCCCCAAGATGTGGCTCCAGGACGAGTACGTCGGCTTCCAGGGCAAGCACTGGTCGCTGCCGCCGCGCAAGATCCTGCCCAAGCCGTACGGGAAGTCGCACCCTGCGATGTGGTACGCCGCCGGGTCGCCGCCCTCGTACTCCATGGCCGCCCGCAAGGGGCTCGGGGTGCTCGGCTTCAGCGTGCAGAAGGTCTCCGACATGGAATGGGTCCTGGAGCAGTACAAGACCGCCGTCGTGGACGCCGAACCCATCGGGGACTTCGTCAACGACAACGTCATGGTGACCACGACCGCCATCTGCGCGCCCACCCACGACGAGGCGATCCGGATCGCGGTCGACGGAGGCCTGCACTACCTGCCCTCCCTCGTCTTCCGCTACCACGACACCTTCCCGCGCCCCGAGGGCTTCCCGGTCTGGCCCGAGACCCTCCCCGAGTACAACGCCGAGTTCGTCGAACTCCTCATAGAAGAGGAGCTGTTGATCTGCGGCGACCCCGGCGAGGTGCTCACCCAGTGCAAGCGCTGGGAGCAGGCGGGCGCCGACCAGCTCAGCTTCGGACTGCCCGTCGGCGTCCCCAAGGACGAGACGCTCCAGACGATCCGGCTGATCGGCGAACACGTCATTCCGAAGATCGACACGGACCCGGTGCACCGCACGACCCGGTTCCGCCAGGCCGTCTAGTCCGCCGAGCCGTCTGCTTCCGCCAAGCCGTCTAGGGGGTACTTCCGCGATGCTGGACCACCTGATCAGGGGCGCGACCGTCGTGGACGGTACGGGCGAACCCGCCCGTACCGCGGACGTGGGGATACGCGACGGCCGTATCGCCGCGATCGGCGCGGTCACCGAGCCGTCCCGGACGAGCGAGGACGCGCACGGACTCGTCCTCGCCCCCGGCTTCGTGGACCCGCACACCCACTACGACGCCCAGCTCTTCTGGGACCCGTACGCGACCCCGTCCCTCAACCACGGGGTCACCACGGTCGCGGGCGGCAACTGCGGGTTCACCCTCGCCCCGCTGAACCCCGCGCGCCCCGACGACGCCGACTACACGCGCCGCATGATGTCCAAGGTCGAAGGCATGTCCCTGGTCGCCCTGGAAGAGGGCGCCCCCTGGAACTGGCACAGTTTCGGCGACTACCTCGACGCCCTGGAAGGCCGGATCGCGGTCAACGCGGGCTTCATGGTGGGCCATTGCGCGCTGCGGCGGTACGTGATGGGGCCGGACGCGGTGGGCGGACAGCCCGAACCGGAACAACTGGACGCCATGCTGCGGCTGTTCCACGAGGCCATGGACGCCGGCGCCTGGGGCCTGTCCACCACCCAGTCCTCCACCCACTCCGACGGCGACGGCAGGCCGGTCGCCTCCCGGCACGCCGAACCCGCCGAACTCCTCGCCCTCGCCCAGGCCGTGGGGGAACACGAGGGCACCCAGATCGAGGCCATCGTGGCCGGCTGCCTCGACCAGTTCAGCGACGCGGAGATCGACCTGTTCGTCGAGATGAGCGCGGCGGCGGGCCGCCCGCTCAACTGGAACGTCCTGACGATCGACGCCGCCGTCCCCGAGCGCGTCCCGCGCCAGCTGGAGGCGAGCGAACGCGCCCGCAAGTCCGGCGGCCGGGTCGTCGCGCTCACCATGCCGATCCTCACCCCGATGAACATGTCGCTCGGCACCTTCTGCGCCCTGAACCTGATCCCCGGCTGGGGGCCGGTCCTCGCGCTGCCCGTCCCCGAGCGGATCGCCAGGCTCCGCGACCCCGCCACCCGCGCCGAGATGCTGCGCCGCGCCCAGAGCAAGGAGGCCGGGGTCTTCCGGCGGCTCGCCGACTTCGGCCGGTACGTCATCGGCGACACCTACAGCGCGGCGAACGAGGGCCTGACCGGGCGCGTGGTGCGGGACATCGCCGCCGAGCGCGGCCAGGAGCCCTTCGCCTGCCTGGTCGAGATCTGCGCGGCCGACGAGCTGCGGACGGTGCTGTGGCCCATGCCGACCGACAACGACCCGGACTCCTGGGTGCTGCGCGCCGAGACCTGGCAGCACCAGGACGTGCTGCTCGGCGGCTCCGACGCGGGCGCCCACCTGGACCGCATGTGCGGAGCCCCGTACACCACCCGGTTCCTCGGCGACTGTCTGCGCGGACGCGGACTCGCCACCCTGGAACAGGCCGTGAAGATGCTGACGGACGATCCGGCGCGGCTCTTCGGGCTGCGCGACCGCGGGCGTATCGAGGTGGGATTCCACGCGGACCTGGTGCTCTTGGACCCGGAGCGGATCGACGCCGGAAAAGCCACCCTGGTGCACGACCTGCCGGGTGACAGCCCGCGCCTCGACTCCCGGGCGATCGGGGTGAACGCCGTGTGGGTCAACGGGGTGGAGGCGATCCGCGAGGACGTGGTGACGGGCGCGGTGCCGGGGAAGGTGCTGCGGTCGGGCCGCGACACCAGGACGGTGAGCACCCGGTGACGGGCGCCGACGGGACGGCCCCCGAGGCCGCCGAGCAGCGGCTGTTCATCGGCGGATCGTGGGTGGCGCCCGACAACGGGTTCTACGAGGTGATCGACCCGGCGACCGAGGGGGTCGTCGGGCTCGCCCCCGAGGCCTCGCGCGCCCAGGTGCACGCGGCGGCGTCCGCCGCCCGCGAGGCCTTCGGCCCGTGGTCCCGTACACCCGTTGAGGAGCGGGCCGCCGTCCTCGCGCGGGCGGCGGACTGCATCCAGCGAAACTTCGTGGCGTACGCCGCCCTCGCGCAGGCGGAGAGCGGCGCCACCACAGGGACGGCGCGCGGTATGCAGGTCGGGGTCGGGGTGGCCCGCTTCCGGCGCTACGCGCGGCCCGAACCGGTGGACACCCCGCTGCCGCCGCAGATCAACGAGGCGGGCCCCTTCGGCGGGGCCGCCGTGATGGGCGCGCTGGCCGTGCGCCAGCCCGTCGGCGTGGTCACCTGCATCACCTCGTACAACAATCCGTGGGCCAACCCGGCCGGCAAGATCGCCCCCGCCCTCGCGATGGGCAACACGGTGGTGGTCAAACCCGCCCCGCAGGACCCGCTGTCCGTCTACCGGATGGCCGAGGCGCTGGAGGCGGCGGGCGTGCCGCCGGGCGTGGTCAACGTGGTCAGCGGCTCGACGGCGGAGTCCGGCGAGGCCGCGGTCGACTCCCCGGACGTCGACATGGTCAGTTTCACCGGCTCGACGCCGGTCGGGCAGCGGATCGCCGAGGTGTGCGGACGCGGTATGAAGCGCCAGCTGATGGAACTGGGCGGCAAGGGCGCGGCGATCGTCTTCGACGACGCGGACCTGGCCTCGGCGGTCTCGGGCATCGGCACCACCTTCTCCTTCTACAGCGGACAGATCTGCACGGCGCCGACACGGGTGCTGGTGCAGCGGGGCGTGCACGATCAGCTGGTGCGGCAACTGGCTGCGTACATCGGCCACTTGAAGGTCGGGGATCCTCGGGAGCGGGGCACGGTCGTCGGCCCGGTCATCTCCGCGGCCCACCGCGACCGCGTCGAGTCGTATGTCGAACTCGGGCGCAAGGAAGGCGCGCGGGTGGTGGCGGGCGGCGAACGCCCGCTCCTTCCCGCCGGGTTCTACGTCGCTCCCACCCTTCTCGCCGACTGCACTCCGGACATGAGGGTCGTCCGGGAGGAGATCTTCGGCCCGGTCGTCGTCGTGCTGCCCTTCGACGACGAGGAGGAGGCGATCGCCCTCGCCAACGACTCCGACTATGGCCTGATCGACTACGTCTGGTCCGGCGACGTGGCCCGCGCCTTCCGCGTGGCCCGCCGGCTGCGGGCGGGCGGCGTCGGCGTCAACACCGTCGGCCGCAACATGGAGGCCCCCTTCGGCGGCTTCAAGAAGAGCGGGGTGGGCCGGGATGTCGGCTCGTACGCCCTGCACGCGTACAGCGAGACGCAGGCGATCGTGTGGCAGGGGTGAGGCGGCCGGTTGCCGGCCGGGACAGGGAGTACGCACGTTAGCGTCGCTACCCATATGGTGTTAGCGTTGTTTCTATCGGGACGCGGACCCGTCGCCCCGGCCGAGACAAGGAGCAACGCCATGAGTGAGCAGCCGAGCACCTCCCCGCGCGTCGCGATCGTCACCGGCGGGTCCCGCGGAATCGGGCGCGAGAGCGCCGAGCGGCTGGCCCGCGAGGGGTACGCCGTCGTCGTGAACTACGCGGGCAACGCCGCCGAGGCCGACAAGGCGGTCGCGGCGATCGGCGAGGCGGGCGGGCAGGCCATCGCCTTCCGGGCGGACGTCGCCGAGGAGGCCGAGGTCGCCGCCCTCTTCGACCTGGCCGAGAAGACCTTCGGCGGTGTCGACGTCGTCGTCCATGCGGCCGGGGTCATGACCCTGGCCCCGCTCGCCGACCTCGACCTCGACGCCCTGGACCGGATGCACCGCACCAACATCCGCGGCACGTTCGTCGTCGACCAGCAGGCCGCGCGCCGGCTGCGCCCGGGCGGCGCGATCATCAACTTCTCCAGCTCCGTGCTGGCCCTCGCCATCCCCGGCTACACCGCGTACGCCGCCACCAAGGGCGCCGTCGAGGCCATGACCCTGATCCTCGCCCGCGAGATGCGCGGCCGGGACATCACCGTCAACGCCGTGGCCCCCGGCCCGACGGCCACCGCCCTCTTCCTGGACGGCAAGGACGAGGAGACCATCGCCCGGATGGCCGCCCAGCCTCCCCTGGAGCGCCTCGGCACCCCCGACGACATCGCCTCCGTCGTCGCCTTCCTCGCGGGCCCCGGAGGCCGCTGGGTCAACGGCCAGGTCCTGCGCGCCAACGGCGGCATCGCCTGACGCCGTCCGCCCGTACCGCCCGCCGCCCCGACGACATCAGGATCTCCGCCATGAGCGACAGCACGAACCCCGGCGCGGCCGCACCCGTCACCGGCGCCCCCGCGGGGCCCAGGGCCCGCATCCTCGCGGTGGCCGCCGACCTGGTCGCCCGCTCCCCGGACGGTGACGTCTCCACCCGGGCCGTGTGCGAGGCCGCCGGGGTCGGCGCCCCGGCGCTCTACCGCCACTTCGGCGACAAGGAGGGCCTGCTGTCGGCCGTCGTCGACCACGGCTGGGAGCGGTACCTGGCGGCCAAGCGGGAACGGCACCCCGGCACCGACCCGGTCCAGGACCTGCGCGACGGCTGGGACGGCCACACCGAGTTCGCCCAGCGCAACCCGAACCTCTACCGGCTGATGCACTCCCCGGCGATGCGCACCCCGCCCGCCGCGGCACTGGAGGCCCACCGGATCCTCACCGCCGACCTGCGCCGCGCCGCCGAACAGGGCAAGCTGCGGCTCACCCCTGAACTCGCCGCACAGATGATCATGTCGTCCAACGTCGGCGTGTGCCTGATGCTGGTCTCCCGCCCGGCGACCTTCACGGACGAGACCTTGTCGCGCCGCGTACGGGACGCGGTGCACGCGTCCGTGTTCACCCCGGAGGTGACCGCGCCCGGCGTTTCGGCCGCTCCGCCCACCCCCGGCGCCCCGGCCGCCGCGACCCGCCTCGGCGCGCTGCTCCACCAGACCCCGAGCCCCGCGTTCACCCCCGCGGAGGCGACCCTGCTCACCGAATGGCTGGACCGCCTGTCCAACGCGGGTTGAGGCCCCGGTCCGGATCCGTCACTTCGACATGATGAAGTCCAGGGCGTAGCCGGAGGCGGTCGTCCAGTAGGTGACGCGCTGGAAGTCGTTCGCGTACAACGTGTCGACGGGCATGGGGACGTCGATCGGGTTGCCCGCGGTGCTGCCGGACCTGCCGCCCTGGAGGGTGAGGGTGATGCTCTTCGCCTCGTACTCGTCCATGGGGCCGCTGACGAGCAGAGCGGCGTACCCCTCCTGGCCGGGAGCGAGGGTGACGGGCTTTCCCGGGTCCGGGTCGCTGTCCTTGATCACGGGGGCCGTGGTCCGACCGTCACCGAGCCGCACGAGCGGGTAGCGGTAGAGGTTGCACTTCTTGTCGCTCGCGTTCTGCACGGTGAGGACGAGGTGCCTGGCGTCCCTCTCCTTCACCGCGGACACCCCGAGCTCCTTCTGGGAGCAGGCGACGATCGCCTCCTTCCCGCCACCGCCACCGCCCGCGGTGCCGCCACTGCTGCCGGTGCCGCTGCTGCCCGTGCTGCCACTGCTGCCCGTGCTGCCGGCGCTGCTCGTGCCCCCGCCGCTGCCCGTGCCGGCACCGCCCCCCGCGCTGCTGCCACCGCTGCCGGCCCCGTCGCCGCCCGCGTCGCCCGAAGCGCCACCCGGCTTCGCCGAGGCCGTCGCACTCGGCTGGGCCGAGGGCTTGGCGCTGTCCGAACCCTCGGCCGCGCCCGGGTCGCACGCCGTGGCGGCGAGCAGCGCCGCTGCCGCCGCGGCCCCGAGGGCGTAGGACTTCCAGCCCCCGGGGCTCTTGTGGTGGTTCCTGCGGGCAGGCGTCTTCATGGTGTCCCGTTCCCCTGTCGATCCGTAGAAGAGGCCGCATGCGCCGGTGGCCGGCACTCCGGACCGACGGACATGGGTGTCCCCCGTGGACGGGCGGGCCGGGTTGTCGTGGCGCTGCCGAGCGGACGACCTGCTCGGCCGGTGCGACAGCCACAGCATGGGATTCCTCGTGGGCCTGGGACAACAGAAGCCCGTCAACCTGAGACGGTGGAACCATCTCACCGACGATGACCTGCGGAAACACGGAAGCCTGGGATGCCTGACCGGGATGCGAGGACCCCGGCGACCTCACCCCCCGGCGACCTCCCCCCGCAGATCCACCCGCACCGTCAGCAGCCCCGTCCCGATGAGCCGCACCGCCGTGCCGTTGCCCCGGGGCAGGGTGCGCAGCCGGGCCACCGGGTCGTCGTCCGGGAGGACGTGCGCCGTGCCCTCGTGCCAGCGGCCGCGGAGCCGCACCCGCACCCTCGGGTCCGCCTGGATGTTGCGTATGTACTGCGACCGTTCCCCGAACTCCGAGACCAGCCAGAAGGTGTCACCGACGCGGCGGCCACCGAGCGGGGTGCGCCGGGGCAGGCCGGAGACACGGCCGGTGGTCTCCAGAAGTGTCTGGAACGGCATCCGGCGCGCGAGCGGGTTGGCGAGGTGCCGCTGGAAGGCGGTAGTGGTGCGGAACCTGAGGTCGGTGAGGCGGGCCATGATCGGTGGGGCTCCTGTCCGGGCTGGTGTGTGGCACGAGGGAGTTGTTTCAATGGTCCCCGATGTCGCGCGACGGGAGCAGGTGGCTGAGGATGCGGGTCGTGACCTGGAACCTCTGGTGGCGGTTCGGGCCATGGGAGGAGCGGCAGAAAGCCATTCTGGCCGTGCTGCGCGAACTGCGGCCCGACGTCGTCGGGTTGCAGGAGGTGTGGGAGTGCGGCGGGCAGAACCTCGCCGGATGGCTCGCGGACGAGCTCGGGATGTACTGGACCTGGGCCGCCTCCGACGCCTCGGACCGCTGGCAGCGGCGGATCGGGGACCCCACGGTCGACGTCGGCAACGCCGTGCTGAGCCGCTGGCCGGTGGTGGCGCAGGAGGTGCTGCGGCTGCCCGCCCCCGAGGAGCTGTACGACGGACGGCTCGCCCTGCACGCCCGCCTGGCCACGCCCACCCACGAGGTGCCCTTCTTCACCACCCACCTCACCTCGGCCGTCCACGCCTCGGGCGTACGCCGCGAACAGGTCACCGCCCTCGCGGAGTTCGTCGCCGCGCACCGGGGCGGCACCGACTTCCCCCCGGTCGTCACGGGTGACTTCAACGCCTGGCCGGACTCCGACGAGATCCGTCTGTTCGGGGGATACAAGACGTCCCCCGTGGTGCCCGGACAGGTCTTCCTCGACGCCTGGGAGTACGCCGACCCGACGGCACCCCGGGCCACCTGGGACCCGGCGAACGCCCATGTCGGCTCGCACAGCCCCGCCGCACGCATCGACTACGTCCACGTCGGGCCGCCCGGTCCCGGCGGCCTCGGGCACGTCCGGTCCGTACGGCGGGCCGGGGACGGGCCGGTCGGCGGGGGGTGGCCCTCGGACCACGCGGCCGTCGTGGCGGACCTGTCCCTCCCCCCGGGCGGTCAGGGCACGCCCTGAGGTCCTTCAGCAGCGGTTGTTTCTCTTGAGCGCTTGGAGAAGGGCGCCGAAGGTGGCCGGAGTGGTCGAAAGTATGGAGTGGGCGGGGTCGCCGCTCTCGGTCAGATGGACCGTTTCTGCGGTGGTGGAGACGGCGACGTGGAGGCAGGCGTCGCCTTCTTGGCAGTAGGACGACTTCTGCCAGTCATGAGCTGACATGGGGGCTCCTCTACAGGTTCTGGGCGATGGCGTGGATGTGATCCCGGGACTTCTCGGGGCTCAGTGCGGTCTTCTCGACGACGTCGAGCAGGTTCCGGTACTTCTCCAAGAGTGCTTCGGCGTCCAGCAGTACGGGACCGTGGAACTGGTCGAGTTGAGCAGTGTCCAGTTGGGGGACATGCCCGTGCAGGTAGTTGATGGACTGACCCGACCCCGGAAACGCTCCGACGTCGAACGGAAGCACCCGCACGGTGATGTGCTCCCGCTCGCCCATGTCGAGCAGGTGCTGAAGCTGGGCGCGAGCCACGGCCCGTCCGCCGACGCGCATGTGCAAGGCCGCCTCGTGGATGACGGTTCGGTACGACACCGGGTCGGGCCGGTAGATGATGTCCTGCCGCATGATCCGGTGCGCGACACGGTGCTCGACCTCCGGGGGAGTGGGGGCGGGGATCACGTGGCGGAAGATCTCGCGAGCATGGTCGCGGGTCTGGAGCAGTCCCGAGATGTGGGTGGTGTACGCCGTGCGTACGGCGGTGCAGTGGTGTTCCAGTTCGGCGAGGTCGAGCAGGCCTGACGGCAGGGTCTCGCGGAAGGTCTGCCACCAGCCTCGCGTCCTGTCCGTCGCCATATCGATCAAGGCCTCGACGAAGTCCTGGTCAGGGCACGAATACAAGCGGGCCAGGGCCCTGATGCGATCGGGGCTGACACCGAACCGGGCCACTTCGACGTTCGAGAGCTGCCCCTGACTCGTTCCGAGGGCGCGCGCCGCCTCGGTTGACGTCATGCCCGCACGCTCGCGCATCTTGCGCAGCTCTACGGCCAGGCGGATTCGCCGTGCCGTGGGGGCAGGCCGTGCCGTCATGCGAACTCCTCAGGCGCGCCAGTTCAGTTGAGTTGTCACTCACACGAGGGAAGTCGGGCCGGAATATCCGGAGCTTGTGCAAATTCCATTTGCGGGAGCTCTGTCTTCGTATGCAGGCGCCCCCGCCCAGAAGCACCCCGTTCGACGGAACGGTCAGGTCACTGGGCATCCGAGACGAAGACCCCAACCTCCTCCCGTGAGCGGAGACTTCCGATGGCCACCGTATCGCCGCCCTGGACCTATACCCTCCAACTTCCGCACGATCCACGCGCACCGGGCATCGCGCGGGCCACCCTCCGCACCGTCCTCGCCGCGCACGACCTCGCGGCGCTCACGCCCACCGCCGAACTCCTGGCCTCCGAGCTGCTCACCAACGCCCATCTGCACACCCGGGGCCCGTACGCGCTGCGCCTCCTCTCGATGGAGCCGGACCGGCTGACGGTCGCCGTCTGGGACACGGATCCGAGGGTCCCGTCCGGCTATGGGGAGACCCTCGTCCCCGTACCCGCGCCGGACGCCGAACACGGCCGCGGCCTGCATCTCGTACGCGCCTGCGCCGACGCGTGGGGTGTGTCCGTCCTGCGCGAGATGGGCGCGTCGAGGGGTGGGAAGCTGCTGTGGGCGGAGTGCGGGGGCCGGGCGGGCGGCCCGGCTACACCCCCAGGAAGATCGGGTTCGTGAACGCGGCCAGCGCCCCCGGCACCGGGCCCGCCGCCGTCTCGTGCCGGAGTTCCGCGCGTACGTACGCCGCGTAGGCCGGGGTCGTACGCCATTCGACCGTTCCGGAGCCCGTGACCGGCAGCGGATCGCTGGTGAACAGCGTGCCCTGGTCGGTGACCAGGCGGACCGTGCAGCGCGGGGCGCCGGCGGCCTCCAGGCGGACGGTGACCGGGGTGTCGGGAGCGACCCTCAACCGCTCCCCGATGCCCGCGTGTTCGCCCTTGGCGCCGGACGCCGAGAAGGAGAGGGACACCAGCTTCGACTCGGCGACGTAGGAGCGGCCCGCGCGGATGCCCTCATGGATCGCCTCACGGGTCAGGTCGTCGGCGAGGACGACCGTCTGCGGGGAGCCGACCTGGTCGGGGTCGCGGTGCGCGTCGCTGTTGCCCATCGCCGGGAGCCAGTCGTGGCCAGCGCGTACGGAGGCGACCAGGGTGTTGTCCCAGTCGGCGAGGGAGACCTCGTCGTCGGGGGTGTACGGGCCGTTCCACACCTCGACCGCGTCCGCCTCGCCGAAGCCGAACTTCCAGCCGCAGCCGACACAGGTCGCGTGCGGGTGCGCGGGCACCACGAGCCCGCCGGCACCGCGGATACGGCGCGCGAACCGGCCGAACCGGTTGTCGCGGGCCCGGTAGCGCCAGTCGACGAACGTGCCGGGTTCCGTGCCGAGCGCCAGCACGTGCCCGTTGCGCGTGGTGACCTCCTCGCCCAGCATGATCAGCAGATCGTCGCCCGCCTGGTCCGCCCAGTGCGGATGCGCCGCATGCGTGTTGTGGTCCGAGGAGTTGATGAAGTCCAGGCCCGCCGCCCGCGCCAGCGCCGCGATCTCCGCGGGCGTACGGCGGCCGTCGGAGTACCAGGAGTGCAGATGGCAGTCACCGCGGTACCAGGCACGGCCGCGGCCCTTGGCCCGCGAGGGCGGATACACCGGCCGCGGGGCCGGAAGCGGCTTCCCGTACGTCAGCGTGATCGTGACCTCGTACGCCAGCCCCTGCGGCGCCACCGTGTACGGGCCGAGCGCGATATGCCAGGTGCCGGGGCGGACCGGCCCGGGGAGGTAGCCGGGGGTCGCGTCGTCCGAGCGGATGAAGAACTCCGTGCGCGCGCCGCCCGACCAGCCCCTGAAACCCCGGCCGCCCAGTTCCGTGCCGTGCTCGTCGAAGATGCCGATGTCGAGGGCGTTGCCCGCGGTCCCGGCCGGGACGGACGGCCTCTCGTACGTGTAGGAGACCTTGATCTCCGCGACCCCGGCCGGTACTTCGACCGGGAGATACACGAAGTCGGGAGATCCGGTGGGCAGCGTGCCGCGCACCGTCCGCGTCTCCTGGCCGTCCGCCGCCTCCGCGTTCGCACCGCTGGGGAAGGTCACGCCTCCCAACGTAAGCGCGGCCGCCGCTCCCGTCACGAACAACGCGCGTCTGCCGATGGTGTGGTCGTCCTCGCACATACCGCTGCTCCCAGGGATTCGAGCGTGACAGTGACATGAGTGATGCGAAGTGCCACGGACCACTGTGGGAGCAGGCTGTGAACGCAGGTGCACACCAGGGGGATCGACGGATTTCGGGGAGACCGACAGATGCCGTGGGGCCGGAACGGCCTCGCGCCCGCGATGCGGCGATGGCCTCACGCACCGCCGTGCCCGGTGACCTCGACCGTATGCTCGACGGATGACGACCTCCGCCACGGGCGAGACTCCCGGATCCGGGCCGACGGCGAACTCCATGCGGCGAGCGCTCAGGCGCGCGCGGGACGGCGTGGCGCTCGACCTGAGCGAGGCCGCGGTGCTGCTCCAGGCCCGCGGCACGGACCTGGACGACCTGGCCGCCTCCGCCGCGCGCGTGCGGGACGCGGGCCTGGACGCGGCCGGCCGCGCCGGTGTCATCACGTACTCCAAGAGCGTCTTCATCCCGCTGACCCGGCTGTGCCGCGACAAGTGCCACTACTGCACCTTCGTCACCGTCCCCGGCAAGCTGCGCCGGGCCGGCCACGGGATGTTCATGTCGCCGGACGAGGTCCTCGACATCGCCCGGAAGGGGGCGGCGCTCGGCTGCAAGGAAGCCCTGATCACCCTCGGCGACAAGCCGGAGGACCGCTGGCCCGAGGCCCGCGAATGGCTGGACGCGCACGGCTACGACGACACGATCGCCTACGTACGGGCCATCTCCATCCGCATCCTGGAGGAGACGGGCCTTCTCCCGCACCTCAACCCGGGTGTGATGTCGTGGACCGACTTCCAGCGGCTGAAGCCCGTCGCCCCTTCCATGGGGATGATGCTGGAGACGACCGCGACCCGGCTGTGGTCCGAGCCCGGCGGCCCGCACCACGGCTCCCCCGACAAGGAACCCGCCGTCAGGCTGCGGGTCCTCGAGGACGCCGGCCGCTCCTCCGTCCCCTTCACCAGCGGACTGCTGATCGGCATCGGCGAGACCTACGAGGAGCGCGCCGACTCCCTGTTCGCGCTGCGCCGCGTCTCCCGGGCCCACCACGGCATCCAGGAACTGATCATCCAGAACTTCCGCGCCAAGCCCGACACCGCGATGCGCGGGATGCCGGACGCGGAGCTGGACGAGCTGATCGCCACCGTCGCCGTCGCCCGGCACATCATGGGCCCGGCCGCCTGCCTCCAGGCGCCGCCCAACCTGGTCGACAGCGAGTACGGGCGGCTCATCGGCGCCGGGATCGACGACTGGGGCGGGGTCTCGCCGCTGACCATCGACCACGTCAACCCCGAACGCCCCTGGCCGCAGATCGAGCTGCTGCGCGAACGGTCCGCCGAGGCGGGCTTCGAGCTCCGTGAACGGCTCTGCGTCTACCCGGAGTTCGTGCGGCGCGGCGAGCCCTGGCTCGACCCGCGCCTGCTGCCGCACGTACGGGCGCTGGCGGACCCGGAGACGGGCCTCGCGCTGCCGGACGCGGTGGTCGAGGGCCGGCCCTGGCAGGAACCGGAGGAGGCCTTCACGTCCTCCGGACGCACCGATCTGCACCACACCATCGACACCGAGGGCCGCACCGGCGACCGCCGCGAGGACTTCGACGTGGTGTACGGCGACTGGGAGGCCCTGCGGGAGGCCGCGGCCCCCGGAATGGTCCCGTCGCGCATCGACACGGACGTACGGGCCGCACTGGCGACCGCGGCCGACGACCCCACGAAGCTGACCGACGACGAGGCACTCGCTCTGCTGCACGCCGACGGCCCGGCCCTGGACGCCCTGTGCCGGATCGCCGACGACGTGCGCCGGGCGGCGGTCGGCGACGACGTCACGTACATCGTCACCCGCAACATCAACTTCACCAACGTCTGCTACACCGGCTGCCGTTTCTGCGCCTTCGCCCAGCGCCGCACCGACGCCGACGCGTACACGCTCTCCCTGGAGCAGGTCGCGGACCGCGCCGCCCAGGCCTGGGACGTCGGCGCCGTCGAGGTGTGCATGCAGGGCGGCATCCACCCGGACCTGCCCGGCACGGCGTACTTCGACATCGCGAAGGCGGTCAAGGAACGCGTCCCCGGCATGCACGTCCACGCCTTCTCCCCGATGGAGGTGGTGAACGGCGCGACCCGCACCGGCCTGTCCATCCGCGAATGGCTGACCGCGGCCAAGGAAGCGGGCCTGGACACCATTCCCGGCACCGCCGCGGAGATCCTGGACGACGAGGTGCGCTGGGTCCTGACCAAGGGCAAGCTGCCCGCGGCGACCTGGATCGAGGTCGTGACCACGGCCCACGAACTGGGCATCCGCTCGTCCTCCACGATGATGTACGGCCATGTCGACCAGCCCCGCCACTGGCTCGGCCACTTCCGCACGCTCTCCCGCATCCAGCAACAGACCGGCGGCTTCACGGAGTTCGTGACCCTCCCCTTCATCCACACCAACGCGCCCGTCTACCTGGCCGGCATCGCCCGCCCCGGCCCGACCACCCGCGACAACCGCGCGGTCATGGCGATGGCCCGCCTCCTGCTCCACCCGCACATCCCCAACATCCAGACCAGCTGGGTCAAACTGGGCACCGAGGGCGCCGCCGAGATGCTCCGCTCCGGCGCCAACGACCTCGGCGGCACCCTCATGGAGGAGACCATCTCCCGTATGGCGGGCTCCAGTTACGGCTCCTACAAGTCCGTCAAGGACCTGATCGCGGTGGCCGAGGCGGCCGGCCGTCCGGCCAGACCCCGCACCACCGTGTACGGCGAGGTCCCCCTGGAGCGACAGTGCGCGGCAGAGGCCTCGGACGGCCATCTGCCGGAGCTGCTGCCGGTGCTCGACTGAGGCGATCCGTCCGCCCGAGCGTGGCCGGTCGTCACCGCTCGGTCCCGGGCGGGTTCCGTCAGACTGGGGGACGGACCGGTCGGACCACGGGGGAGGGGGCGGGGCGATGGTGCGGGCGCGGCCGTCGATGCAGGAGCTGATCGAGGGGCGGCGGCGACGCGGGTTCGTCGGCCGCGGGAACGAACGTGCCCTGTTCCGGGCCAACTTCGACCTGCCGCCCGAGGACGAGCGGCACCGGTTCCTGTTCCACGTGCACGGCGACGCGGGCGTCGGCAAGACGTTCCTCGTCCGGGAGATGGAACAACTGGCGGCCGAACACGGGGCGCTGACGGCGCATATCGACGAGAACGTCACGGGTCTGCCCGAGGCCATGGAGGCGATGAGCCGTCAGTTCGCCACGCGGGGGCACCGGTTCAAGGAGCTCGACCGGCTGCTGACCGCTTACCACGAGCGGCGCCACGAGGCACAGACCGCCGTCCTCGCCCCGCAGGACGCCGAGCGGCCCGGGCCCTCGGCGGCGGGTCTGACGGTGGCGCGGGCGGGCCTGCTGGGGCTCGGGATGGTCCCGGGCGTCGGCGCCCTCGCCGGGATCATGGATCCCACCCAACTGGCCCAGGGTGCCGACCGGTTGCACGCCAGGGTCAGCGCCCGGCTGCGCAGCCAGGAGGACGTCCGGCTGGTCCTGGCGCCGGGGGCCGTGCTCACCCCGGTCCTCGTCGCGGAGCTCTCCGAGGCGGCCGCGGACGTGCCGTGGATCGTCCTGTTCTTCGACACCTACGAGCGGACCGGCCCGTTCCTCGACGGCTGGCTCCACGCGATGATGACCACCCGCGAGTACGGCGTGCTGCCCGCCACGGTCGTCGTGGTGACCGCCGGACAGCACCCCCTCGACACCGCCCGCTGGGGCGGCTTCGGCGACTTCGTCGCCGAACTGCCCCTCGGACCGTTCACGGAGACCGAGGCACGGGGGCTCCTCGCCGACAAGGGCGTCGTCTCGGAGCCGGTGGTCGCGGAGGTCCTGCGGCTCACCGGCGGACTCCCCCTGCTCGTCTCGACCCTGGCCGAGCAGCACCCCACGGATCCCGAGGACGTCGGAGACCCCTCGGCCACGGCTGTCGAACGCTTCCTGAAGTGGGAACCGGACCCGGTCCGCCGGGCGGTGGCCCTCGCGTGCGCCCTTCCCCGCGGCCTCGACCTGGATGTGTTCCGGGCAGCCGTGGGCTGCGCCGACGAGGACGCGGGCGCACTGTTCGGCTGGCTGCGCGGCCTGCCGTTCGTGGACGGTCGTGGCGACCGGGTGCGGTATCACGACCTGGTTCGCGAGCCGATGCTCCGGTTGCAGCGGCACCATGCCCCGCGCGGCTGGACCGAGCGCCACGAGGGGCTCGCGGAGGCCTACGGCCGCTGGCGGGACGAGGCGGGGAGCGGCCTGTTCGCTCCCGACGAGGTATGGGGGCACGAGCCCTGGCGGCGGCTGCTGCTGGAGGAGTCGTACCACCGGTTGTGCGCCCGGCCGCTCGTGGCGCTCGGTGACGTACTGCGCAACGTCGTCGAGGCCTGCCGCGCTGATCAGGTGGCCGGCCGCACCTGGGCCAGGATGCTCCAGGAGGCCGGGGACGCGGCCGGAGCCCCGGTCCTCGGCGAGCTGGGCAGATCCCTGACCGAGGCTCTCGTGGACGACGGGGACGGGGTGGGCCGGGCGATGGAGCTGATGCTGGCCAGCCCCGTACTCCAGGGGCGGGGCCGGGCTCTGGCGCACGGGGTGCTGGCCAGGGAGCTGAGGATCGCCGGCGAGTACACGCGGGCCCTGGCCGAGTACGACAGGGCGCTGGAGATTGATCCCGACGAGGCACGGGTGCACTACGGCCGCGGCCTCACCCACCAGTTGCGTGGCGACTTCCCAGCGGCGCTCGCCGCCTTCGACCGCGCGGACGAACTGCGGCCCGGAACGGCCTGGATCATCGCCGAGCGCGCGGAGACCCGTCGCATGGCCGGCAGCGTTGAGGAAGCGGAGGCCGACTTCGACCGGGCCGTCGCCCTGGATCCGACGAACGCCGACGCGGTGGCCTCCCGGGCGGTGTGCCGGCACGCCCTCGGCCGGTTCGAGGAGGCGGCCACGGACTTCGACCGGGCGCTGAGCATCGACGGGGACCTCCTGTGGCCGCTCGTGCGCAGAGCCCGGCTGCGCCGGGACACGGACGAGTGGGAGCAGGCGTTCGCCGATCTGGACCGGGCGGCCCGCCTGGAACCCGACTCCGCCTGGGTCGCCTCGGAACGGGGCGACACCTACCGGCTCGCGGGCCGCTTCGAGGAGGCCGTCGCCGAACTCGGCCGGGCCGTCACCCTCGAGCCCAACCATCCCTCGGCCCTGGCGAGCAGCGGAGCGGCGCACCACGGACTGGGCCACAGCGCACAGGCACTGGCCGACCTCGACCGCGCCGTCGAGCTGGTTCCGGAGTACTCCTGGGCGCTGGTGATGCGGGCGCGGGTGAGGCGGCAGCTGGAGGACCTTCCCGGTGCGTACGAGGACCTGCGGCGCGCGCTCGCGGCGGACCCGGACGCCGACTGGATCGAGATCGAGCTGGGCAACACCTACTACCTGGAGGACCGGCACCAGGAGGCGATCGCCGTCTTCGGGCACCTTTTGGAACGGGATCCCCACAACGCCTCGGCGATGGGCTGCCTGGGAGCGGTCCACCACGACCTCGGGGACCACGCGGAGGCGCTGGTCTGGTTGGACCGGGCCCTCGCGGCCGACCCGGACTACGCGTACGCCCTCGACCAGCGGGCCCGCGTCTTCCTGGAGACCGGGCGGATCGAGCGGGCGCCGGCCGACTGGGAGCGGCTGATCGCCCTGGGCGGGGACACGGACACGGCACGCCACGAGATCGTGGAGCTGCTGATCCACTGCGGCCGGTGGGACGAGGCGACGGCCCGGCTGGCCGAGGACCCGGCGCCGGGCCCGGACGACGACCTCGTCCTTGACCGCGACCAGCTCCACATCGAGGTCTTCCGGCACACGGGCCAGTGGGAGCGCGCCCGGGATCTCGCCGAGCGGCTGCGGGAGAAGGCCCCGCTGTCGGGCACCTTCGAGCTGGCGATGACGGAGCGGCGGTCCCGGGGCCGGGCGGCCGCGGAGCACTGGTGGCGGGAGCTGGCACGGCTGCTGGACACGGAACCGGAGGAACAGCTTCGTGCGTCGGGCCGGTGCATCGTCGGCTGGGCCCTCGCGGACTGGGCCGCCGCCGACCGGGAACTGACCCGTCTCCTGGCCCTTGACCCCGGCTGGGACGAACTGGCGAACCTCGTGGACGTCCTCGCCGAACTCCTGCGCTGTCCCGACGGCGAGACCGCCGAGCTGACCCCGCGCCTCGCGACGGTCACGGCGGCCCGCGACGCCGTCCGGGAGCGGCACACCGGCTGATCACGCCCGTGGCGGATCCGACCGTGCCCTTTATGGATCCGTGGCCTCAGCCGACCGTTCCTGTTCGATTACAGTGCTGAGCTGTCGGACGTGGACAGTGCCTCGGGAGGTCTCGGTGGGTGTGACAGCCGGCGCCGTCTGGGGACGTGGAGAGCAGCAGGACTTCCGGAGCCGGGTCCGCGGAACGCTTCTGGGCACGGCCGTCGGCGACGCGCTGGGCGCCCCGGTCGACGGGCTCTCCCTGGAGAGGATCCGGGAGGCCTACGGCGCGGAGGGCCTCGTCGGACTGGCTCCCGCCTACGGGCGGCGCGGTGCCGTCACACACCTCACCCAGCTCTGCCTGTTCGGCGTCGACGGGCTCATCCGCGCCCAGGTGCGCCGCGACACCGGCGCCTGGCATCCGCCCTCCGACGTGCACCGTGCCTACCGCCGCTGGTCGGCCACCCAGAGCGACTGGGGGCCCGACGAACGGCGCAAGGACGACGGCTGGCTGGCCCGCGAGGAGTGGCTCTACGCCCGCCGCGACCCCGCCAAGGCCTGTCTGCTCGGCCTCGGCGACGAGATCATGGGCACGCTGGACGCGCCCAAGAACCCCGGCGAGCCGGGCCCCGAGGCCGCCGCCCGCTCCGCGCCGTTCGGGCTGCTCGTCGGCTGGGAGCCACAGCTCGTGATGCAGCTCGCCGTCGAGTGCGCGGCCCAGACGCACGGCCACGCTTCGGCGCACCTGGCGGCGGGCGCGTACGCGGTGATCGTGCACGCGCTCGCCCGCGGCGAGAACCTCGACGCGGCCGTGCAGCAGACCCTGGCGCTGCTCGCGGCCCGCCCCGGGCACCAGCCGGTCGCCGCCGCGCTCCAGCACGCGCTGGGCGCCGTGCGCCAGGGAATGCCCTCGCCCGGGCGAGTCGAGGAACTCGCCGGGAGCGGCACCGCCGAGGGGCCGCTCGCCGCCGCGGTGTACTGCGTGCTCGTCGGCGAGGACGTCCGGCACGGCCTGTGCCTCTCGGTGAACCACGGCGGGCCCTCCGCCGTCACCGGCGCCCTCGCGGGCGGCCTGCTGGGCGCCCTGCACGGCGAGACGGCCCTTCCGCCGGCCTGGCTGGCCGAACTGGAGGGCCGTCCCACGATGCTGGTCCTCGCGGACGACTTCGCGATGGAGATGACCCAGGGGCCCGCGCTGCACGGGCCCGCCGGATCGTCCCCCGGCTGGCTCGCCCGCTACCCCCGCGCCTGAGCCGGGGCGGGCACGGGCCTCAGTCCTTCACCGGCGTGCCCAGCGCGCCGTCCGCAGCCGTCGCCTCCGCTCCCGCCGCCTCAGCCGCTCCCGCCGGTGCCGGGATCGCCGCGGCGGCCGAGCCGTCGTCGTCCGTGTTGATCAGTTCGATGACCGCGTCCCGTTCCGGGGTGTCCTCGGGCCTGAGGAAGCCGATGAGGACGTACAGGACGAGGGAGATGGCCATCGGGACGGACACCTGGTACTCCAGCTTCACGTCCGTGCGCTGGGAGAAGTCCAGGTTGTAGTTGACGAAGAAGAAGGCGAGCAGACCGCAGGCCCAGCTCGTCAGCGCGGCCGTCGGGCCGGAACGGCGGAACGGCCGCAGCAGGCCCAGGATGAACGGGATCGCGATCGGGCCCATCAACCCCGCCACCCACTTGATGACGATGGTGATGATGTCCTTGAAGGCGGGGGAGTTGACCTGCGTCGCCACCGCCATCGACAGGCCGAGGAAGCCGACGGTGGTGACGCGGCCCGCGATGAGCCCCGCACGGGTGTCCCAGGCGCGCGCGGCCCTGGAGAACACCGGCATCACGTCGCGGGTGAACACCGCCGAGATGGCGTTCGCGTCCGAGGAGCACATGGCCATCGTGTGCGAGAAGAACCCGACGACGACCAGGCCCAACAGGCCGTGCGGCAGCAGCTGTTCGGTCATCAGACCGTACGCGTCCGAGCCGTCCGGCTTCTGCGCCGTGACGAGGAGCGGCGCGAGCCACATCGGGATGAACAGGATCAGCGGCCACACGAACCACAGCCCGGCGGACAGGAACGCCGACCGGGTGGCCTCCTTGGCGCTCCCGGTCGCCATGTAGCGCTGGGCCTGGTTCCACATGCCGCCGTTGTACTCGAACAGCTTGATGAACAGGTACGCGATGAAGAACACCGTCAGATACGGGCCCGCGAACCCGTCTCCGTGACCGTGCAGCTTCGGCGAGTCCAGCGCCTTGGACAGGCCGCCCCGGTCGGAGATCTTGTTCAGCACGATGACCAGCATCGACAGACCGGCCAGCAACTGGATGACGAACTGGCCGAGTTCGGTCAGCGCGTCCGCCCACAGGCCGCCGATCGTGCAGTACACCGCCGTGATGCCGCCGGTGATGATGATGCCCTGGGTGAGCGTGACGCCGGTGAAGACGCTGAGCAGTGTGGCGATGGCCGCCCACTTCGCGCCGACGTCCACGATCTTCAGCAGGATGCCGGACCAGGCCAGCGCCTGCTGCGTCGGCACGTTGTAGCGGTCCTTGAGGTATTCGAGGGGTGAGGCGACGTGCAGCCGTGAGCGCAGCCGGTTGAGCCGGGGCGCGAAGGCCTTGGCGCCGATGGCGACGCCGATGGCGATGGGCAGTGCCCAGGTGACGTACGAGGTGATGCCGTAGGTGTACGCGATGCCGGCGTAGCCGGTGAACATCACCGCGCTGTAGCCCGACATGTGGTGCGAGATGCCGGACAGCCACCACGGCATCTTGCCGCCCGCGGTGAAGAAGTCGCTGACATCGTCCACACGCTTGTGGGACCAGACACCGATCGCGGTCATCACGCCGAAGTACGCGACCAGGACGGCCCAGTCGAGACCGTTCATGTGCCCCCTCCAGGGGTCCGCCTTGTGAACTTGCAGATACCGGACGGCACTTCGCCAGTACGCGCAGGGGCGGCGCCCCCGTTGCGGGAGCGGGGACTTCGGGGATTGAACCGCTGGTCCGACCGGGCGGTCAAGACCTCACGCGGTCACAGATATGAACGCAGATCAGAAAGCAGAACGATTTTGCCTCCACTTTACCAACCGGGCTGTTGTCGCGCTCGTGACGTGGACCACACCATGGGCGGGCACTTCGTCAGACCCACAGCAGTAATGGCAGCAGCAACGACAAGCCGACAGCCGTACGGGATGCGGGTCCCGTGCGCCTGGGAGAGGGGCCGCCGGCCGCACCGCCTACCGCATGATCTCGCCCGCGTTCACGAGCAGCGACTGACCCGTGATCGCCCGGGCCCGGTCGGACGCGAGGAACACCGCGGCGTCGGCGACGTCCCCGTCCGTGGCCAGCTCGGGCAGCGCCATCCGCTCGGTGAGCCGCTTCAGGACGTCGGCCTCGGGCACCTGCTCGGTGTAGGCCGTGAACTGCACGTACGCCTCGACCGGAGGGCCCCACATCCAGCCGGGCAGCACGGTGTTGACCCGGATCCGGTGCGGGCCGAGCTCGCGCGCCATGGAGTACATCGCGCTCGTCAGCGCGCCCTTCGAGGCCGCGTAGGCCGCCTGGCGCACCTGGCTCGGCGCGGCGACCGAGGACTGCGTGCCGATGACGACGACCGAACCGCCGCGCTCCTTCAGCGCGGGCAGGCAGGCGCGGGTCATCCGCAGCGTGCCGAGCAGGTTCACGTCGATGACCGACTGCCAGGTCGCGAAGTCGGCGTCCTCCAGGCCGCCGAAGTAGCTGTCCCAGGCGGCGACATGGACCACGGCGTCGATCCGCCCGAAGCGTTCGGCCGCGAGTGCCGCGAGCGCCTCGCACTGTCCCTCGTCGGTGATGTCCGTCGCGCGGAACGCCGTGCGCGTGCCGTCCGGGTCCAGTTCGGCCGCCGACTTGGCGAGATTGGCCTCCGTGCGTGCCCCGAGCACCGCGTTGCCCCCGTCGCGCACGACGGCGGCCGCCACCTGATGCCCGAGCCCGGCTCCGACACCCGACACCACGACTGTCTTGCCCGTGAGTAGCGACATCTGCGGCCTCCCCTTGTCGTGGCCCGGTCCGACCGCGGCGCGAGTGTTCGGCCCACTCGCCCCGCCGCGACTCTGGCGCATTGTCTGACGGAGCGTCAGAGTATGGGCGTCCGGCGGAGGAAGGAAGTCCCGCGCACGCTCCACCGAGGAAGGGGTTCGTCATGCCGGAGGAGACCCGCAGCGAGACCTACGCGGAACTGGCCGCCCTCGGCCCGTACGGCGTCCACCCGGGCCACGCCCTGATCACCCTGGTCGAACCGAACCCGGGCCACGAGTACGCCTACAACCGCTGGTATGAGGACGATCACTACTACGCAGGCGCGATGGCCATGCCCTGGATGTACGCCGGACGCCGCTGGGTGGCCACCCGTGACCTCCAGCTGCTGCGCTACCCCGAGAAGTCGGCGGTCGCCCAGCCGGTCACCGCGGGCTGCTACATCTCCACCTACTGGGTCACCGACGGCCGCTACGACGACCACATGAAGTGGACCGTCGGCATCAACAAGCGGCTGAACCGCGACGGGCGCGTCTACCAGGACCGTACGCATGTCTTCACGGCCTTCCAGGACCACGAGGCCACCGTCTACCGTGACGGAGCCGCGGGGCCCCGGGACTTCCACGCCCTCGATCACCCCTACGCCGGTCTCGTGGTCGAGGTCGTCGACGCCGAGTCCGCCGAGCGGCGGGGGGAGTTGCTGGAGTGGCTGCGCTCCCGCCATCTCCCGCGGCGGCTGGCGGGCTCACCCGCCGCCCTCGTCACCGTCTTCCGGCCGACCCCGCTCCCCGGCGACCGCATGACGTACGTCAAGCAGGTCGAGGGCGTCGACACGCGCCTGACCCTGCTGTGGTTCCTTCAGGAGGATCCGCGCGCCTGCTGGGAGGAGCACTTCACGGGCCTGGACGAGGCCGTCGCCGAATCGGGCCTGGGCCGGGTGGAGTTGGTGGCCCCGTTCATCCCCACGATCCCGGGAACGGACACGTACGTGGACCGCCTGCGCTGAAGAGGGCCGCCCTACGGCGAGTGAGCCGAAGGGGCGCGCCGGTGTCGAGGAGCCGAGCGCGCGGAGGCCCCGACGAAGGAGGGGTCGAGCACGGTCGGCTCCTCGACACCGGCATCTGCGCCCCGGAGGCGAACCGAGCCCCCAAAAAGAGGGGGGCGAGCCCTCTCGGCCAGGACGGCGGGCCGGACGAGAGGGCTCTGTCGGTGGAGCGTATGAAGTTGTTCCGGCCATAGGGGTCAGACGAGGCCGGACGCTTCCCGGCTCACCTCGGTGACGAAGGAGTTCCAGGCGTCCGCGGGAAAGGCGAGAGTGGGGCCGGCGGGGACCTTGGAGTCCCGGACGGCCATGGCCGAGACGGCCGGGGACTTGATCTCGACGCAGGCGCCGTTGCCGGTGGAGTAGGAAGACTTGGTCCAGGTGTCGGTGGCGCCCTGCTGAATTGCCATGATCGCTCCAGAAAGCTGTCGTTCGTCGATGAATTGCCGCCATGAAGCCGTCGGCGCACTCTCACCGGACTGCGGATCCATCAGGAGACCCGCGGTTCGGATCGCGCCAACGTTGTTGCTCGATGGCGTGATCGACGCTACTCGCCAACATCGGCTGACGAAGCGACTATTCACTCGACTGGATGGCATATTCCATAGGGGTCTTCCGTGTTGGGGCGACGGCAGTGTAGGGTCCGGCCACTCATCGGCGGGGGCGCCCTCGCGAGGCCGCCCCCGTGCCGGTCAGCGCGCGTACTCCTTCGCGATGTCCGCGATGAACTGGCGCGACTGCTCCACGTTCAGGGCCTGGGCCCGCAGGTGTTCGTACATCACGCTGTACTTCTGGACGTCGTTCGCCTTCTCCAGGTACAGGTCGCTGGTCACGCCCTCGATGTAGACGACGCTGGAGTCGGCCGCGTCGGGGAACTCCAGGATCGCGTACTGGCCGTTGAGGCCCGGATGCGCGCCCATGTCGAAGGGGATCACCTGCACGGTGACGTGCGGCAGCTGGGACTGCTCGACGAGGTGCTCCAGCTGCTCGCGCATCAGCGAGCGGTTGCCGACGGCGCGGCGCAGGGCGGATTCGTCGAGGACGGTCCACAGGCGCAGCGGGTTGTCGGGGGCGGAGATTCGTTCCTGCCGTTTCATCCGAACCTGGACGCGCTTGTCGATGTCGGCGGGCGCGGTCTCCGGCAGCGCCCCCGCGATCAGGGCCTCGGCGTACTGCCGGGTCTGGAGCAGGCCGGGGACGACCTGGGGGTCGTACACGCGCAGGCTCGCGGCGTCGGTCTCCAGGCCGATGTACACGCTGTACGGGATGTCGCCGAAGGAGTGCCACCAGCCCTGCTGGCGCGAGTCCTTGGCCATCTGCATCAGCGAGTCGACGATCCGGTGGTCCTCGACCTCGTAGACCCCGCACAGATCGCGGACGTCGCGCTGGCTGATACTGCGTCTGCCGTTCTCCAGCCGGCTGATCTTCGACTGGGACACCAGCAGGCGCTCGGCGACCTCTTCGGCCGTCATGCCCTTGAGTTCGCGGAGCCGCCGAAGCTCCTGGCCCAGCCGTCGCCGCCGGACGGTGGGATTGACACTTGACGCCACGGGACGTGCACCTCCGGCTACGGGCCTGTACTTTGCGTATCTGCTGCTGAGCAGATTGCCACCAAGGTGCTTTCTACCGCTGGGAAACGGCGTATATGCGCCGGGTGGGCGCAAGTTCGCGGAATCGGCGTGTATACGCGGCTGTGGACCGTCGTCGCGGGCCCCTCGAACTCCCTTCGGGGGTCAGCGAGATCACCGAAGAGGCCCTGGTCGGCCGGCGAGGCGGACGCGGACCCCGCGAGGCGCCGTCCGCCTCCCGGACACGGGCTTCTTCTCCGATGCGGTCGCGCGGGGCGCTGGGGCCGTGCCGTCGTCCGGACGTACGGTCTCAGCCACCCCGCGCGAGCCGGCGGCTCCCGAACCGGATCATGGGGACTGCGGTGCGGCGCTTCGGTCTTACGGCGGTGCTGCGCTGCTGTCTTGCGGCGGTACTGGCGGTGCCGGTCGTGCATGTGCCGGAGGTGCCGGCGACGCGGGCGCTGTGCGCCGCTGGTGCCACCGGCGGTGCCTGACGCGGGCCGTCACGGGCCCGCGGCTCAGTGCGCCACGGCGCGCGCCATCGAACCATGGCGCGGTTGCATCGGAACACCACGTGCGGGCTCCGGTGCGGTCCTGACTCCGGCGGTGGCCGGACGGCCTACCGGTGCAGGGTTGCGGCGCGGCTGTAGGGCCGCACCGCTCTGAACGTCCATCACGGCGTGCGCCACGAGGCCGCCCATGGGGTCGTGCCTGATCAGGTCCCGCAGCCGGGATCGGGACGATCGTCCCTCGTTCCCCGGATACAGGTGCTTGCCGAGACCGACCGCGTGGGCCAGTGCGGCGAGCGCCGCGGTCCGCGGGTCCGGCGGTACGCCGGTGCGGATCGCGTTGTCCAGCCGGGTTCGGATCTCCCGGCTGATATCCGTGTCCGTCGCTTGGTAGCGAGTCGTCGGAAGAACCCCGCACATCTGGCCGGCCACGGCATGGACCATGCCGCACCTCTCCAGATGCGAGAGGTAGATCTGACGGAGCCCCAGGCGGGGTCCGCCGATCCAGTTGACCGCGCGTACGGGTGCTCCGCGTCGGCGAAGGAGTTCCAACGCACAGTCCAGTGTTGGATCTCCGGTCGGCCGTGGCACCACCACGGCGATACGATCCCCGTCTGGGGCTATCCGTCCGGCCAGCGCCAGCTCCACTAGCTGTGCTCCGGCCAGACCGAGGTCGAGCGACTGCGGCTGCGCGGTGGTACCCGTGGTCGGGTCCAACGCCAGCAGCAGAAGCTCCTCCGGAATTGTTCTGCGGCTCTTGCCCATCCATGCCTCCCCGCGTGGATGAATGACAGGGTGACCCCTCTCACATTGGTCTGTCGAGAGCGCGTGACCGGAATATGAGGGAACCGGCAGGTATGTCGTTCTCGTCTACCGCTTGGGTCGAGCCCGCAGACAGGACACTGGTACATGGTTCGGACAGCGGTGTCCGGGCGGCGGTTCAAGGGTTTGACGGTTCGTTTTCGGTGCGCGGAGGGCGCGCGCCGCATGGAGGAGGCATCGGTGGCGGGCGAGTCCCCCGACAGGTCGAAGCAGCACGAGTCGTCGGCGTCGTCGGCAGAAGCGACGCCGGGGAGCCCGGCGTCGGTTCCGAGTCCGGCGCGGTCGGGCGCGCCGGCGTCGACGTCGACGTCGACGTCGACCCAGGGCTCGGCTCCGGCCGACCCCCGGATGGCGATGGCCCGAGAGCGGGCCGCCACGGTACGGGTGGATCAGGCGACGGCGGTGTTCTCGACGAAGGCGCTGTCGGGTGAGGCCGCCCGCACGGCGGACGCACCCCGTACGGCGGAGTCGGAGAGTGCCTCCGAGTCCACCGACGGCGACGGCGCGTCCGGGGGCAAGAACGTCGAGGGCGACACCCGGCTGCGCGCCGCGGTGGCCGCCTGGGTCGCCGGAGGGGACGAGCCCGCTCCGGCGGACTCGGACTCGGCCGGGGCCGACGCGGGCTCCGAGGGTGACGCAGGCGCCGACGCCGATGCCGAGGGCCACGACGGGCCCGAGGGGGGCGACGACGCCACGAACGACGCCGAGGCCGCCGACGGTGACGCCGACGTGGACACGGACGGCGTAGAGCCGGCCGACGACACCGAGGGCGCCGAAGCGGAGCTCGCCGACGAGCCGGGCACGTCCGATGACGCCGAGGCGGCTGAGGACGCCTCCGATGCCTCTGACGCCACCGACGCCTCCGACGTGGCCTCCGGCACGGGCGGGGAGGCCCCCGAACCCGCTGCCGGCCTCGACTCCGGCCGCGACACCGAGATCGACACCGACGATGCCTCCGGCTCCGGCTCCGGGGACGAGCGTGAGCCCGCGGCCGAGGACGACCGCGAGGACGCCGAACCCGAGGACCAGCCCGAAGGCGCACCCAAGGGCCGGCTCGAAGGCGCCGGTGACGGCGACTCCGCCGACGAGCCCTCCGATGCGAAGCCCGCCGATCCCTCGGGCACCGAGCCCGGCGTGCCCTCGGACACCGAGCCCGCCGAGCCCTCGGACGCCGTGACCGAGGAGACCTCGGACACGGAGGCCGACGAGGACTCCGCCCCCGAGCGCCCCGTCGATCAGCCCACCGCCGTCTTCAAGACCCCCCGGCGCCCGGCCGTGGACCAGCCCACCACCATGCTCAAGCTGGGCGGCGCCACCCGGAAGCCGGCCGACGCGAAGCCCGCGGACGGGCCGACGGACGCACCCGTGGACAAGTCCGCGGACAAGCCCGCCGACGAGCCCGGTGCCAAGCCCGCCGGCACCCCCGTGCGCACCAGCAAGTTCGTCCCGCTCAACCGGCTCGACGACTTCGCCCCGGCGCGCCCGAAGCCCGCGCCCGAGCCCGCTCCGAAGCCTGAGCCCGCCGCGAAGCCCGCGTCCGAGCGAA
Organism: Streptomyces sp. NPDC005281; assembly: GCF_040607495.1. Classification (NCBI taxonomy): domain Bacteria; kingdom Bacillati; phylum Actinomycetota; class Actinomycetes; order Kitasatosporales; family Streptomycetaceae; genus Streptomyces; species Streptomyces sp. NPDC005281. Next base: position 275,840 of record NZ_JBEXGX010000001.1, on the reverse strand, counting down.
CGGCAGCGCCCGCGTCCGGGCGAACGGCTGCGCCCGCGTCCGGGCCCGCAGTGAAGCCCGCGCGAACCGCGGCGCCCGCAGCCGAGCCCGCCGCGAAGCCCGCGCGAACCGCGGCGCCCGCGTCCGCGCCGAAGCCTGTGGACAGGCCCGCGGCGGCCACCGCGGCCATTCCGCAGGTCGGCCCCGAGCGCACCACCCAGCTGCCGCTTCCGCCGAAGCCCCCGCTGGACCTGCTCGCCGAGCTGACGAACACCCCGCCGCCCCCGCAGACCCCGGTCCGCACCCTCGTGCGCCGGGTCAAGATCTGGACGCCGCTGGTCCTGCTGCTCGTGGTGATCTTTGCAGTCGCGCAGGCCTTCCGTCCGCTGCCGGCTCCCGCTCTCGCGCTCAGCGCCGACAGCACCTACACGTTCGGCGGCGGCACCCTCGACCTGCCCTGGCCCGGTCAGGGACAGTCCGCGATCGAGGTGGACGGCGTCGGCAGTCTCGGGACCGACGGCAAGCAGACCCCCTCGCCCACGGCGAGCGTCGCCAAGATCATGACGGCGTACGTGATCCTTCAGGAGCACCCGCTGAAGGGGAACGAGGACGGCGAGAAGATCACCGTCGACCAGCAGGCCGAGGACGAGTCGAAGCTCCCGGACGAGTCGACGGCGGCGCTGTCGAAGGGCCAGCAGTTCACCGAGCGTCAGATGCTCCAGATGCTGATGATCCCCTCCGGCAACAACGTGGCGCGGCTGCTGGCCCGCTGGGACTCCGACAGCAAGAGCTTCGTCACCAAGATGAACGCCGCGGCCAAGGACCTCGGCATGACGAACACGACGTACACGGACCCGAGCGGACTCCAGAAGACGACGGTCAGCACCGCCACGGACCAGGTCGAGCTGGCCAAGCAGGTCATGAAGAACGACGTGTTCCGCAGCATCGTCGGGATGGCCAAGGCGGACATCCCGGGGCTGGCCAACACGATCTACAACAACAACGACCTGCTGGTGCAGCAGGTCGGAGTGATCGGTCTGAAGACCGGTTCGTCGACGCCCGCGGGCGGCAACCTGGTGTGGGCCGCGACGAAGGTCGTGAACGGCAAGACGCAGACGATCTACGGCGCGGTGATGAACCAGAACGCCGGCACCGGCAAGGTCTGGGACAGCCTCCACCTGGCGATCCAGAACAGCCAGAAGCTGATCGACAAGGTCCAGAAGAGCCTGATCACCGCCACGGTGGTGAAGAAGGGCCAGGTCGTCGGTTACGTGGACGACCAGCTCGGCGGGCGGACCCCGGTCGTCGCCACCAAGAACATGACCGCGGTCGGCTGGCCCGGCCTGAAGACCCGGCTGAGCATGGCCCAGGGCACGTCCGCCGTCCCGCACACCGGCAAGGCGGGCACGGTCGTCGGCGAGCTGAGGGTCGGCGACGGTTCCAGCGAGGCCGTGCGGATCCCCGTCGCGCTCCAGTCGGACCTCGCCGAGCCCGGCTTCGGCGCGAAGCTGACCCGCGTCGGCTGAGCCGGCGCGCACACCGGTGACGTACGCGCGCAGGCATCGGTGACGTACGGCGGGTGCCGGCACCCGCACCGCACTCCGCCGGACGGCGCCCCACACGGGGGCCGTCCGGCGGAGTGCGTGCTAGCGTCGCGCTAATCGGGGCTGCTCGCGAGCCGCGGGTCCCGGCCCAGAACGGACAACGGGACAGCGGGAGAACCTTGCAGTGGCGACAGCGGAGCCGACACACGCCGACGACGCGGACGCGGGCCAGGGAACGGGCCCGCGAATACCGCTGCACGCAGGCACCCGTGAGGCGGTCCGTGACGTAGTCGCGGACACCGACCCGGGCGCCGGGGCCGCCGGGGAGTCCGGCGGGACGGAGCCGGCCGGGCCGGCCGGAGCCGCGCCGCTCGCCCTCGTCCGCCGCTACCCCGTCCTTCTCCTCACCGTCTTCGCAGGCGTGCTCCACATCGTGTGGTTCTTCACGTTCGCGAACAGTGGGGGTGACCTGGCGGCGCAGGACGCGTGGGCGGAGTTCGTCGGCCGGCACCCGGACTCGGCGTACAACCTCGCCTGGTACGGCGGAATGCACCCGGTCTCCTACAGCGTGGTGTCGCCGTATCTGATGTCGGTGCTCGGCGTCCGGACGACGATGATGATCGCCGGGACGGTCTCGGCCGGTCTGCTGACGCTGATCCTCGTCCGCAGCCGATCCGTCCGTAACCCCGTCGCGACATCGCTCGCCGGCGTCTTCGCGCTGCTCTGCAACGCCATCTCGGGCCGGGTGACGTACGGGCTCGGCACGGCGTTCGCGCTCGGCGCGGTCGCCGTCGTCTTCTGCTGGCCCCACCGCTGGCGCTACAAACGCTGGGCGAAGGCCCTGTGCGCGGCACCGCTGGCCGCGCTCGCGACGGCCGCCTCACCGGTCGCCGGACTGTTCGTGGGCCTGCTGGCCGTGGCCCTGTTCCTCCAGAAGCGCCGGCCAGGTGCCTACGCCCTCGGCATAGCCCCGACGGTCGTGGTCGCGCTCTCGGCCCTGCTGTTCCCCTTCTCCGGCACCCAGCCGATGACGTTCTTCTCGGTCCTCCTGCCGTTCGCGTCCGCCGCCTCGGTGTACTTCCTGGTCCCCAAGGCGTGGACGACCGTACGGATCACGGCGGGGGTGTACGGCCTCTCCGTGCTCCTCGTCTGGCTGATCAGCTCCCAGATCGGCTCGAACATCACCCGGCTGTCGATGCTGTTCGGGGGCGTCGCCCTGATCGCCGCGCTGCCCTTCACCACGCCGAAATCACGGAAGTGGTACGGCATCGTCCTTTCCTTCGCCGTGTTCACCGGATGGATCGGCGTCAAGACGGTCGACGACATCGTGCACACGACCCCGGCGGCGTCCTGGGCGCGCGAGCTGGCGCCGCTCGTCCACCAGCTCCAGCTGGCGGACGCCGAGAAGGGCCGCGTCGAGGTGGTTCCGGCCCGCTCGCACCGCGAGGCGTCCGCCCTCGCCCCCTATGTGAACCTCGCCCGGGGCTGGAACCGGCAGGCCGACATGGAGCGCAACCCGCTCTTCTACGACGACACGCTCAACTCCGCGAACTACCACGAGTGGCTCCAGCGCTGGGCCATCCGTTACGTCGTGCTGCCCAAGGGCGAACCGGACGGCGACGGCGGCCAGCGCGAGCGCGAGCTCGTCCAGCGGGGCATGCCCTACCTCCGGCAGATCTGGGGCGACGCCAACTGGCAGCTCTTCACCGTCACCGACCCCACCCCGCTCGCCGAGCCGCACGCCGTCGTCGACCTGGCCGAGCAGGGCGAGATGACCATCGAGGTGAAGGAGGCGGGCCGCATCCTCATCCGTATCCCGTACTCGCCGTGGCTGAGCGTCGTCGACGAGAAGGGCAAGAGCCTCAAGGCGCCCCAGGAGACGAAGGCGTCGAAGCGCCGCACGGACGGCACCCCGAGGACGTACGACAACGTCAACGGCTGTCTGATGCCGACGGAGGAGACCGCGGCGGGCGACACCTGGACGGAGCTGCTCGCCCCGAAGCCGGGCACCTACCGGCTCGCGGCCCCCTACCAGCTCCCCCGGGGAACCCCGTGCCCGGAGGAGCTGCGCTGAGCCCCCGGCCGCTCTAGAACCGCTCGAAGGGACCGCAGTACGCCAGGCCGGCGTCCTGCGGCCGCCCGTCGCGGAAGAAGCGGACGAGCAGATCGCAGAAGTCCCGGGGCCGCTGGAGATGGGCCAGATGGCCGGACTCCGCGATGGTGGTGAAACACGCGCCCGGCAGGTCCGCCGCGACCGAGCGGACCATGCCGGGTGTGGTGAGGGTGTCGTGCTCTCCGGTGAACACGAGATAGGGGACGGCGGGGACGGGCGCCCGCCGGTACCACTCGTGGGCCAGCAGCCGCCGGTTCCGCTCGACCGTCACGGCGACGTCGCGCGGGGTCTGCGCCGCGAACTGCTGGTACATCAGCCGGGTCAGCGCGGCGTGCTTGCGTACGGTGCGGTCTCCCGGCGGCGGCACGAAGCACCGTACGAACTCCTCGGCGACCTCCTCGACGCGTCCCTGCTCCAGAAGCCCGACCCACCCCACGAGCGCCTCGGCGAACCAGCGCGGAATGTGGTCCGACATCCCCTGCACCGCGATCCGGCGCAGCAGGTGCGGATACCGCTGGGCGAGCCGGAGCCCGACCGCTCCGCCGTAGCAGCCCGCGTACAGGTTCACCGGGCCGAGCCTCAGCTCGCGCAGCATGTGGCCCGCGCACTCGGCCAGAAAGTCGATGCCGTGCTCGGCGGGCAGGAAGTCCGCGTCCCCGAACCCGGGCAGATCCACCGTGACGACGGTCCCGAGTTCACCGAGCCACCGCTCGTGCCGCATCCAGGAGTACCGCGTCTGGTCCGACCCGCCGAGCACCAGCAGCGGCTCGGTGAGGGGGGAGCCGTGCCGGGCGACCCGCGCGGTGTACCCGTAGCCCTCCCACGAGAGCCGGTACTCCGCCACTTCCGTGCATGCCCCGCCTCCCGGCACCGGGGCGAGAACATTGACCGAGGAAGCGACAGAAGGCACAGCGAACTCCCGAGAGGGACGAGACCACCGAAACTCCCAACTCGTACACGGCTCCCGGGTGCGGCGCCCGCAATGTCACACGAAGGTGGGCGCTGCACCACACGAAGGTGGGCGCGGCGCGGCAGCGACACCACGCCACCCCCACTCCGCGTCACGGGCTGTGCGGCGGGGCCGGACCTGTCATGTCACCGGCCGTGCGCCCGGGCCGGTCAAGTCACCGGTCGTG